>CAYHPA010000101.1:0-11547 GCA_964358155.1 uncultured Chitinophaga sp.
ATAGCTCTGCAGCCTTTTTTAGCCAAATGTTTTTGCCCAATTGAAAAGGCAGGAAAGCAACTTGCAATATCCTTTTTCAATAACTGAAAGAAACAAAACTGCGAAACAATACACATTTTATCGCAAGCTTGTAAACTATATACTACAAAAAGGATAGTTGAACAATAAGATATCCAAACTACAATCGTTTGCATTTTCCCACTGGATGATTCATCTCAACATTTTACAATTCCATGAATTAATTCTACACAGCCTTGGCTTTTCAGGGCTACATTTGCACCTAATCCAATTCAACTGCCCGGTGAGAGTTCACGGGCATTTTTGTTGATTGCCTGTTAACAAAAAAATACCAGTACCCCGATAAGAAGACGCTTAATTCAACGTTTGTTGTCCGAAAGGACTTCTTCGGAGAACATTGGTTAACGGTTAAAAAATAGTAATGAGGAAAAAGTTCAGGGGCTTCTATCTTCTTGTTTCATCGTTCGTGATTGCGATATTGCATCTGCCTTTTGCATTTGCCAAATCTGCCACCGGTGGCAGCAAGTTTTTCTTTCATACAGATAATTACAATAAAAAAGGGATTGATGACTCTTTGCAGTTCCTTCCTTCATTAAGATCAGCTTACGACAGTTTGCAGCTAAGCCTGGCCGGGCTGAGCCAGCAGGCTTTTGATTTTGCCAAAAAAGGATTGGACAAACTGGTAGAAGAAGGTAAACTGATAAACGACTCCATTATCTCCATCATCGACTTCAGCCAGCCCAGTAATAAAAAAAGATTGTTCGTACTGGATATAAAAAACTACAAGGTACTCTTCAACACATTTGTGGCACATGGCAGAAATACCGGCCGTGAACAGGCCACTTATTTCTCCAACCAGAATGCTTCTTATATGAGCAGCCCCGGTTTTTACATCACCGCAGAGACCTATGAGGGGAAAAACGGTTATTCGCTGAAGCTGGAAGGTATGGAAAGAGGCATCAACGATAATGCCTATGAAAGAGGGATCGTTGTACACGGCGCTCCTTATGTTTCGCAGGATTTTGTGAATGCACAGGGTTATATCGGCCGCAGCCAGGGCTGTCCTGCCGTTCCTGTACAGGTATCACGCCCCATTATCAATACCATTAAAGGCGGCACCTGTATGTTCATTTATCACCCATCTTATGTTGACAGGTCTCCTATTTTAAAATGATCTCTGCCTTTCAGGTTAATTAGTTGATTAGTTAATTGGGATCAGGCATCAAACATTAGGGTCGTTCGCACATGCAAAAACTCGTAGCATAAAGACCAATTACCCAATCCACCAGTTAACCAATTAACTACACAGCCTCCCGTATCTTTGCCCATTAATAAATCAATATGCTCAAGATTGGCGTTTTTGGGGTGGGTCACCTGGGAAAATTTCACCTGAACAACTGGAAAGAGATATCTGGCACCGAACTGGCCGGCTTTTATGACCCGCATGATGAAACCGCCAAAGATGTATCCGACAAATACCAGTTACCCCGCTTTGTGGATGCCGATGCATTGATCGATGCCTGTGATGTGATAGATGTGGTAGCGCCTACCAATTACCATTTTGAGCTCTGCGAAAAAGCCATCAAGAAAGGCAAACATGTTTTTGTAGAAAAGCCATTGGCCAATACGATGACAGAAGCAAGGCTGCTGGTAAAACTGGTGGAAGAATCAGGCATTAAATGCCAGGTGGGACATGTGGAAAGGTTCAACCCTGCCTTTCTCGCCATCAAAGACATGCCTCTGAACCCGATGTTCATTGAAGTGCACCGCCTGGCACAGTTCAACCCGAGGGGAACAGAAGTGAGTGTGATCCTTGACCTGATGATACATGATATTGACATCATCCTGAGTTTGGTGAAGAGTGATGTAAAGAATATCTCCGCCAGCGGTGTGGGTGTAATGACGGAAACACCGGACATCGCCAACGTCCGCATTGAATTTGATAATGGCTGTGTGGCCAACCTGACGAGCAGCCGTATTTCCATGAAAAAAATGCGAAAGATCCGCCTGTTCCAAAAAGACTCTTATATCGGCATGGATTTCCTGAACAAAAAAACAGAAGTCATCCGGCTGAAAGAACCACAGGATTCCAATGTGTTTGCCTTCGACATTGAAACTTCATCCGGTAAAAAAACCATTGCAATAGCCAGCCCCGTCGTTCCGGAAGTAAATGCAATAAAAGAAGAGCTGACCTTGTTTAAAAATGCTATCCTGGATAATACTAAACCCATCGTGTCTGAAATAGACGGCCTGATGGCCATGGATGTGGCGCACCAGATACTGGAAAAAATTGGCAACAACATCATTACCCGTTAATGCAATCCGGCAAAAAAATAGCTATTGGCTGGTATGCAGCTATTGATTACGTCATGGCAGCTGCTGCCTGGCTTCTTTTTTATTTTTTCCGTGCCCGGATGCTGGAAGATGCAGGGGCCTATCCCATCGGCACCCGATCATGGTTATTCATATTGTTTATTGTTCCCGTCGGATGGCTCATGCTTTATACTCTGGCAGGAACCTATCATGCCCTGTATAAAAAATCAAGACTGGAAGAGTTCACCCTCAGTTTCGTCTGTACACTTATTGGCAGCATTGCACTGATGATCGTATTTGTGCTGAACGACCCGCACAGCGGTCTCTCTTATTACTATATCGCCTTTGCAGTACTGACAGGTGTCCATTTCACCCTTACATTTCTCGGAAGATGGCTGATACTTAATAAAGCAAAACGACAATTGCTCAGCGGAAAAGTATTTTTTAACACCCTGATGGTGGGCAGCCAGGATAATGCGGTGCAGATATATAAAGAAACCCAAAAAAATCTGCTGGATGGGGGTTATCGCTATTCCGGTTTCATTACCCCGGATGAAAGCAGTAAAAATGGTATCCAAAAAATGATACCCAAACTGGGTTCTGTGAAAGAACTGGAAAAGATCATTGATGATAACAATATAAAACTGGTGGTGCTGGCTATGGAAAAGAGTGAACAATCCATGCTGGAAAACATCATCAACCGCCTCAGCGAAAAGGATGTAGAGATAAAGATCCAACCCAACACACTGGATATACTTTCCGGTTCTGTAAAGACCAGTAATGTAATGGGGGCCGTTTTGATCGATCTGAAGACCGGGCTGATGCCAGAATGGCAACAGAATGCCAAGCGGCTGATTGATGTAATAACTGCACTGTTAGGCCTGGTGCTTTTGTCTCCTCTCATGCTGTATGCAGCGATAAGGGTAAAGTTTTCTTCCGCAGGGCCCATATTTTTTTCGCAGGAGAGAATTGGATACAAAGGCAAAGCATTCCGGATGTATAAATTCCGGTCAATGGTAAACGATGCAGAGAAAGAGGGCCCTGCGCTTTCTTCTGAAAATGATCCCCGCATTACCCGTTGGGGAAAAGCTATGCGCAAATGGCGGATTGATGAATTGCCACAGCTCTGGAATATCTTACTTGGAGAAATGAGCCTGGTAGGACCAAGGCCGGAAAGAAAATATTATATCGACCAGGTAATAGCCCGCACACCTTATTACAAATACCTGCTGAAAGTGAAACCTGGCCTTACAAGCTGGGGCATGGTGCAGTTTGGCTATGCTGAAAATGTCGAGCAGATGATTGAACGCAGCAAATTCGACCTGCTGTACATTGAAAACATTTCGCTGGCCCTCGACTTCAAGATCATGATACATACGCTGAGAATCATCTTTAAGGGAAAAGGAAAGTAGGTCATTTTAATTCCGATAGCTGTCGGGAGCAGATTTAGTTTTATTTTTGACTAAACTCCAACCTTTTGAGAAAATTCATTTTCTTACTGCTCGCAGCTCAAAGCTTACAGCTCACAGCTTTTTCCCAATATTGGCAGCAACAAGTCAACTATATCATTGACGTTTCCCTGAACGATAAAGAACACACATTAGACGGGTTTGAAAAAATTGAATACATCAATAATTCACCTGATACATTAACATTCATCTGGTTTCATCTCTGGCCCAATGCTTACAAGAACGACAGGACCGCTTTCACCGATCAAACATTGGAAAACGGCAGCACCAAATTCTATTTTTCCGAAAAAGAACAAAGAGGCTATCTCAACCGGCTTGATTTTAAAGTAAACAGCACCACTGCCGTTGTGGAAGATCATCCCAGTCATATTGATATTGTAAAACTGGTACTGCCCTCTCCGCTTGCACCGGGGCAAAATATCAGCATTTCCACTCCCTTTCATGTCAAGCTGCCTTTCAATTTCTCAAGAGGCGGGCATGACGGGCAGAGCTATCAGGCCACACAATGGTTTCCCAAGCCGGCCGTATATGATAAAAATGGCTGGCACCCGATGCCCTATCTTGACCAGGGAGAATATTACAGCGAGTTCGGAAGTTATGATGTGAGCATTACCATTCCCAAAAACTACGTTGTGGGCGCAACGGGTGACTTGCAGAATGCGGAAGAAAAAGAATGGCTGAAAACAAGGGCATCATTTGCCTGGAAACCTGTTGTTGAAAAACAAAAAACTCCCGGCGGACAGATTAAAACAATTACCAACGCTTTTCCTCCTTCCACTACAGAGACCAAAAGGATTCAGTTCAAACAAAATAATGTACATGATTTTGCCTGGTTTGCTGATAAACGTTTCATTGTAAGTCATGATACCTGTGCGCTGGCTTCAGGCCGTGTTATTGATGTTTTTACCTATTACACTCCGGATTATAAAGAGGAATGGTCCAATGCTGTAAAGTATAGCAAGGATGCAGTTCGCCATTACTCTTCTCTTGTTGGAGAATATCCCTACAATATCGTCAGTGTTGTGCAAGGCCCTGAAAGTTTTGGCGGTGGTATGGAATACCCTACCATCACTGTTATTTCACCAACGGCTAATGTAAAAGAACTGGATCACACCATTGCACACGAAATAGGGCATAACTGGTTCTATGGCATCCTCGGCAGCAATGAAAGAAAACATCCCTGGATGGATGAAGGTATCAACAGTTATTATGATGCTAAATATCAGCTTAACAAATATGGGAAACAACCACAATTAGAAAGAATTGCCTTTGAAACAAAAGCCGTAACAAAAACAGATCAGCCCATCGAACTGTCCTCAGAAAAATACAGCGAAGCCAACTATGGCCTGGTAGCCTATTACAAAACGGCTGAATGGCTCCGCTATCTTGAGTCACAACTGGGCACTGTAACATTTAACCGGGCCATGCAGGAATATTACCGTCGCTGGCAGTTCAAACACCCACAGCCGGAAGATTTTAAAAAACTCATGGAAGAAGTGAGCGGCAATAATCTTGATTCCTTTTTTTCTTACCTCAGCAAAACCGGCACATTGCCCAACCAACAGCGAAGCGGGACAAAAACGGTATTCCTTTTTGATTTTAAATCACTGATGGATTATGGCAATAACCCCAGTAAAGATTTGGTACTGTACAGCCCCGCCATCGGTGTGAACAGTTATGATAAACTAATGGTAGGCGCATTTGTTACCAATGCAAAATTGCCGCCATCAAAATTCCAGTTCCTTGTAGCGCCTATGTATGGTATCGGTTCAAAGAGAATGAGCGGCCTTGGTTTTGCTTCTTACAGCCATTATTCCAATAGTTTATTCAGGTCGGTTGATATTGGCGTGGCCGCCTCTGCATTTACTGTTGACCAGTTTACCGGTGCAGATAATAAAAAGACTTTTTTGGGTTACCATAAAATTGTGCCGGGCATCAAGCTTACATTCCGTGAAAAGAATGCAAGAAGCAATTTCAATCGTTTCATTCAATTCAAAACTTTTCTTGTAAGCGAGGATGGATTGCGCTTTTACAGGGATACTGTCATTAGTGGCATTGATACCACTATAACAGACAAATACAGGAAGACCAGTAACAACAGGACTTTAAACCAGCTACAGTTTGTCATTGAAAACAACCGGGTGCTTTATCCTTACCGTGGTGAATTAAAAATAGAGCAGGGAAAGGACTTTGTCCGTGCAGGTTTTACCGGAAATTATTTCTTTAATTACCCAAAAGAAGGCGGGCTGAATGTCCGTTTGTTTGCCGGCAAGTTTTTTTATACCAGTTCCAAAACGGTATTAAAGCAATTTGCAACCGACCGCTATCACCTGAACATGACCGGGCCTAATGGCTATGAAGACTATACCTACAGTGAATATTTTATTGCCCGTAATAAATTTGAAGGCTTCAGCAGTCAGCAGATCATGATACGGGACGGAGCATTTAAAGTACGAACAGAGCTGCTCGCCGATAAAGTGGGCAAAACAGATGATTGGCTGATTGCTGCGAATTTCAATACCACAATCCCGTCTGCCATCAACCCATTGAGCATGCTGCCGGTTAAGATTCCGTTGAAAGTTTTTCTGGACATTGGAACAAATGCCGAGGCCTGGAAAGATAAAGAAGAGAACGACCGCTTTCTTTTTGATGCAGGCTTGCAAATATCGCTGCTGAGAGAAACCGTGAATATTTACATCCCGCTTATCTACAGCAGTGTGTACAGGGATTATATTCAATCCACCATTGCCAAAAAGGAAAGGTTCTGGAAGAAAATTGCTTTCTCCATTGACATCGGAGGTTTCAACCTGCGAAAAATAGACCGCAACCTCAACTTCTGATGAGCGGCATGGACAACATACAGTACCTCAGCAATCAGCAGATTGATAAAAAAAAATGGGATCAGTGCATTGAACAGGCACCCAATGGGCTGATATATGCTTATTCATTTTACTTGGATGCTATGGCAAAAAACTGGGATGCGCTTGTACTGAACGACTATGAGGCTATAATGCCCCTGCCATGGAATAAAAAATATGGTATCAAATATATTTACCAGCCTTTTTTAACTCCGCAGTTAGGTATGTTTGGTCCAAATATTCAGGACAAAGAAGAATTATGCAATCAATTCCTAGAGAACATTCCCGCATCATTCAAATATGTCGATCAGTCCCTGAATGGTTACAATATCTTCAAATCCCCGCCTACTTTTTTAACCCCCCGAAGTAATTATGTTTTATTGTTGAACGAATCTTATGAAAGACTTTATGAAAAGTACAATGAGAATCTGAAGCGCAATATCAAGAAAGCATACCATGCCGGCTGTACCATTCAAAAGAGCTTTGATGTAGAAGATGTCATCGCTCTCGCAGTTGCACAAATGAAAAGATATGGAAACGAATCAAAAGAAAATATTGACCGATTCCGAAAATTGTACGCATATTTAGAACCCCAGAAAATGGCAATGACATATGGTGTATTCTCAGCAGAAAATAAATTGGTGGCCTCTTGTGTATTCTTCAATTATGTCGACCGAGCCTACTACATTCTTGTAGGCAATGATCCGACTGGAAGGAATATCGGTGCTTCTCATGCCCTGATCGATGCTTTTATAAAAGATCACGCAGGCAACCCTATTCCTATGTTCCTTGATTTTGAAGGATCTGATTTCCCGAGTCTCGCTGCTTTTTACAGCAGTTTCGGCGCATTCAATGATGTTTATTACCAGGCAAAAATGAACAGATTGCCCTTTTATCTGAAATGGCTGAAGAAATGATTTCAGAAACCCCATCGGGGTGTAATCTCGGTAGAAAAAAAGCATTCCTTTTATCTGAACCCCGTAGGGGTGAAATATTATTATATGCCGTTCCTACGGAGCTCGGTTTCTTTCTATTTACCTATTCTACTAATATGCCGCCCCGATGGGGCCAGATATTATAATCCCGATACAGGGTTCCTTCCGTCCAATATTTTTTCAGCGATCAGCATATCCACCGGTGTTGTGATCTTGATATTATTCTCCTCACCTTCTATCAGTGATACTTTGATTCCGCTTGCTTCCACCACAGTGGCTTCATCAGTAAACTCTTTTCTGTATTCAGTCTTAAAAGCGGGAAGTAAAATATTGCTCTGAAAAGTTTGCGGTGTTTGCAGCAGCATCACTTTATTACGGTCGTAGGCTTTGCTGTCATTACTATCAAGCAAACGGATACTGTCTCTTGAAACAACAGCGGGGATAGCCGTTCCGTTTTCCACTGCTTTTTCAAAACAGCGATGTATCAGATCTCTTGATAACAAGCACCTCACTCCGTCGTGCACAAACACAACAGACTCCTCTTCCACCAATGCCAGCCCGTTCTTTACGGATTGGAATCTTGTGTCGCCGCCAGCAGTGGTACGAATCCGGCTTTTATCAAGATAGGCATCAATGATCTGCTGGCCGATATCAGAATATTCAGCAGGTAGTACAAGGATGATCTGCATATCATCGTATGCCTCAAGAAAAGTTTTGATGGTATGATAAATGACAGGTTTGCCTTTCAGCAGCATGAATTGCTTGGGAAGATTGCTTCCCATTCTTGTTCCGCTACCTCCTGCTACTATGATGGCGTATTTTTTCATTAATGCTATAGATTAATCTCTAAGTATTGAAAAAGGTTTTAAATAATAAACCTGCCCTTGCTTTTGTGCTTTGATACAATAAAAATAAATGTAAGTGCCTTTTTTCAAAAAAAAACAGATCGGTATGCGCATAGGCATTATTTATTAAAAAATTACCGGAAACATCCCGTTCTTTTATTTCGCCGGTAATGAGTTCCGATTTCATGGTGAAGCCAAGTATTTGATAACTGGAATCAGCAGCTCTCAAAAAATGACATGGTCCACACTGAATGACGACATGAGGATTATCAGTAAGTTGCTTAAAGGTTGAATCAAAGAGAACTTCAACATTAGTCGTTGCTTCGCATCCTTTGCCGCTGGTTATCTGACATTGTCCGACGAAACCAACAAACAATAAAACAAGTAAAAAGAAATTTCTACTCATACATATTTCACATGATAATTCTCAGATGCAACCACCATACAGGTTGCATACGAATTAAATACTAACCCCTTATTTATAAATTGCAACTTCTTTTCCCTCATCACTTATAATCATCCCTCTGTACATCCCCTCACTATTAAAGACCATCGCTGCATTTCCTTTTGCATCCACACCGATCATGCCGCCTTCTCCATCAATCTTCATCAGTTTATCATGCACCACTATATTCATGGCTTCTTCTAAAGAAAGCCCTTTGTATTCCATCAGGCAGCTTACATCATAAGCCGTCACGGCACGGATAAAAGGTTCTCCATGCCCGGTACAACTGATAGCACAGGTTTTATTATTGGCATAGGTTCCTGCGCCAATAATGGGGCTGTCTCCTACTCTTCCAAACTGTTTATTGGTCATGCCGCCGGTGCTGGTGGCCGCAGCAATATTTCCATGGCTGTCGCATGCGGCTGCGCCAACAGTTCCAAACTTCTTCTTGTCCGCCGAAGTTTTAACGAAGGCGGAGTCCTTTACAATTACATCATGATCCAGCGCAAACTCACCGCTGCCCTGCATTTGTTTCCACTGGTCGTACCGGAATTGCGAAAAGAAATACTCATCCGGTTCTGTTTTTATCCGATGCTTTACAGCAAAATCATAAGCGCCTTGCCCGTTCAGCATCACATGCTGGCTTTTGGTCATGATGGTATAAGCCAGCTCCACGGGATTGCGGATATTTTTTACTGCCGATACGGCTCCCGCCATCAATGTTTTTCCATCCATAATGGATGCATCCATTTCCTGGCTGCCGTCTTTGCCAAACACAGAGCCCCTGCCCGCATTGAAGAGGATATTATCTTCCAGTGAAATAGTGGCAGCCCTTACTGCATCCACTGCTGACCCGCCTTTTTCCAGTATGGCGAAACCCGCTGCCAGCGCATCTTGCAGCCCCTGCAGGTAAGCTCTTTCCAGTTCCGGCGCCATATCTTCCCTGCGGATAGTGCCTGCACCGCCATGAATAACCAATGTATAAGCCATAGCCCGAAATTAGTTATTTTGCCGCCTACTATACTTCCGGATCATGTTTAAAAAGAAACTTTCAAAAGCCGATTATTTCGTTATAGCCGCTAACCTGCTGCCGGTGCTGGGTGTGTTTATATGGGATTGGAGCCCGGTAGAAGTATTTATGGTGTATGCTTTAGAGACCATCATCGTTGGTCTGTTCACATTATTAAAACTGGGGATTGTTACAGCAGTCCGCAAAAAAGACGATTGGTACAATGCAGGCAAGAGTACCAAACAATCCGGGCTTTTCTTCATGCTTTTTTTCCTGATGCATTACGGAATGTTTGTAGCCATACAAACCGGACTGTTCGTGCAGGTATCCGGTATCGGCAAACAGTATCGTGCCGGTTTCTTCGACTTCTTTATTCACTGGCCCCGCTATATCGGGCCGGATGCCTGGTATATGCTGATCGGATTTATTATCAGCTATGGCTTTAGCCTCGTCTGGAATTTTTTAAGGCCCGGGCAATACAAAACCATTTCCATGATGCAGCTGATGTTTCAGCCCTATGGCCGTATTTTTATTCAGCAGTTTACCGTCATACTGGGAAGTATGTTCCTGTCTTTTGGTGCAGGAAAAATTTTCATACTCATTTTTGCCGCTATTAAGATAGGCTTTGAGGTATTTGTTAATTACGATGGGATACTGAACAAAGCCATGAATGACCTTAGGAAAAAATCAGGAGAGCAGTAATTCACATTCATGAAGGAGTTTCTCCTTGTTGATTGCCACCGTACCCACTTCTTCGCAAACCAGTCCACCGGCTATATTGGCAATCTCAGACATAAGATGTATGTTTTTGGTAGCAGCATAAACGAGTGATGCCACCGCTATCACCGTATCACCGGCGCCGGAAACGTCAGCCACACTCCGGATATGTGATGGTATAATAGCCGCTTTTTCATCCTGCTGGTAAAAAACACCTTTTTCAGAGAGCGTAATAAACGATATTTTATGCTGAAGAAGGGCATGCAGTTCTTTATGAATATTTTTCAGCAAGGGCAGGCTGATATCTTCAAAAAGCAGGTTCAATCCTTCTTTTACTTCTTTCAGGTTTGGTTTGAAAATATCTGCCCCTTTGTAGGAAAAGAAATTTTTACGCTTGGGGTCAACAGCTGTAATGATACCTGCTTCATGACAAAGTTCAATCACCTGCTGAATTACATTCGCCGTGAGCACTCCTTTATTGTAATCTTCCAATATGATAACATGGGGATCCGTGGCAGCAATGTATGCCTTCACTTTATCCAGCAGAGCTTTTTCGTCGCTGCTGTTCAGATCAGTGGTTATCTCATTATCCAGCCGCATCATATGCTGGTTGCGGCTGATGATGCGGGTCTTGTTGGTAGTGATGCGGTCTGCGCTTTGTACCAGGTAAGAAGAATCAATATTGTTACCGTCCAGCAGTTCCTGCAACAGGAGCCCTTCCGTATCATTTCCGGTAACGGAAATAACGGTTACCTGTGCCCCGAGCGACTGGCAATTTAATGCCACATTGCCTGCACCGCCGATCCTGTATTCTTTATGATGCAATGAAACGACGGGCACCGGCGCCTCCGGCGAAATGCGGTCTACCCTGCCCCACATATAGGTATCCAGCATCACGTCTCCGACTACCAAAACTTTCTTTCCCTTGAACTTCAACG
>CAYHPA010000102.1:0-11502 GCA_964358155.1 uncultured Chitinophaga sp.
GTTTGCTGATAGATGAAAATACCTGCAGTTTGAAAACACCACTGATGGTTTGCCAGTCCAGGAACTCAACTATTGACCTGGAGGGCTTATACACCAATTTATTCATACCTACTTTATACTTGTATGCTGCTTCACTAAGGTAGTTTTCCAGTTTTGCAGCACTGCCAGGCTCCAGTGATTCAAATAGCTTTTTCAGTTCTTCAAAATTGGCGGAGATATCTGTGTAACTGTCGTTCCAGTAAACCCGGTATGATGGGTCAAGCCGTTGCAGGCAATAATAATCTGTTACCTTTTTCCCAAACTGTGCAAAGTATCTCTCAAACACATCGGGCATCCAGTAAAAGCTGGGGCCCATGTCAAAAGTGAATCCGTTTTCTTTCCATTGCCTTGCCCTGCCGCCTGCAATGGCATTTTTCTCAATGACCGTCACATCCCAGCCGGCTTTGGCCATAAAAGATGCTGCGGACAATCCGGCAAATCCACTTCCGATAACTATTACAGATTTTTCAGCCACAGAAAAGATTTTAGAACCGGCTGATCTGCTCCTTCAGTAATTTTCTTGCAAAGTGAATCCTGCTTTTGATGGTTCCAAGCGGTTCATGAAGCACTTCAGCGATTTCGTTGTATTTATACCCGTCAAAGTACAACAAAAAAGGAGTTTTAAATATTCCGGGTAATTGCTGAATGGCTTTATTAATTTCCTTCACCCGCATTTCGCTTTCGGCGGCATTGGGAATCATAGCTTGTTTAAAATTGACCAGGTATTCTTGCGGAGTGCTGTCCAAAAAAGTTTTTTGTTTGACCTTTCTGCGATAATCATTGATGAATATGTTCCGCATGATGGTGAACAGCCATGCTTTGATGTTAGTGCCTGAATGATATTTTTCCTGGTTTGCAAGTGCTTTGTACAGGGTTTCCTGGCAAAGATCGTTGGCGGCTTCTGTATCCCTTGTCAGGCTGATGGCAAAAGGGCGCAGGAAACCGGTGTTACTGAGCAACAGTTCTTCAAATCCAGGCTGTATATTATCGGAAGTAATCATTTGTAAATACGGGACAATTGTCTTGCCAGATCGGCTATTCTGTACGTTTGGCAGCCTGGCAACAAAATTTGTAAATATGTTTTCTGGTTATATGCCTCTTTGGCATTTTCAGGAAATCCTGAATATTATAACTGGCTGTTTATGATTTTACCCGAATCAAGGATTTTTTGCAGATGACTTCCCAGTTCCGGACTATGCAAAGCATCCAGGTGCCTCCCGCTATGAAGATCGGTGCCCAGTAAGTCGTAATAGCCTTTTTTTATCAGATATTGCGCAAGTTCCTGCTGTGATTTGCCATAAAACCCGGTCAATGAAAGCAGGTTAGCCTGGAAAAGACAGCCAATATCTTTTAGTTCGTCATAGAATTCTTTGCTCCTTTCCAGGTATATGTACCGTTCGGGATGTGCAATGATGAGCTGATAACCCTGCATTTGCATATCAAATAAAATATCTTTCAGGCTCATGGATGGATGCGCCATAGAAAATTCAACCAACACCATATTCCCGCTGACAGTGAGCAGCGGTTCATTATTTTTTACAATTCCTGCCACATAGTCGTCGAGAAAGTATTCGGCGGCGGCGTTTATTTCAACATTCAGCCCCTCTTCCTTCACGGCAGTTCTCAACAATTCCAGTTTTTGTAAAATGACCTCACTTGTATTCTTATACATATCCCACATGATATGCGGGGTGGTGATGAGTTTGGTATAGCCCAGTTCCATCATCCCTTTTATCAGTTCAAGTGATGTTTTAATATCAGGTGAGCCATCATCTATGCCCGGAAGCAAATGAGAATGCATATCCGTCTTCAGCAAACTGAGGTCAGCACGGGCGGCTGCGGCTTTTGATTTGGAAAAAAGTCTCAACATTCAGAATACATCAAAATTACAAATTCAAAACCGCCTTTGGGGAAGTGAAGGGAAAACTTTGTACACAAGCTTACTTTTTGGGAATACGACATACCATGCCGTTAGGAACATGATCATGAAATCGGTGTAAAAATTCCGGTGCTGCTGGTACCACACTTCCAATGCTCCCTTGAATGGCAATATCACTACACGGTAACATTCATGCGGAGGAAGTTTACTGTTGGTAATAATGAGTTCTTCATCCCTGAAAAGAACAGAACCGATCCCGGTAAGGCCCGGTGTTACATTATATACCCTGGCTTTCATTTCATCAGAATACCGGTCAAACCCTACCTTCATCAATGGCCGGGGCCCTACGAATGACATATCACCTGTCAGGATATTTATTACCTGTGGCAGTTCATTCAGTTTGCTTTGCCGTAAGAATTTTCCAACGGGAGTAATCCGGGTGTCACCCCTTTTGGTAATATCACCATCGCCCATATTGGGACTGTTCTTCAGCATGGTGGCAAATTTCCAAATGCGGAATATCTTGTTTTTATAACCCACCCTTTCCTGCCGAAAAAAAACTTCATGTTCGCCGGTAAGCAACAGTAAAATAATGATGGGAATAAAAATGGGCAGCAATAATATAATCGCAATAAACGAAAAGATAATGTCAAAAAAACGTTTGATGAACTTGTACATAGACTAGCCAATGGCTGCTTTAATTTCATTTATCACAATTGCCAGCTCTTCGTCCGTAATATTAGTTGAGCATGGTATGCTGAGGCAGGTGTTGTAGATATAATCTGCATTGTCCTTTTTATGAACATAAACGCAATCCTTATACATTGGCAGTTTATTCATCGGCATCCAGAAACGACGGCTTAGGATTTTATTGGCATTCAGGTGACTTAACAATTGTTGTTGTTTATCCGTCTGAATAGTGAATAACCAGCCATTGGTTTCTACATCCGGTAACTCCTGCTGGAAACGGATATCGGCAACGCCTGCTAATTCTTTTTTATAAAAAGCAACACATTCTTTTTTTCTTTTGATGAAAGAAGGCAGCAACTCCATCTGTCCTACGCCGATTGCAGCGAGCACATTTACCAACCGGTAATTATATCCTACTTCATCATGATAATATTCATCTGTACTCGCTTTAGCCGTTGTGGTAATATGTTTGGCATGTTTGGCCAACGCCTCATCATCTGTTATTATCACGCCGCCACCGCCTGTAGAAATGATTTTATTGCCATTAAAACTCAAACAAGCCAGCGGGCTGAACCGGCCAGCATTTATGCCTTTGTATTTTGTGCCTAATGACTCCGTTGCGTCTTCTACAATAGGTAATGGATATTTTTTTACAATAGAAAGAAATCTGTCCATATCGCACATATTGCCCAATATATGCACCGGCATGATGGCGCCGATACGCCGGCCGTCTTTTATATAAATCAAACTGCCATCTTTCTCATCTGTTTCATTCTCCAAAAATTCTTCCAGCAGGTCAAGATCCATCTGCCACAAGTTGGGGTCTGCATCAATCAGTATCGGATCTGCGCCTAAATATTTTATTGAATTTGCAGAAGCAACAAAAGTGAGGTTGGGGAGAATGACATAATCGTCCTGCTTCACTCCACTCAACAATAATGCAATGTGTAAAGCGGCGGTACCATTTACAGCGGCGACTCCATATTTTGCCCCTGCAAAATTGGCAACCATTTGTTCAAACTGGGTAACATAAGAGCCGACTGAAGATATCCAGCCGGTATCCAGGCAATCTTTTACATATTTCCATTCATTACCCGCAATGTTGGGAACGCTTAACGGGATCAATTTTTCATTACTCATACACTAATTTTCCTGATTCAAGATATTGGTTATACCATTCTACCGTTTCTTTCAATCCTTGTTTCCACATTATTTTCGGCTCAAACCCTAATTGGGTTCTGGCTTTAGTAATATCCGGGCAGCGACGACTTACTGAGCCGGGGTAGGTTGGCGCATTCTCAAATGTTCCTGTATAGCCCATTAATTCTCCGGCATAATGAATCACCTCCCCAATGCTTATCTCATCCTGTGTGCCGATATGATAGATTTCTCCATTCGTATTTGGTTGCTCCATTGCCAGCACCGTTCCTTCCACTGCATCACTGATATAACAGAATGCCCTTGTCTGGTCGTGTCCGTACACCTTAAAGGGATCTTCATTCTTCCTGTACCTTACTACAAGGTGGGGAATCACATGTTTGAAACCCATTCTTGGCCCATATACATTATGATAGCGGACAATGGTCGCTTCAAAACCCAGTATCCTTGAGTAATTCAAGAAACCGGATTCGCCCAGCATCTTTGTCACCGCATAGGTAAATCTCGGATGACCGATATCCTGTATGCATAAAGGAACTTCTTCCGGTGTGGGTGTCACATATCCAAAAGCCTCTATAGTTCCGGCGTAACATTCACTAGTAGAAGTAAATAATACTTTGCCAATCTTTGAACGGCGAACCCATTCCAGTGTGTTATAAATTAATGCGGTGTTTATTCGAATGATCTCGTGTGGGATGGAATTGGCATTGTCAACACCTACTACAGAAGCCAGCATATATACCTGGTCGTAAGACGACTCCAGTTGATCAAATGTTTCCGGTATCGTAAAGTCGCCGGCTACTACTCTTATATTATGTTTATTGACAAGTTCAGTAAAATAATCATCCTGCTTGCCTCTTGCAAAGTTGTCAGCTATCGTCAATTTGTAATCCCGGTTTTCCGCCAGGTATTTTGTAATGTTGAAGCCGATAAACCCCGCTCCGCCTAATAACAATACGTTTTTACTCATAAACATTTTTTGTCCGTCGGGACGCTTATGCGGCCTGACGGTTTAATTTTTATACCAGCTTCGGTTCCCTGAGCATCGTCCCTTGCAAGTTTATCCCGAGGCAACGAAGGACACTCTTCATCGTTCGGCAATTCTATTCATCAAAATATATCGCCCCTACGGGGCTTCGAAAATCCTATCACATTTCAACCTCCGGGTTGCACCCGGAGCTACCGACATTGAACCCCTACGGGGTTCTGATTACACTCTATCTACCAGCCATTCGCCCCTACGGGAGCTAAAATAACTCTTCAAAATATCAGAGTTCGGGAACCCTCCGTCGGAGGGCAGGGAGGCCCTACAAATCACCTCTTCCAATCACTTTCACTGTATGTTTCTCCGATAAAGATTTTATTTCTTCATTAGTCAGCACACCAATAGTATCATACACCCAGCATGCCGGCAACTCCTTCATTTCCTCAATCAATACCGGGTTACTCCTGTAATCCTTATGTCCGGTAGTAATAACAATAAAATCATATAAATTCTTCAGCAATGCACCAAGGTCCTGGTTTACCCACAGGTCTTTCTCTTCCCAATACTTTACATGCGGGTCATGCAGGGTAATGTCACATCCTTCTATTTCTAATTGGTCATAAAATCCTTCCACCGGTGTGTAGCGGGTATCACCTACATCATTCAGGTAGCTTACGCCGAGTAATAAAACTTTTTTTCCAGCCAATGAACCTTTGTATTGGGATTGCAGATATTCAAAAGCATACAAAGGCATCTTATCATTGATATGCACTCCCGTTTCGCTTTGCCCGAGCTTTTCCTCGCTGTCAAATAAATTCATTCTTGCCCAACTCGCCAACAAAGGGTCTTTTGTCAAACAATAACCACCAACACCCAATCCCGGCAGCATGATGTTCTTATGTGTCGGCCGCATCCGGATGGCATTCACCACTTCATAAATATCTACCCCGGCTTCCTCAGCAAAGCGGCTCCACTCCACCATAAAGGCAATATTCATGGCACGGAAAGAATTTTCAAGCACTTTGGCCATTTCGGTAGCATTTGTATTTCCCAGTCTTGTCAGCGGATATTCATCCGTCCTGATAACAGTCCTTAAGAATCCCTCAACCGCATCAGTACTTTTTTCATCTGTGCCAGCAAACACCCGGTAAAAATTCTGGATAGAATCAATGTATTTCGGACCGGGCATCACTCTTTCATAGGAATGACCAACTTTCAGTTTATCCGTTGGCAATCCTCTTTTGGAAAGACATTCTTCTAAAATTGGCCTCACTATTTTTTGAGATGTGCCAGGGGGAACGGTTGTTTCCACCAGCACCAGCACATCCTCTTTACAGTTATTGCCGATAGCTTCAATTGCTTTTTTGAAAGGAGACAGATCAACACTATAGCCTCCTGGTTCGTTTGTGCCGGAAGATTGTTTCTTTACATCCAGGTTTATATCTACTACCACTACATCGGCTTTGCTGTAGGCATAGCTATCAAAAGTTGCATAATAGTTTCGTTTCTTCAGCGCATTCTGATAATACAGTTCAATCTTCGGGTCGCTGGCAATAACAGGAAATACTCCCTCATTGATAGAGCGGATCTTCCAGTAAGAAGCAGGTGTTGGCAGGTCAATGCCAATTACCGCATATTCCTCTGTCAAAGCATTAGCAACAACAAGGCCCATTACCGAACCTACAAAGCCAAGGCCCTGCACCACCACCACTTTTTTCCCGGGATGTAAGGCTATAAAGGCATCTATTCCTTTTTTGTCATCCGAAGTGACAGGAATTTCATACTCCTTGCCTGTAACAGGGCTTTTGGAAATATTTTTAATTGTATCGGTGGTCATTATTTGGCCTCCCCAAACCCCTCCGCTGGAGGGGCTTTAGCACCTCAAAGCATGAAGAGTGTTTTTAATTAAATTTTATTCTCTAAAAATAAGTTTATACGAAATCTGATAGTTTAAAAATATGATTGCCAATTTTAGTAAAAGCCCACGCCGTTTTGTAGGTAGTGGCCTTTATTCTTTTTTTAATTTCTTCCTCACTCATTTCGGGTCTTATATGGCAAAGTTCATCCAATTGTTTCCGGGTGTACGGTTTTCTTTTCCACTTTTCACTGCTCACCGGGAAAGGCTGTCCTTTTAAAAACCCATTCATTATTTCATAAAACATTTCTTCTATCAGCTTGTAGCAATCTTGTGTCACTTTATACACCGTGTCCTGGTCTGTTACCGGGAATCTTTTTACAGCAATGATATTTCCCGAATCCACCCCCGCATTCATATGATGACAGGTGACACCGTACTCTTTCTCTCCATTATATATGGCAAAATTGGTACAACCTGTTCCCGGGTATTCCGGGCTGCCGGGATGAAAATTGATAGCAGCTATACTGGCACTGGAGAGCAACTGCTTCGGATATATCCATGATGATATAAAAGATATGAACAGGTCGCCCTTCCAGTTCAGCACCTCATCCGGAAGCTTGTCTTTCCGTCCTCCGGTAAAAACTAACGATTGCTGAAAATTCTTACGGACAAAATCCTCTGCCCGCTGGGCATATTGGTTATCCCTTTTTCGTAGAAATAATATCCGGAAATCCTTCGGGTCTTTTGGCATTACAAGGAATGAATTATACTGCTAATCAATGGTTGCGAAGGTATTAAGATTTACCGAGACTCCTGCCGGTATGGATGCTGGCTTTCAATATCAAAGAACAAAAAACCCGCCGAAGGTTTTCAGCGGGTTTACGGGATTATCGGTTAAATGGTATTTTAAAAATTATTATGCAGCTACCAGTTTGCGGGCTGGTTTCTTTGACAGTGCGCGGGCTGGATTGCCTATTACCGTCATATTATCGGGAACATCTTTCACTACTACTGTACCTGCACCAATGATTACATTGTTGCCAATTTTAATTCCCTGGCGAATTACTGAATTAGCGCCGATGAAAGTCCCTTTTCCGACAGTAACATTTCCGCACAATACTGCATTGGGAGCAATATGACTGAAATCACCGATGATGCATTCGTGGTCTATACTGCTGGATGTATTGCAGATGACTCCTTTTCCCAATTGAACCAACGGATTCAATGTAGCATTCGCAGCTATCATTATTCCATCGCCCATTTTTACTGAGCCGGAAATAACGGCGCTGGGATGAATGGCACTGATCGGGTTGCCGAGAAACTTGCTCAGGTTCTCGTGTATCTTTTGACGAATGCCATTATGCGCCACACAAGCGAAGTAGTCAAACTTCTTCAGTTTGTTGACAACATCAGACTCTTTGCCAAGGTAAGTAAGATGATAAGGATTGAACTCTTTCTCTTCATTGTCACAGTAGGCAGTTACCAGTCGCCCGGCGCTGAGCAGTATGTCTATGATGACATAAGCATGGCCTGAATAGCCAACAATAGCCACTGGTTTTTTGATTGTGGTTTTCATCTGTTTGGATTGATTGGATTTCGGGTTAAAAATAAAATCCATTTATCCGGGTTGCAAGAAACCAATCCAAAGAAACCTGTAATAGGGTGCTAGTACGCTGGGGGCAATCGTAAATCTCCGATAACCACTTTAGAAAAAAAACTAACCGCCAGCTAAACTGCTGAAAATGAAACTGCCCCCGCCTATGGCGGGGGCAGCAATAAAGTACTCAACTTCCTGGTTTATTTCCTGGCAACGCTTACCATACCTCCCTGCATCGGTATTATCTCCAGGCTTTTAAAATGCAGGCCCTCATGCAAACGGCGAACATCGGCTTCATTATAATGATAGACCGGGCAGGTATAGCGGTATCTCCGCAATGCCATCCGCAAACCATTCAATGGCCATGATAATACAAATGCCTTATTAGAAACAATATCCATTTTTTTCAGGAATACATCCATGTCTTTTACATAGTCCGTCACACCCACCGCTACAGACACATCATATTTATCAACTCCAAAATCATACATAAGAAAATCGCCTTCCACAAATTTGCAACGGGCGCCTACCCCTTCGTTTTCTGCATTTTTTCTTGCATATTCATTCATCTTTTCGGCAAAATCAATCCCCAGCAGGAAAGACGCTTCGGAATTTTTTAGCCAGGTTACACTGTTTACCCCGGGACCTGAACCGATATCGAGCACGGAGCATTTTCCAAACTCCTTTATGGCTTTTAGTGCAACAGCTGTCCGGGTATAAACTGCTTTGCGGAACATCTTATCAAAGAAAGAAGGCTTTTTGTAATAATTGGCAAAGAGATCGCTACGGACGTCCCAGTACTGCTGGGCTGTGTGAGTTGCTTTTGACATATTCTGCTTTTTTTAAACAAGTAATGAATTCGTATTGGTTTAATAATGATTTTAATTTTCCGCGGATGCTTTTCCGGAATAAATTCCAGCGCAAATTAATTAAAAAGGTTTTTGCTTTTGAGTACCTCCCAGTGTCCGGATAATTTGTTGAACAGTCAATTCTTTTGGTGTCAAATTCGTAAGGATGCATATAGAGCATCACATCCTGCTGATGTGCATCCAGTTTTTTAAACATCCTGTTCAGAAAGAATTTTGGAAAGGCCCTCATATAACCTCCGCCGGCAATCGGAATATCCTTCCCGTTGAATGGCGCTACCGTAAGCGGCAATTCCACTATTTCTTTTCCGTTCGGCAGACTGTATAACGCATCGGCCTTATTAAAGTTGGCCATTCCATATCTTTTTAATTTGATAGGGAAAATGCTGCTGTCGTAGATCAGCCCGAGTTCAGTCAGTATTTCCAGTACATACAGATTGCTTTCATCAATGGAAAAATAAGGGGCCCTGTAGCCATACACCGGCCCGCCGATAATATCCGTCACCAGTTTCTGAGATTCACTGATATCGTTATAGGCCTGCTGCCTTGTCAGCTTCCGCATATTGATATGGTACTGGCCATGCAACCCAATCTCATGTCCTTCTGCTGCAATTTTTTTTACCAGGTCTGCCCGGTGCTGCGCCAGCATACCGAGAATAAAAAAGGTCGCCTTCTTTCCGGTCTCATCCAGCATCTCCAGCATGATGTCTGTCTGCCGGTCAATTGTTTTGGGCAATGGCGGAGTCAAAACACCTGAACGATCTCTTCCCAGCAGTTGACCAAAATCCTCCCAGTCAATGGACAAAGTGAATGCATGTTGCCTGTTATTTTCCATGTAAAACCTCTTCTATTGCTTCCAGGTATTTTTGAATGACAATCCTCTTATCAAATTCTTTTATAATTTTCTCTCTGCCCCTCTTTCCCATCGCTTCTCTTTCCTCAGAAGATAAGCTCATCATTTGTTTCATCTTTTCGGCCAGGTCAGTCCCGCTTTTTACTTTACAAAGCAAACCGTTCACCCCGTGTTCCACTATATCCCGGCAGCCGGTAACATCTGTAGCGATCAATGGCTTTGCCATACTGGCGCCTTCCAGCAATATATTACTCATCCCTTCCCGGTAAGAGGGCATCACGATACAATCTGCATTAGCGATAAAAGGCCTTACATCTTTTTGTTTATCATGATAAACAATCCAGTTCCTGTCAATCCATCCCTTTAACTCATCAGCTGTCACGGTAAGTGATTTTTTATTGCCCGTCCACAAGGGGCCAACGATATGAAACTCTGCATGAGGAAACTGGCCTTTAAGCATTGAAGCCGCTTCCACAAATTCCATCACTCCCTTATCTTTTATCAGCCGGCTGATATACAGGAAAACAAATTTTCCGTCGTTGCCTCTCGTGGATGGCTGTGGGGCAAACTGTTCATAATTAATGCCCGAGCCGGGAACTCTTTTTGCCTGCTCTCTTTTTATGTAACCTCTTTCTACAAAACCATTCAGATCATCGTAATTCGGGAAGAATACAAACTTTGTTTTCTTCAGCACTCGTTTATACAGCTGTCTCGCAATGATATAAGAAATGCTTTTGCTGTCGAACAAAGGACCTGTACCGGTAATGGTAGAAATAGTAGGAATCTCTAATTTATTGGTAACAAGATTACCATAAATAGCTGGTCGGATAGTAAACGTAATGCAGATATCTGGTTTTGCCTGTTGCAGTGCTTTTTTAAGTCGGGAGTAATATTTTATTGCAGTAGCAGGATTGAGTACCGCCTTTCCAACATCTACAAAATGAACCAGAGTTTCCAGGTCGCCGTTTTTGAATGAGTCATCCACTTCTGTCAGCACAGTTACATCATATTTTTCTGCAATGGCTTTCACCAGGTCATGCCGGATGGAATAAATCCCCAGTTCATGATTTTCGATAATTGCTACACGTTTTCTTTCAGCATGCATAATTACACAGTTCCTTTATATACTTTCCTGTACCACAGTTCCAGTGCAAATAACGTCCAGAGCATCTTAGCCCTTTTCTCATCCCCTGTTTTTATTTTTTTGTCCCAAAGTTTTTGAACAAAAGATTTGTCAACAAAATTGCTGTAATAAGCATCCGCAGAAAATAAATAGGATGCTATCAAATCTTTCAACTCCCCGTCAATCCATTTTTTTAGGGGAATTTCAAAGCCTCTCTTGGGTTGGTTGATGAGTTCTGCCGGCAAATATTTTTCAGCAAGCTTTCGGAGGATATATTTTGTCTGCGTGCCCTTTATTTTATAAGAATCGCTGATGGAAGGGACATATTCCAGCAGCCCTTTGCAAAGCAGTGGACTTCTTCCTTCGAGTGAATGGGTCATAGTGGCAATATCCATTTTTACCAGCAGGTTGCCGGCAAGGATATTGTCAAAATCAAGGTTCATTATTTTTTGAA
>CAYHPA010000103.1:0-11419 GCA_964358155.1 uncultured Chitinophaga sp.
TTTGGGATGGCTGAAAGACTGTGAAGGCAGAACCTATATTTCTCACAGCGGCGGTTTGCCGGGTTTTGGCAGCCAGTGGCGCATCATGCCGGAGTATGGTATCGGTATTGTTTCATTTTCTAACCGAACCTATGCGCCCATGGGGTTTGTGAACCTTAAGATACTGGATACCATTATCAGTATTGCAGGATTGAAACCAATGCAACTACCGCCATCCAAAATTCTGGAGCAGAGAAAAAATGACCTGCTGAAAATTTTACCTGATTGGAACAACGCAGAACAAAGCGGCATTTTCGCTGAAAACTTTTTTCCAGATTATCCGATCGATACATTAAAAAAATACGCAAAAGAATTGTATGCAAAAGCCGGCAAGATCATTGCCGTAAAAGAAGTAAAACCCGAAAACCAGCTGCGGGGTTCTTTTATTATTGAGGGAGAAAAGTCCAATATTGAAGTTTATTTCACCTTGTCACCCGAAAATCCTCCGCTGATACAGGAATACCATATTCGGGAGATATCGAAAGAAAAATAGAGTTTTGCAGTATTAAATCACCGGAAGTATGTCGAAAAAGGACATATTGATCATTGAGAACCTTGCTGATTTTGAAAAAAGTCAACGGGATATCTTTCCGTATAAAATATTGAACCAACGGATGTCATTTTTTTAATAATTATAAACTCTAAAACATGAAACAGAAATTTAATGCAAGTTTTATTCTTGCCCTCCTGATGTCTTTTGCTATTATTGGATGTAATGACCCCAAAAAAGATGATGCCAAGAAAACAGATGCAGTAAAAACTGAAACCAACTCTATGCCTGGATATGATCCAGCAATGGACCCGACAAAAACGGCGGGCTATCCTGCAACTATTCTTGGAGATACATTGGGTATGAAAGCCTATGAATTCGATGCAAAACCCGGAGATACTATTCCAATGCATTCACACCCAGATCATGTCATATATGTATTGGAAGGGGGCACTGGTGATATAACAGGAAATGACGGAAAAACCCAGTCAGCAGAGTTTAAAAAAGGCCAATGCATCATCTCAGGTCCACAAGCACATTCTGCAATAATTACAGGAACCACCGCTCTTAAGCTTCTGATCGTTCAGGTTTACAGACCAAGAGGATAAATACTTTCATCACCGGTATCGTCAGTGACTAAAAGACGATACCGGTTTTTATTAACTTTTATTTTCATTAATGTGTTAAGTAGACCCAACCACTATGAAACAGTTATTATACATGACATTAATTTATGACTTCTTGTGAAAACTGTGGCAATCGTACCGTCTCGTTTTTGAAGAAGGATACGACAGCCTGGCGGCATATGAAAAATCGTTGACACAGAGTATGAGTAAGGCGGCCTGGAAAAAAGGGCACGAAAAATTTAAATCGCTTATCAGCCAATCTGAAAGCGAAATACTGAGGCAGGTGCTGTAAGCAAGAAAAAGACAACACATTAAGAGGTCTGCTTAGCTTTCAGGGCGGCCAGGCCTTTTAATGTTTCCTCACTGTTATTTTTAAAGAAACCCATTTTCTGGGAATTGAAGTAAAATTTTTCTCCTGCGGGAGTAGTAATAGACAACCATTTCAGCATCCGCCAGTCGGGTTCCTGCTGCACAGTGCAAACGGAAAGATCAAATGAAAGCGGTGTAGCTGCGGGACTTGTTTTATAATAAACTGTTTTTCCCATGAGGTACAGCACACCATAAGAATCAAAAAATTTCAATGAGTTTTTGTATCTCTTAAATGAAGCGTAGTGATACAGGGCAGCATAATCTACCGGGCCTGTAATACTTTTCATTACATTGTTGAAGCGCTGTTCTTTGGCAAAGAACATAAATACGACAACAACCAACCCGATAACTCCGCCGATGATGGCTCCGGTAACAATAGGGGACATAAAATTTATTTTAAGTGTTTTAATGATATTCCGGCCCTTACGCCCAAGTGCTTTTCATTCTCCACCGTCAGCACACCATTTACAATCACAAAATGAAAACCTTTTGAATAAGCATGCGGTTTCTCAAAGGTGGAAATATCTTTTACTTCCTCTTCATTAAAGATAACAATATCGGCAGCCATACCTTCTTTTATCAGTCCACGGTCTTTCAACTGAAATTTTTGTGCAGGCAGCGATGTCATTCTCCGGATTGCCTCTTCCAATGAAATCACTTTTTCTTCCCGTACATATTTGGACAGCACTCTTGCATTGGTGCCATAACCCCTCGGGTGTGGCATGCCGGCACCCATTACCCGTATGCTGGCATCGCTGGCAATCATATTGAAGGGATATTGCATGATGCGCTTTACATCATCCTCACTCATACCATGAAAAACAGCGCTGGCGCCACCCGCCATCATAATATCCATCACCGTTTCTGCTTCATATTTTATTTTGTGCTTACGACCTTTCATCAGATTTATTTGTTCAATGCTTTTGCCATTATATGCGGTGTCCGGCGAATAGTTGGCCACAACAGCATAGCTCAGGTGTTTCAGCTTTCTTTTTTTCAGCCTTGCAAGTATATGGGCGGTGACTTGTTTTCTTATTTCGGGTCTTTGCAACCGGGCTTTTATTGAGTCTTGTCCATCGGCTAAAACATCATCTGGTAATAAGGTACTGATAGAAGTGCTGCTGGCTGTGTATGGATATTGATCAATGGTTACCTCAATGCCTGTCCTTCTTGCTGCTTCAATCATCGGCACGGTCTCTTTACTTCTGCCCCAGTTATGCTGTCCACTGAGTTTGAAATGGGATATCTCCACCGGAATTTTCGCTTCACGGCCAATAGTCAGCGCTTCTTCTATTGCCTGGGTAACGCTATCTCCTTCGTCCCGCATATGCGTAGCATAAATGCCATTGTACTTAGCTGCAATCTTAGCCAGCCAAACAATCTCCGGTGTTTTGGTGTAAGTGCCGGGTATATAAATAAGCCCGGTTGATAATCCTACAGCGCCGTCCCGCATGGCTTTATCGGTCAGCTCTTCCATCCGTTTCATTTCCTCAGCAGTGGCATCACGATTGGCACGGCCCATCACTGTTTTGCGTACATCATTATGCCCCACCAGGGTGGCCACATTGATAGAAAGTTTCAGCGAATCAACAAAACGAAAATATTTACCTATATCTGTGTTGGACGAACCGCAATTACCCGTGATGCAGGTGGTAACACCATCATAAATAAAACTTTTTGCCTCCGGGTCTTTAGTTTCATCTTCTTCCAGATGAGTATGTACATCAATGAACCCGGGGGCAACGATCATGCCTTTTGCATCAATGACTTTTTTGGCAGACAGATTTATATCCCGGCCAATCCGGATGATTTTCCCATCTTTTATTGCCAGGTTGCCATAATACCAGCTGTTACCGGTGCCGTCAATAATCTTTCCGTTAGTGATGAGAATATCGCAACTCTGGCTAAAACCAGAAAGCGGAAGTAAAACAAACAGTATGATCCATTTCATGCTGCCAAATTACAAAATACAGTAAAGCGATAGTTGATAAACTTGATTACAGATAACTCAGCCACCAGTCCTTGTGTTTTTGTTTGTAGTTACTGAACCATCTGCAAACCGGGTACAGCGAAAGAACAACACCTATCCAGATAATGTAAACCCAGAAAAGCGAATAGCCCTCATTTACCGCAGCAAATTTTGGAAGAAAACCTCCCTGGTCAGACCGCAAACCTTCTTTAATGGAATGGCCCCTCAATAAATAAAATATGGACGATACCAGGTGTATCAGGAAGAAATGCAAAATATAATAGAGGAAGGGTACACGACCGTATATGGTAATGAACCTGGTGAGCCCATTCCTTACATTGGCAAAAAGGGCAAGGAACAAAATGCCAATGCCTACGGTAGCACACATATATAATAAGGAAGGCGGATACTTGGTCAGGTTCATAAAGGAAAGAAAAGTGAAAACCGAGTCTTTTTGTGTTGACCATCTGGCAGCGTCGCCATATTCATTGATGAAGCGGGCCACTACAAAAAAGGCAAGGATGCCCAGCCCCAGCCACAAAAGCATTCTTCTTCGTTTCTCCCCATCGTATTTTAAAAATAATTTTCCAAAGCAATAGCCTAGCATCATCAACCCTGCCCATGATAAAAAGGGATAAAGGATTAACAGGCTGCGGCCTCCCCCCAGCGGATAAAATCCAGGGCGATGAATAAGATCGTACCACCAGCCGGGGCTGCTCTTTAAGCCTGCTTCATAAAAATCCAACAGGTTATGCCCCAATACAATTACTGAACCGGTGGCGAGTATGACATAAAAAGGCAGCCAGACCATCAGTCCGAGTATGATCATGCTGATACCGATGGACCAGATGGTTTGTAAAGCAATAATGCTGTAGTTAACATCAAAGCTGAAAGCAAAATTCATAATGATGATCTCCACCACCAGCAGCCACAGCCCCCGCTTGATAAGAAAAAGGCTCAGTTCTTTTTTGCTTTTGCGCAAGCTCTGAAACCAGGCGCCGGTGCCTGCCAAAAAAACAAATACCGGGGCACAGAGGTGAGTGATCCAGCGGGTAAAAAATAAAAAAGGGGTTGTTGTTGCCAGATTGGTGGGGTCGTTTGTCCAGGCGCCTAAATGAAAGAAATCCCTTGTATGGTCGAGGGCCATAATGATCATGACAAGCCCGCGGAGCAGGTCAATGGAATCGATGCGGTATGATTTTTTGCCGATGGCCTGGTAAGGCTGCGGTTGACTCATTACTAACTCTGCCATGCTGGTCGGTTTTGTTTCTATTCAAATCTAATCATCTTTTGCACCTTTCTCGCCTACAAAATGCTGCTCCTTGTTACGAAACAGTACATTGAATGTGGTAAGCGAACCATAACAACGGGTGATGTATTGCTGGATATTGACTTTTTCCTCATCAGTCAATGTTTTACTGCTGTTGATATTTTGCTCCAGCACCCGCAGCCTGTCCCGCAGCATTACGATCTTGTGAAAAAAATCTTCAATGGGGATTTCTTTTGGTTTTAATGTTTTATCAGCCGGTTGCAACAGCATCACCCCTTTTATCCATTTATCACCGAGAGGCACATGCTCGGTTATGCCGCCCCACATCTTTAAAATTTTCAGCAACGATTTTTCAACGTCGCTTGTTGTTTCTATTTCGGTTGATACATTTTCAGGAATGATCTCATCCAGCTTGTTATCTGTTTTATCAATTTCCTTAATACCTGTATTGATAAATGAAATAAGATAAGTAGCATATTTAACGCCAACGATGACGCCGGGACCATGCTGGGTGTGCTGCAGGCGGGTGCCGATACCGAGGGTTGTTTGTTCCATAAAATTTATTTCAGACAGTATTCTTTTTTTAAATAAGCGATCAGCCGCATAGCAGCCTCCTTTTGCCTTTGTGCATATACCTGTGAATATACATTTGCCGAAATGAGGTAATGGGCCCTTGTAATAAAATCATTGATCAGTCCCTTGTCGGTGGTTACCAGCGCAGGGCTGCCTGCCGGTTCTTTAAATTCAAAATTGTTTAAATCAAGCATGTTTTGAAATACCGAGCCGTCAAATACCCTTCCTTCAAATTCCACCAGGGCCGATTGCCGCTGCATGATGGTTTCGTTGAGTTGCTCAATATCTTTTGCGCCGAAATAATACCTGGAAATACTATCAACAGTAGCCTGCTTTTTTACAAGCCGGAGATTGCCCGAATACCGCATCTGGTCATAGGCCGCATAATTGACTTTGTTGGGACTGCTCAGTTTGATCGCCATTCTTGCCAGGTAATAAATTCTCTTCCTGCTATTGGAGTCTGCATTATTTTTTTTCAATAAAAAAATCACAGAATCAAGAGTCTGAACAGAGGCTTGCTGGTCTTGCAAATAAGTATTCATCCAGGCAGTATCTGTCGCCAGCTCTTTTACAACAGAACGGATATACTTTTTTTCCCTTTTGTCTTCAATATAATGCTCCCGCCAGTTTTCTGCAATAAACCCGCAGAATACAGCGAGAAAAAGCATGATAAAATCCCAGATACGGGCTCTCCACTTTTCTTTTTTACTCCGTTTGTGATCGGAATGATGTGAATGGCGGTGTATTTCCATATAATAGATTTAAAAGATGGTTTCTGTTTTTTTGGGGACAACCCTGTCTTACTCTCCCGGGTGATAACTTCTTTCCTGGTGCTTCAGCACATCTTCTTTGTAAAATAATACATCTTTAAAAATTCCTTTGCTGTACATAAAACCCTGATCAAAAAAATGTTTTGAATTTTCATTGCCGCTGTTTCCTCCGGCCAGCAATGATTTTGCTTTTATCCTCTTTCCAAACTCAACTGCACAGATAAAACTGTTTCCGTTCACGCCATATCTTTTTACCGTGCCCGGAAATGCCTGGCTGCTGTACGATGGCAGCATTCCCCATGTGGAAGATACAAAACCCACGGAAATGCTCGGTCTGCTGTCATCAAACTTATGGTCAATTTCAGAAGAGATTCTCTGGAAACGGTTGATACGGCCCCAGGGCATTTGCCAGCGGCCGAATTTATTTTCCAGTTCGTTGATTGTTGCAAGCAGGGGCAGCAGTAATTCATCTGCTTTTGCATTGGCGGCAAAATATATTGCTTTATCTACTTGGTCAGCTTCTTCGTCATCAATGATCTTTGTTCTGAAAATGGCCGGGAGGATTCTCTGGCCCCACTCCACGGCAAGAGTAGTGGCAATAGAATTTTCGTTACAACGATAATCCCAGTTCTTTAAAACAGTAACCGGGCCGATCAGCAACGCATATAGAGAATCGGGATAAGCAACATTTTTTTCAAATGCTTTTACCAATGCCGGCACCAGCACTTCAAATGCAGCCAGCCTCGTATCATACCCGGCTTTGATCACTTTATCAATATTGTAATTATTTCCTTCACTCAACACTCTTACTGCATTGATGCCGCGGAAATTTTCTCCGTCAGGCGCCATGTAAGCCGGATAGTTTTCTTTTTTCGGACTGTTGTTCCCTGCCGCGGTGTAAGGTGTGGAGTTGCAGTTCTGCAACCAGCCATTGGGGGGATTGATGCTGTGTACTGTTTCGCTGACATCGTGATATTCCTTCCATTCGGTGGCGGTAATGCTTCCGTCCACCGGCTTGCTCCAGTCATACTTTGTATCTCTTTCAGGAATTCTGTTGCCATGCCAGTAGGCAATGTTTCCCTGTGCATCGGCATACACCGTGTTGTTGGAAATATTTCCTTTTAAGTCCAGTGTTTTTTTAAAATCTTCCAGTCCTTTTGCCTTTGTTCGCTGCCAGCATTGAATGAGTCCGTTCATGATGCGGTTGTCGGCCATTACACTCAGCCATTGGCCGTTCCTCTTTGCCATTACGGGTCCATGCCGGGTAAACCATGCCCTGGTGATGATCGTTTTCATTACTTCTCCATCCCGGTAGTCTATATCAATCATTTTATAATCCACGGGCACATCATTGCCATTGTATTCATACACCCACTTATTTTTTTTCAGCGAAATTTTTTCAATATATGTATCGGCCGCATCTACTGCGCTGGATGTATGCATCCAGCCGCAGTATTCATTAAAGCCCTGGTAAACAAAAAACTGACCCCAGGTAACAGCTCCGTAAGCATTCAGGCCTTCTTCGCTTACCATATGCACTTCCGGGCGGAAGTAAAATGTAACATGCGGGTTGATATAAAGGATAGCATTTCCGCTTTCTGTTATTTTGGGCGAAAAAGCAAAACCATTGGAGCCTGCGGGATCACTTTCTTCAATGATTTGAGGTAAAGATGTCCCGATTTTCATCGGGGCATGACTGAGCTCGTTTGGATTACCATAGAGATTTTTTAAATCAGCTGCGGTAAGGCCAGCGGTATTTATTGCACCGATGCTCCCGTCAGTCCACAACAGCGGGTACCAGGGCTGGAATTTTGTGAGCAGTACCGGTTTCATTTCCGGGTGTTTGTATAAGTAATAATTAATGCCGTCCGCAAAAGCATTGCAAAGTTTTTTTAGCCAGCCCGGGGCTTTGTCATAATCTTTTTTGGCATCACCGGCGTCAATGATCATTCGTATCAGCAGGTCATCATACAAAGAGCTTTTTCCTTTTATCTCACTCATCCGGCCCAATTTTTCAATATAATTCATCTCTACCCTTTTAAAATCATCTTCACACTGCGCATACATCAGTCCGAATACAGCATCGGCGTCAGATTTTCCATAAATATGCGGAACGCCATAATTATCACGGATGATGCGGACATCATTGGCCTGCTTTTGCCAGCGGGAGATTTCGTCTTTTGAAAAAGACTGGGCAAAAAGATGAAGGGGAAATAAAAACAGAATCAACAGTTGTTTCATAATAATTTATTTCAGGTGGTATTCCTTTTTTATCAGCCGGATCAGTTTTGCTCCCCTTTCTTTTTGAGTATTTAGGCGGGGGATAAAAAAGCTGTTGATCAAACCAATCATCCGGTCGAGATGATTGCCGTAATTGATCAGGGTATTCTTATCATAGGTCATAAGGCGTGCAGCAGGGTCTATAATAACCGAGTAGAAATAACTGGTCGAATCCCAATTTCCCCGCCTGGCATATTTCCTGTTAAAAATATTATAACCGGCAGCAGCAAGATCATTAAGCCTTTTTTCATAATTGTCTCCCATATTATCGATTGTGCTGATCCCCTTCCAGTACCATGATATGGCATTGGTTATTTCCAGGTTCCTTATTAACCGCATGTTCCCTGAATTGCGCAGCTGTATGGCGGTTTGGTCACTGAAATCTATGGCGACGAGCCTGACATAGATCGCATTTTGCCGGTACAGTGTTAGTGTATTGGCGGAAGCGCTGTCAGTATTGTACATATTTTCCTGCAAGGAGTCGAGGCCCATGCTGATCTGGGAGGCAAATGCTATTGCTCTGTTGATGTTTAATGTATCTGTGGCAAGATCTTCCACCATACTTATCATATATTGCTTTCCCCTGGATTTCTCTATTTGGTGTTCCCGAAAATTTTCCGCCATGAATCCACAAAACACAGCGAGGAACAACATTAAGAACTCCCAGAAATAATGGGTCCATTTTTTCCGGGCGGTATGGGTATGGGCATGTACTTCCATAAATGAGATTTATTTTTTCTTTGATTTATTGGGTAATAGTTTTTTCGCATTCTGATTGCTCACTACTTTCTTTCCTGTCTTTGCTTCAATAGCTTTTCTGGTATTGCCGGCAATGATGCCACCTTGCTTCGCAATAATTTTATTCTCGTCAAAGCTCTTTGGCTTTTTCTCTTTGCTTATTTCTGTGGTGGTGGCCTCGGCAAGCATGTTCAGCACCAGTTCAAGGTTGGTCATATTGTCCCGCAGATTTTCTTTCTTCAGGTTTTTATGCTGTTTGTATTGCTTTACGGTTTTGCCGCTCCAGGCGTGGGTAATAATATCTGTAAGGGTAGCGAATTCCTGTCCTTTCTTTACACCACGGTTTTCCCGTTCATCCGTTAGCTCTTTTCTTACTTCAATACTTTTTAATCGTTGGTTAATCCATTCTTTGCTATAGCCCAGTTTCAGATAATTTTCCATGGCCCGGTCGATGCTTTTTTCAGGATCCTGGCTTTCTTCCACTCTTTCATATCCCACTTTTGCCAGCCATTGTTTAAAAGGTTCTGCCTTCGGAGATGGGATGGATTGGATAAGGCGGAAAAGTTGTTCGGCGTCGGCTACATCGGTTTCTCTCATTTTGCCATCTTCGGCTTCCATTTTCAACTGTCCCAATTTATGGGACAGTTCACTTCCTTCCTGTTGCAGCTTTGTTTTTAAAGCGCTCCAGTACTTTCTTGGCCGCGGACTGTCCGTCAATACTTCAATCACATCCACTATACTAAAAAACCATTTCTCCGCATCAGCATCCCATTGGCTGCGGATTTTTTTACTTTCAAAAAATTTGACATTGCCCATAAATATTTATTTCAGATGATACTCCTTCTTAATTAATTCCATCAATCGTGTAGCCCTTTTTTTCATCAACAACAATCTTTTCATTAACAAATCAATTCTATTCTTTCTGGTGTATTGCCGATTGGCATACTCCTCTAGCTGTAAAGGTTCTTTGGCGATGAGCCGGGCCCCCGGCTTGATACCTTGCGGAACATCACCCCCCCCCTTTCTCCAGGGATGACATATTTAGTATAAAATATTTTCGCCGCAATGTCTCCGATATCATTATTAATTTCTGTGATTCTGGCACCGATAACTTCCGCAGTTTCTGATCTCCTCCAGTAGCCCAGGATACTGTCATTGACATTTTTTTTACGGATCAGCCGCATGGTGCCTGAATTCTTCAATTGTGACTTTGTGCGGTCTTCAAAATCAGCCGTGACAAGGAACGTTGAATAATGCAGGGTATATAGCCGGGTAATAGCCTGTTCACTAAGCGGTTGTTGGTAATAAAGTATTTCCAATATGGAGTCTGAAATGTTTTTCTGAAGTTTTGCCGTGTCATATCTCTCATTCACCATACTGGTATCGGTAGCCAGGTCTTCCAGCAGGCTTTTCATATATTGTTTCTCCCTGTCTCTTTCTATCTTATGCTCCAATTGATATTCTGCCAAAAATCCGCAGAACACAGCGAGGAATAACATAAGAAACTCCCAGAAATAATGGGTCCATTTTTTACGGGCGGAGTGTGAGTGGTGGTGGACTTCCATAATAATTTATTTATTCAGTTGATTTCATTTTTATTTTTTTCATGATCAGTTTCTCCATTTCTACACAGGCCCACCTTGCATCACTGTATGCATCGAGACTTCTTCTTAACCTCTCCAACCGCAATGTCAATGCAGCTCCCATATTGTTACGAAAAATAGCTGCATTATTTCCGGTGAGTATATCCTGGTGCATAGCCATTTTTTCTATCTTGGTCGGGTCGGAATAGTTGCTGGTATCAAGGCTTAGCTGGCAAGCGAGGTCATAACTTTTATAAAGAGCGGGGATAAACAACTCGGTATAATATTTTCTTTCAAAATCCTGGTTACGGGATTGTGCAAAATTGTTGGTGCGTTCGTAATCCATCAATTTTTTCAAAAAATCAATATTGCCCACATAACGCAATGCCCCCGATGCTTTCATCTGATCATAAGTTTCTCTTCGCACAAAGTAATTTCGTATCCATACAGCCCCCATTTTTTTTGCAAATGCTGCCCGATCAATTGTTACACTGTCCTTGAGCAACCAATTTACCAGCGAATCATGATTAGCAATAATGATTTGGTCCTGGCTTAGCAAAGAATCCAGAATGGTAATATTTGTTCTTACATCAACCAGCATGCTTTGTAAAAATTGCTTAGCTCTGTCTCTTTCAATCTTATGCTCCAGTTGATACTCTGCCAAAAACCCGCAGAACACAGCAAGAAACAGCATAAGAAACTCCCAGAAATA
>CAYHPA010000104.1:0-11225 GCA_964358155.1 uncultured Chitinophaga sp.
ACCACTGTCCGATTCCAGCTATCTCTGATGATGTTCATGAACTTTTTTATCTGGGGTATCTGGTTTGTCACAATGGGTACTTATTTGGGCACTGCATTGAAGGCAGAAGGCGTTCAGATCGGCACAGCCTACGGCACACAGGCATTAGGGGCCATTATCGCACCATTTATTATCGGCCTGATTGCTGACCGCTTTTTTGCTGCACAAAAAATATTAGCTGTACTTCATCTTGCCGGGGCAGCGCTGATGTATTATCTCTCCACCCTGTCCGATTTTTCTTCCTTCTACCCTATCCTGCTTATTTATATGATAATTTATATGCCGACACTTGCATTGGTGAATGCAATTTCATTTAAACAAATGATCAATCCTGAAAAAGAGTTTTCTTTCATCAGGCTCTGGGGTACCATTGGCTGGATCGTAGCAGGCCTGCTGATCGCCTGGTTCGCATTTGAAAAGAAAGGAACACTGCAAAACACATTTGTAATAGCAGCAGGTGCATCAGCGGCATTAGGACTTTTTAGTTTTTCATTGCCGCATACTCCACCACCCAAAGCCGGCACAAAAGCAAGTTTTGGGGAAATGATCGGCCTGGATGCCATCGGCTTATTAAAAAATAAAAACTTCCTTGTCTTTTTCATCGCTTCAACTTTGATATGCATACCACTTGCTTTCTATTACCAGGAAACAAATATTTTTTTAAATGAAGCGGGAATGACAAAAGCGGCTGGCAAAATGACCATGGGGCAAATGAGTGAAGCCATTTTTCTTTTCCTGATGCCTTTATTCTTTGTAAGGTTGGGCGTAAAGAAAATGTTGCTAATCGGGATGCTGGCCTGGGTAATACGTTATTTATGTTTTGGCTTTGGCGATGCCGGCAGCGGCGTCTGGCTATTATACGGCGGCATCATCCTGCATGGAATATGTTATGATTTCTTTTTTGTGACCGGGCAAATTTATACCGACCAGAAGGCCGGTGAAAAGATCCGCTCCTCCGCACAAGGAATGATAACACTGGCTACCTATGGGCTGGGAATGCTGATAGGTTTCTGGATAGCAGGACAGATCGCAGACAATTTTAAAACAGACAACGGCCATGACTGGAAAAATATATGGATGATACCGGCAGGTATAGCAGGCGTTATCCTGTTATTTTTTGCAGTATTCTTCAAAGACACAAAAAAAGAAGCCGGCGGAAAATGAGTTATACGAGAAAACAATTCCTGCAGCTAAGCAGGGGCGCACTCGGCGCATTGGCACTCTCGCCGCTTGTAAATAATTTTCAGTTAGATGATGAGTCCAGAAAACTGATAACATTCGGCCTGCAACTCTACTCCATCCGTGACATTTTTGAAAAAGACCCGAAAGGCGCATTGAAACTGATCGCAGGTTTTGGTTACAAACAACTGGAAGGCTACGAAAGGGCTCCTGGTATTTTCTGGGGCATGAAGAATACAGAGTTTAAAAAATATGTGGATGACCTGGGTATGTCTTTTATCTCCACACATTGCGAAATTGATAGCGGCTTTGAAAAAAAAGCAGATGAAGCCGCAGCAATAGGGATGAAATACCTGATCTACAACTGGCCCTTCTCTCAGCAACCGATGGATGAATACAGGAAAAAAGCAGAAGCCTTTAATAAATGCGGTGAAATATGCCGCAAAGCCGGAATCGGTTTCGCATACCATAATTATCAAAGCTCTTTTCAGTTGGTTGATGGAGTTTACCCGCATGATGTTTTGATGAAAGAAGCAGACAGCGACTTGGTTCATCACCAGATGGATATCTATTGGGTGGTTGCTGCCGGGGCCAACCCGGAAGAATGGCTGAAAAAATATCCCGGCCGTTTCCGCCTCTGCCATATCAAAGACCGGGTAAAGGGAAGTATCAAAGAAGAAGATACCTGCGACCTTGGCACAGGCAGCATTGATTTCCCCTCCATATTAAAGACAGCAAGAAAGAACGGCATGCAGTATTATATTGCCGAGCAAGAGCATTATCCCAATTCCACTCAGTTGAAAAGTGCAGAGGCGAATGCGGAGTATATGAGGAAGCTGAAAATTTAGGCTAAGAGGATGAAAGAGTAAAAAGAGAAAAGGAGGGATTCTCTTTATGTCGCTTCCTCCTTTAAACTCTTAGCTATACTAAGTCTATGCAGCGTATATAAGGACTCTGAAATTGTAAGCCAAGAGCTTAATGAGTAAAAAGAGAAAAGGAGGAATTCTCTTTGCCTCCTTTTCTCCTTTGAACTCTTAGCTATACTAACCCACAATAGTATTCCAGTTATAAATATCCTCTTTTGTTCCGTAGCGGATGGCATCTAATCTTTTCTTCAGCTTTGACACAATGCCATTCTCATTATTAGCCAGCTCATAATTCTCCCCGTCAATACCGATAACTGCTATTGGTGATGCTACCGCTGCCGTTCCCACACAATAAGCTTCGGTGATAGTGCCTTTTTCAAATGCTTCCTTTATCTCATTCACCGAAACAGGCCTAACCTCCAGATCAATACTCATATCTCTGGCCAAAACAAGTAAAGAGTCCTTCGTTACCCCATCCAAAATAGAATCTGAATTGGGTGGCGTTAGCAGCTTACCATCAATGACAAACATCAGGTTCATAGCACCAGATTCTTCAATAAAACTATGGTCGCCTGCGTCTGTCCAGATCACATTATCATATCCCTCTTCCCTGGCTATTTTAGTTGGATACATGGCGCCGCCGTAGTTACCTCCGCATTTGGTGGAACCTGTCCCTCCTTTGGCAGCACGGATATATTCCCTTTCCACTTTCATCTTTACCGGTTGTGAAAAAAGTGGCCCCACCGGCCCGGTAAAAATGATAAACCGGTATTCATCCGATGGCTTCACACCAAACCTTGCTTCGCTGGCATACATAAAGGGGCGGATGTATAAAGAACTTCCATCCTGGTCAGGCACCCAGTTGCTGTCCACAGCCACCAGTTCTTTCATTCCTTCTTCAAATATCTCAAAAGGAATTTCTGCCATGCACATTCTTTTTAATGAACGGTTGAAACGTTCCCAATGTCTTTCAATCCGGAATATATTCACCTTCCCGTCTTTCCCACCGGGTCCTGTGGACATACGGAATGCTTTCATGCCCTCAAATACGGTTTGCCCATAGTGCAGGCATAGCGCCGTCGGGCTCATTGACAGATTGGCAAACGGGACGACCTGCGCATCACTCCATTGGCCATGATAAAAATCCGCTACCAACATATGGTCGGAAGTGTATTTGCCAAACTCAAGCTGGTTGAAGTCCACTTCGCTCAGCCTGGGATGTTTTGTCTTTGTTACTTTAATGCCTGTCATGGTTTCCATAATAGTTGATTTATTGTGTTATTGTTTCAGCGGGTTTTCCTTTTAATGCTTTATCAAGATCTATAATCATTTTTACATTCGCCCTTTTATAAACATCATTCTCAACCGGCAGGTGCTGAAAACCGATCTTCTCATACATCTTTATAGCAGCCGCCTGCAAGGTGTTGGAATAAAGAATGACTGTCTCCGCCCCCAGTTGCTTTGCCTTTTCAAAACTTGCATAGCAAAGCCGCTCAGCAATCCCTCTTCTCCGGAAATTGACATCCACCGCCATTTTGGTGAATTCAAAAGTTTTATCAGCGAGCTTACGCAATGCTACCGTACCCGCCACCTCTCCATTATATAATGCCATCAGGATAGCGCCGCCGCCTTTCAGGATATGCTCATCAGGGTTTTGCAGCACGGCAGTATCCAGCGGCTCCATCACAAAATGCTCTTCGATCCATGCACGGTTGAATTTTTCAAAATACTGCTGGTGCTCCGGCCGGTAATCCACAATGGTTATCAGTTCGTTCATTTAAAACACAAATTTTTAAAATATTTTTGTTTTAAAACAGATTCAGATTTTATATTTTTGACTATATCAGATGGGATCGGAGGTCTGAAGTCAGAGGTCTGAGTGTTCACGAAAGAGCAGACTCCCTCAACTATTTTGAGCCTCAGACTTCAAACCTCCGACCTCATACCTCAACTCTCTCCTATGCGTACAACAAAAATTTCCAGCGACGACCACCTCTACCTGCAGGTAGCCGAAGGTGTAGAAAAAATGATCGACCAGGATGTATTGAAGATCGGTGACAAACTTCCCTCCGTCCGTGTGCTCAGTGAGGAATATGGTATTAGCATGGGCACGGCCTTCCAGGCTTATTATCATTTGGAAGGAAAAGGACTGATTGAATCAAGACCAAAGTCCGGTTACTATGTACGGTTCAATCATCGTCGCTACCCGGAACTGCCACAATTCAGCCAGCCGGAAACTATTTCACATGAAGTGAGTGTTAAGGAAATGATCGCTTCCATCTATGCAGATATTGCGGCGGACAATGTCATCAACCTGGCGCTGGCTGTTCCTGATATATCGTTACTGCCCGTTGCCAAGTTAAACAAAGCAGTGATACAGGCACTGCGTACACATAAGGACCATTGCATCAGTTATGATCATACTCAGGGAAATACGGAACTGCGGAAGCAGGTCGCCAAACTCGCTTTTAACTGGGGCGGAAAAGTGAAACCCGATGAAGTGGTGGTGACTTCCGGGTGCTTAGAAGCGATAACCATGTGCCTGCGGGCTGTGACCAAACCCGGCGATACTGTAGCGGTGGAATCTCCCACCTATTTCGGTATTTACCAGGCAATAGAAAGCCTTGGTTTGAAAGTGGTGGAAATAGCCACCGACCCGGCCACAGGTGTTGACATCAATCACCTGGAGAAAGCAATAAAAAAATTTCCCATCAAGGCCTGTGTGTTTGTGCCCAACTATAATAACCCGCTGGGCAGTTGCATGCCGGATGAGAACAAGAAGAAATTAGTTGACCTTATTTCGCATCACAATATCCCGCTGATTGAAGATGATATTTATGGAGAACTGTATTTTGGAAAGACGAGACCCCGCACCTGCAAATCGTTTGACAAAAAAGGGCTGGTGATGCATTGCTCATCGCTTTCAAAATCATTGGCCCCGGGCTACCGTGTGGGCTGGGCCATTCCCGGAAAATTTGTGGAAGAAGTGAAACAGATGAAGCGGATACATAATATCAGCTGCCCTACGCTGACACAGGTGGCCATGGCCAATTTTTTAAAGAACGGCCGTTATGAATATCATTTAAAGAACCTGCGCAGGGCCTTGCATACCCAATCGCTGAAATACATACAGGCCATCATTGAATATTTTCCGGCCGATACGAAAGTATCCCGCCCGCATGGAGGTTTTATCATGTGGCTGGAGCTGAATAAAAAAGTGGATGCATTTAAACTAAGGGCCGAAGCCATGAAGCACCGCATCTCCTTTGTGCCGGGCAAAATATTTTCATCAGGCAGCAAGTACTCCAACTTTATCCGCCTGAGTTTTGGCAAACCATGGAGCGATGATGTGGATTATGGGTTGATGATGGTAGGGAGGTTAATTAGGAAGATGATTTGATAATATGTAATGCCTTTTTGATAGAATTGGGAGATAACAGCATATCGTAAAAGGTATGAACATAGAAACTTAAGGTTATAAATTTTTTTTCAATTTATTCCATTTTTTTGAAACATAATTAAGAGTGTTGTAAATTTATGTATTCTCTTTAAAACTTCAATTATGGATGACGATAAGAATATAAGAATTGTAACTATTTGGAAATTTATTGAATTTACATCCGAATGGGAAGATTGTGACACCTCTAAACTTGATGAAATTTCTCCTTCATGGTTCAGGAGGAAAGATGAGCTTGAGAGTACATCATCAGAATATGCAGAGTTCATTGAGCAACTAAAAAGACGTCATGCAATCGAAACTGGTATTATTGAAAGAATGTATGACATTTCTAAAGGAGTAACTGAGACTCTTATTGAAAAAGGTTTTGCTGAAGTGTTAATAAGTCACGGCGACTTTAGCGATAATCTTACCAAAGATCAGTTATTAAACCACCTTAAAGACCATCTATCTGCAGTAGACTCAGTGTTTGAGTTCGTCAAAAATAAAAGAGAACTAACTCTTGGTTTTATTAATGAACTTCATCAAATAGTAACCGCACATCAAGACTCTGCAGAAGGGAGAGATCAATTTGGTAATAAATTTAAGATCCCCTTACTTAAAGGGAGATATAAAGAAAGAGAGAATAACCCTTCAAGACAAAATGGTGAAATAAAGATTACATATAAATATTGTCCCCCAGAACATGTCAATGCAGAAATGGATAATTTAATCCTTATCTATAATGAGCTTTTAAGAAAAAATATTCATCCAGTAATTATAGCAGCTTGGTTCCACCACTCATTTAGTATAATTCATCCATTCCAAGATGGTAATGGAAGGCTTGCACGGTTATTAGCAAGCTTAATTTTTATTAAATTTGGCCTATTCCCATTAACAGTTTTGAGAGAAGATGCAAAGGATATTTATTTAAAATCATTGGAAGATGCAGACATAGGAAATCCTCAGCCATTAGTCAATTATTTTGTAGATATCCAAAGAACTAATATCGAAAAAGCTCTAAATTTAAAATCAATCTCCACGACTTCCTTTGATCAATTAGCGGACTTATTATCTGGCAAGTTGAAAGCTCAAAAATTGAATAGGGAACGAGAAAGACAATTCCGAATAGAAACTAACCGAACCGGCATTTTTCAAATATGCAATGAAATACTGAATAAGTATACTGAAGAACTTCAAGCCAAGATGTCTGGTTTTGCTCACATATACTTAACTAGTTGTAATCTTGCGGACACAACACGACAACATTATTTTACTTACCAAATTGTAAAATTTGCCACAAAACATGAATACTATTTTAATCGATTCCTACCCAAATGCTGGTTTAGACTTGTATTTGAAATATCGGAACAAAAGATTTATCAATTAGTCGTATCTCTCCACCATTTTGGTTACGAAGATGACTCTTTTTCAATCGGAGCTTTTCTAGAATTTATTGAATCAGAAGATGATGCAAAAAGTCTTAGAAATCTAAAAGAAGATAATTTCAGAAAAAGTTCTGATGGTATGATAATTACAAATGTGCCTCTACCAGTAAAACCATATAAATTATCTCTTGATACAGGAGATAATATCAATGAAAGACAAACAAATATAAATAACTATTTAACCGAAATCATGACTGTTGCACTTGCACAAATCGTTAGTGAGATAATATGATTGATATATGTATTGCAACAACCTAATTTAATAATCCAAAGCATCCCCCACCTCCTTCGCCCTAATTGCATTATTCATACCCACCTCGTCGGCAGGCAGGTAACTCTCTTCACGTCGTCGCTGGTGTTGTGCGGGGCAAAGCAGCCGGGCAAAAACACCAGCAGCACCAAAAGTTGCCTTCCCTCCTTTCATAGTTTTTTGTAACTTTAGCCAATGAGCAAACAGGAACTAATAGAAAAAACCATTGCAGCCCTCCAAAAACTGCCGGCAGATAAAGTGGCTGAGGTATCTGACTTCACTGAGTTCATTCTGCAACGTAATGAGGACAAGGAAATAGTGACCGGCATTGAAAAACTATCCGGGCAATCAAAAAGCTATCAGTTTCTTGAAGAGGAAGAAGACCTCTATACCCTTAATGATGTGAAAGCCCCTTATAGCTGAAGAGTTAGGTTAAGGCCATTCTCAACTTTTTTACTTCTTCTGCCCCAATCGCATTATTCAAGTAACTCTCTTCCGAACCGGCAAAGCCCGGATGAATAAACTGCATAGCGCTTTTTGCTTTGCTGCGGAGAGAAGAATGAAACTCAGTGCATCCCGTTTTCTCCGCCAGCATTTTTATATTTTCTTTTCTTACACCACTGCCCGGCATAATGACGATGCGGTCATCAGCTTTTTTATTTAACTCAGCAACCAGATCAACTCCATCCATCGCAGATGGTTTTTGTCCGGAGGTTAAAATTCTTTCGCAGCCGATCTCTATCAATTGATCCAATGCTTCAAACGGGTCTTTGCATCGGTCAAATGCCCGGTGAAAAGTGACACCCATCGGGTAAACGGCCTCCAGCAATTGTGCTGTTCTTACAATATCAATCGTTCCGTCCATATTCAGCAAACCGACAACGATCCCGTCACAGCCCAATGCCTTGCAGAGCCGCACATCATGCATCATTGCATCAAACTCATCTTTGCTGTATAAAAAATCGCCGCCCCTCGGCCGGATGATGGGATATAATGGCACATCAAATGCCTCACGGCATTGTTTGATGGTACCATAAGAGGGAGTGGTGCCACCTTCGGCAAGATTGGCGCAGAGTTCTATGCGGTCGGCGCCGCCTTCCACGGCTGATCTGGTGGTGGCAAAGTCGGAGGTAGCTATTTCAATGATGTATTTCGTTTCATTCATTGGGTTTTCTATTTAAAAGAAGACATCAAATAATCGGAGTCTTGTCACCCTGACGAAGGAAGGGTCTCAAAGTCTCCAACTGTAGGCCAATGGCAAATTCTTGAGACTCCTCGTTCCTCGGAGTGACAAGACCCTGAGAAATTGAATACCCTGCACTTACTCCATCATATACTTCGCCTCCACCATCTTCTCCACATCATTTGTCTTTATCGCATAGCTAAACCCTTTGTGAATAGCATAAGCCCCCGCCTGTCCTTTTTTATTCAATGCCAGGAAACCGACCTGTATATCCTTTGCCTTTGCTCCTTTTATTTTTACAATGCGTTGCACTATTTTTTTACATGCTGCTTCGGGTGATAATCCCTGCCGCATCAGTTCCACCACCGAATGCGAACCCGCAACACGGATCACATCTTCGCCCTGCCCGGTGGCCGTGCAGGCACCCACTTCATTATCTACAAATAATCCGGCGCCGATGATGGGTGAATCACCCAATCTTCCCCTCATCTTATATCCTGCCCCACTGGTGGTGCAACTGCCGCTGAGGTTTCCATTGGTATCCATCGCCACCATGCCGATGGTATCATGGTTCCATTCACCATCCTCCAGTTTTGCAGGAGCAAAAGGTCCATGACCGGTTTTCTCCACATTAATGGCCGGTGGTTTGTATTCTGATTTTTTCAACCATTCCCGATAATTTTTTTCTGCTGACGGTGAAAGCTTCTGTTCTTCCAATGGAAAACCTTCGGCCACGGCAAATTGCTGTGCCCCGCTTCCTACCAGCATCACATGTGGTGTTTTTTCCATCACCCTTCTTGCAACCGAGATCGGATGTTTTATTCTTTCTAAAAAAGCCACACTGCCGCAATTAAAATTTTCGTCCATGATGCAGGCATCCAGTGTTACAAATCCATCCCGGTCGGGATTGGCGCCGAGACCCACGCAGCAGCTTTGTTCCGATTCGGTCACCATCACTCCTTTTTCTACCGCATCCAATGCCCTGCCGCCCTTGCCTAATACTTCCCATGCCCCTTTATTGGCAGCCAGTCCCACATTCCAGGTGGATATGACAACCGGTTTTCCTTTTATTACCGCTGTATCCGCCCAGGCATCTTTTGCCAGCAAACTTGCGAAACCGGTAAATGCTGAAGCCTGTATGAACTTTCTCCTATTGAGCATTGTTTATCGTTTAGCCTCCGAAATTAAGGATTCACCCACAGTATTTTGAAGACGTTTATCGGGTGGTAAATCCGTCTCCCAAAATCTTAACAAACTGTGCGCAAATATTATTTGATGTTTAAACATTGAATTATTACCTTTGTATTCTAAATCAAAAAAAATGAGAATCGCTCTCCTATCAGGAAGTCCCCGAATCTCCAGTGTAACACACCGGGTGGCACTCCATATAAAAGACTGGCTGAAACAAAACAGCGACCATGAAACTGATATCATTGACATGAAAGAATGGAATGTACCGGCTGTACAATCGGTTTGGGTTTCGCCTGAGAAAGTTCCGGTCGAATTCAAACCCTTGGCAGAAAAGATCTTTACTGCGGATGCATTCATACTGATTTCACCCGAGTACAACGGCAGCTACTCTCCTGCTATGAAAAACCTGCTGGATCATTTTCCAAAGCAGCATCACAAGCCTTTCGGAATAGTGACCGCATCACCCGGCGCTATGGGTGGTATCAGAGCTGCACAGCAATTACAACTGCTGGTACCGGCCTTATTCGGCATCGTATCGCCATATATGCTTATCGTTCCGGCAGTAGATAAAAAATTTAGTCCCGATGGCGACCTGCTGGATGAAAGTTTCCAGAATGCAGTGCATAACTTTATCAGCGAGTTCCTTTGGCTATCAGAAAAAATTGTGACAGAAAAAATAATTGCATAAAACAAACCCGCTTAGCTATGGCGGATAAAAACAAGGAGTTTACATGAAGACGACTCTTCACAAAGCCAATACAAGAGGCCATGCAAATCACGGATGGCTGGATTCTTATCACACATTCAGCTTTGCCGGCTATCATGATCCGGAAAGAGTGCATTTCGGAGCTTTAAGGGTATTAAATGATGATACGGTTGCAGGAGGCATGGGCTTTGGCGCACATCCGCATGATAATATGGAAATAATTTCCATCCCCACCAGCGGCGATCTGGAGCACCAGGATAATATGGGCACAAAGCAGGTGATACGGCAGGGTGATGTACAGGTAATGAGTGCCGGCACGGGTATTCAGCATTCAGAAAAAAACAAGAATTACGATAAGGAAGTAAAATTTTTCCAGGTATGGATTTTCCCGAATAAAAAGAATGTGCCGCCGAGATATGAACAGAAAAGTTTTTCTGATGCGGAGAAACACAACAAACTGCTGACGGTTGTTTCTCCGATCGGCACAGATGATGGCGGTACGCAAATCTATCAGGATGCCTGGTTCAGTTTAGGAAAACTGGATAAAGATTTCAGCATTTCGTATGAATTGAAGAAAGCGGGGAACGGTATTTATGCTTTCGTCATTGAAGGCGATGTAACGATCAATGGTCAGCAACTAAACCGCAGAGATGGTTTGGGTATTACAGAAACGCAAAAACTGGAGATCAAAGCAGACAGCGATGCTGAACTATTGCTAATGGAAGTTCCGGTTTAAAAAGAATAGTATATGAGTACAGTAAAATCAATTGAAGCAATCATAGCCCCGCCACCGCCCCATATGGTGGGTGATGGTTTCCGGGTGCATAGTTTCTTCCCCGGCGGAAGGTTGATTGATAAAAAAAGAATGAGTCCTTTCTTTTTGATGGACTATGGCGCAACTGTTGAGTTCTCCCCTTCCAACAAACC
>CAYHPA010000105.1:0-5072 GCA_964358155.1 uncultured Chitinophaga sp.
TGAACCGGTTCGTGCTGAAGCAGCCTTTCGGAGTAATGCTTTAGCTGTATTTCTTCTTTATCTGTGATGGCTTCGTTCTTATAGATCATCCTCTCCGCTTTTTTGGAACCGGTCAGATGCCCCATCACCCAATCGGTGATTTGCGAAGTTTCTCCTTCGGAATAGATGCTGCGAAGTTTGTTTAGGAGATAATATGTGGCTTCCTGCATGGTCATGAGGGCAAACTTAATTAATTTAGTTTTGCCAGGATAGCAAGTTGTTTTCACGCTGAGATCGCAGGGTACGCAGAGGAGGTAAACGAATATTCTCTGCGTTCTCCGTGTCCTCTGCGTGGTTTTCACAAACTTCCATGATGCAGGATCATTACTATACCATTGAAAAATCTTCTGTGGCGGAATTCAAAGACCGGGGGAGCAAATTCATTGCCTGTGTTTATCCCATTGCTGGTGTGAATGAGTTTAAAGAAAAACTGGCGGCTATAAAGAAAGAACATCCCAAAGCCACGCATCATTGTTTTGCCTATCGCCTTGGACTGGATGGTAACAATTTTAGAGTAAGTGATGATGGCGAACCCTCCGGCACGGCGGGACGGCCCATACTGGGGCAGATAGACAGCAGGCAACTTACCAATGTGTTGATCATCGTTGTTCGCTACTTTGGCGGCAGCTTACTCGGCGTGCCGGGGTTGATAAATGCCTACAAATCTGCTGCTGCATTGGCTTTACAGCTTACAGCCATTGTACAGAAACCGGTTCTTATTAACTACCGTCTGCAGTTTGACCATACACCGACACATGAAGTAATGAAACTGGTGAAGCAGTTTGACTGTGTAGTGCTGAAACAGGATCGCGATAGCTATCGGGATCAACTATTTTGTTTGCTGGAAATTGCTGTGCCGAAGAACCGGGCTGCTGCATTATTGAATAAACTGAAGAATCTCCCGAAGCTGGTCGTTGAATTGATCTAATCCACAATTTTGGCAACCGATAGAGTAATGTAATCATCAAATGGCTTGCCGTTAGAAATGCCGGCCCTCCAGGCATTGGTCTTTGCAAATCCTTTCAGGATCAGTTTTTTTATTTCTTCGGGAAGATTGGCCTGGTCAAATACCACATCACTCAATTTATCATTGCTGGTAATAAAACACTTAACCTTCAGTTTATTATCCATTTTCTCCAACGTCTTTGCCTCATCTTTTGTTAATCCTGATAAGAAATCATTCTGTAATTGTTTGAACCCTTTATCGTAGTGCGGGCCTATCCAGAGCCGGTCAAAAACCTTATTAAGGGTGGACGAATAAGCAATCATATTCACTTTATTCCTGCAAAAAGTGCAGACCGAAAATTCAACAAAAGGGATGACCAGCCCTTTTTGATAGGGAATAATCCTGTATTTGCCCAATGGCAATTCTTCCATTTTAAAAACGCTGTCCTTGGTTTTCATGCTGTCATAGATCCATTCTTCGCCGGTGAATTCTTCCCGTAGTATGACAGAATCAAGCTGCTTCAGGTATTTTTTTGACCCGGTATTGAAAATGACAAAGCTGAGGTCAAAATTTTTTGGTGCCTGGCCAAAAGAAATATTGGATGCGCCGCATAGTAACAAACAGGCAACAATTCGTACTATATAATTTGAATTCAGTTTCATGATGTATATAACGGGGGATGGGTTAGTTTATTTCTATATTACCAATATTTTGACCCAAATTACAAAATCATCTGTTAAACAATGCTCTGCGATCTTTACGGTAGAATCCGGTTGTTTTACCACAGATTGCACGGATTTGGGCACGGATAACACAGTGTAATCTGTGAAAGTTAATCTGTGCTATCTGTGGTTAGCCCTGTTTTTTTTCAGAACCGGATACTGCCATCTTTTCTATACATAGCAGGGTATCGAAGAATAAACTGGAAGGTGTGTTGGGGAATTTGAGAGAGGTGAGATCGTTTAAGAATAATACTTTTTTAAAATTGCTTCTTCCTCTGCTTGAATTAACTCCTTCCTTAGAAACCATATTCTAACAATAGCAAAAATTACATAAATCGCTATTCCAATAACAATTGAAATTAACATACCTTCTTTAACGGTATTTTTTTCTCCATGATAATCAAGAAAAGAAAAGAACACCAGGCTAAGAAATATTGCAGTGATATTATTTAAATGTATCCAGAAATAATTCCATCTACGTTCCAGATACCGAAGCGTCTCCGATTTGATATTATTTCGAATATAAATTTGTTCTTTACTAAAATAGTCTCTAAGTTCTTTGCTTGTAAATTTTTCATTTTTTCTTTTCAATTCGTCATCATCCCTAAGTACTATCCATTTGATATTATTCGGAGGGTTATTTAAATAAATGGAATATCCTTTAAAAATACTAAGCACGCCAATTCCAATTGTTGAGATAAGCAAGCCAAGTATAGGAGAGGTTATTAGAATTGCAATAAGAAAAGAGTATTGCTCTTTTTCTAGCATATCCCATACATATTTTGGGTCACCGCTATTTAATAAGAAGAATACAAACAGTGATCCAAGGAATAATATCCCTGGCATCGTGTGACGAAATAACCTTTCACTAATCATATTTTGAGTTATTTAAATCTCCCACTCACCACCAACTCCTTACTCCCCGCTGTATAAACATAAAATCCTTCACCGCTTTTTGCGCCCAGCTTACCTGCCATCACCATATTCACCAATAAGGGACAGGGGGCATACTTAGGATTGCCAAAACCGTCATGCAATACTTTTAATATAGCCAAACAAACATCAAGCCCGATAAAGTCAGCGAGTTGCAGCGGCCCCATCGGGTGGGCCATGCCGAGTTTCATTACGGTATCTATCTCTTCCACACCTGCCACGCCTTCGTATAAACTGTATATCGCTTCATTTATCATCGGCATCAGAATGCGGTTGGCAATAAAGCCGGGATAGTCATTCACCACGCAGGGCACTTTGCCAAGTTGCTTGCTCAGTTCAACGATCGTGTTAGTTACTTCTTTGTCCGTAGCATAGCCATTTATTATTTCCACCAGCTTCATCACCGGCACGGGGTTCATAAAGTGCATGCCGATCACTTTGCTGGCCCGGTTGGTCGCTGCTGCAATTTTTGTAATGGAAATGGAAGAGGTGTTGGTAGCAAGGATGGCGGACTTGGGTGCATATTCGTCCAGTTGCTCAAATATCTTCAACTTCAGTTCAATGTTTTCTGTGGCAGCTTCCACCACCAATTCAGCATTTTTCACCCCTTCGATCAGGTTGGATTGCAGGCTGATATTGGCCAGCGTTTCATCTTTCAGTTCTTTGCGAATAAGTTCTTTGGCCACCATACGGTCAAGGTTCTTGCCGATAGTAACCAGCGCCCTGTCTAATTGCGACAGCGATACATCCACCAGTGTTACTTTAAATCCATGCTGTGCAAATACATGAGCAATGCCATTGCCCATGGTGCCTGCGCCGATGACGGAAACAAGACCCCCATTCAGTGTCATAAAGATTAATTTTTCCTTTGCCCCTAAAGGGGAGTTTTGATAATCTCCTTTAGGGAAGGGTTAATAAATATACAGCATGACAAATGTAAGCAGATTGAAATTGCTGAGCAATGGACCAAAAGATGAAGAGTGCAACCCTTCGTTACCTCAGGGTAAACTGCACAGGTGATGCCATGGAATACGGAAGTTAGCTAACAAATAAAAAGTAATTACTGTAAAGAGTTGTTGAAATCAATAATGACTGATTGATCTAAGTTCCCCTTTAGGGGACAGGGGGGCTAATTCTTATTCTTAAAATCCCCCCGCTTCCATGCATTGATGAATTCGGCCCATGCGGCGGGGTTGAAAATGTTTTGCGGAGGTGTCTGCCCTTGGTACACGGCACGGCTTGCAATCTTATTCATTTGTATGCGGGTGGCTTCGCCGCCATCACCGGGAGTGGTTTGTACCAGCACCCTGCGCTTGGCAGCGCTGGTATTGCGACGGGCAACTTCTATATCATCATCCGGAACTTTAGTATTTACAAAGTCCCTTGCAAATTGTTCAGGCGTTGGTCTGGGTCTTATGATTGTTGCGGGCAGGTAAACGGTGTCAATCACCATCAGTTGCACTACGCTGTACTGGTTGCCTTCGAGGTTGCGGGGAATATTGATCGTTTTTGGCTTGTAGGTAACATGGGTAAACTCCACCTGGTCGCCTTTTAATACCACAATGGAAAACACACCTTGTGCATTGGAGATGGTTCCGCGGTTCTGTCCTTTTACCATAATACTCACGGCAGGAATGCCAACAAGGCTATCAGCCGTCATAATGACGCCGTACAACTGAACTACTGAATCACGGGAGGTTTCAAACTGGGCTTTGGCAGTTTGCGTAAAAAATAAAAGCAGTATGGCTGTATAGAGTAGAGGTTTCTTCACTGCGCCAAAAATAAAGACAAGTTGCTGATTTCGTAAAACAAATTGCCCCCTGTATTGATTAACTTCGCTGATATTATTGACTTTTAACAAATACTTGGAAAATGACAAAGGAAAAAGTATTGGAAGCATTGAGCAATGTGCAGGAACCTGATCTTGGTAAAGACCTGGTGACGCTGAATATGGTACAGGATGTGGAAATTGAAGGGAACTATGTTTCTTTTACGGTAGTGCTTACTACACCCGCCTGCCCGATGAAGGACATGATAAAGAATGCCTGTGTGAATGCAATTAAGTTATTAGTGAATAAGGAAGCAACAGTGAATGTGAAGTTCACTTCCAATACAACTACCAAAAGAACAGACCCAGGAACAGTTTTACCCAAAGTAAAAAACATCATTGCGGTAGTAAGTGGAAAAGGTGGTGTGGGAAAGTCAACCGTAGCGGCGAATCTTGCACTGGCCTTATCGCAGGGTGGCGCAAAGGTAGGATTGCTGGATGCGGATATCTATGGACCGAGTGTACCCATCATGTTCGGTGTAAGGGGTGAGCGGCCTTTGATGATTGATGTGGGCGCAGAGAAACCGATGATCGCTCCATTGGAACGCTACGGCATTAAATTGATAAGCATCGGGTTGCTGGTAGATGAAAAAAGCGCCGTAGT
>CAYHPA010000105.1:5082-11076 GCA_964358155.1 uncultured Chitinophaga sp.
TGTGGCGAGGACCAATGGCCAGCAGCGCTATCCGGCAATTTGTAACCGATGTGTATTGGGATGAACTGGATTATTTAGTAGTGGATATGCCGCCGGGAACTGGTGATATACACCTGACATTGATGCAAACCGTGCCCGTGACAGGTGTGGTAGTTGTTACAACTCCGCAGGACGTGGCGCTGGCAGATGCCAAGAAAGGTATTGCCATGTTTGGGCAGGCGCAGATGAATGTGCCTGTGATCGGATTGGTGGAGAACATGAGTTATTTTATTCCAGCTGAACTGCCAGACAATAAATATTACATATTCGGGAAGGATGGCGGTAAAAGATTAGCCGATGAGTATGATATTCCTTTTCTTGGACAGATACCATTGGTGCAAAGCATACGGGAAGGTGGCGATGCAGGAGTGCCGGTAATGATGGGAGATGATGCGATTACAAAAAAAGCATTCAGGGAATTTGCAGACTATGTAGTGCGCAGTGTGGCGATGAGGAATGCGAATATGAGTGCCGAAAGAATTTCAGAAACAGTTTAACAGGCATTGAAATACAGAATCCAGTGTTTCAGTGCATCTGTGGCAAAAAAATATTATGTATAATCTTCCCTATTTCAAAGGACAGGATGCAGAAGAAGTACTTCAATTCATGAAAGAGCATCCGTTTATTTTTTTAACAGGAGCGGATGCCGGCAAAAAGCCGGTGGCAACCCAGGTTCCTGTTTTTATAGATGAAAAGGATGGCAAACTTTTTCTGACAGGCCATATCATGCGCAATACAGACCATCATAAGGCATTTGAGGAAAATAGTAATGTGCTGGCCGTATTTACCGGGCCGCATACTTATGTAAGTGCCACCTGGTACACAAAGGCAATGGGAAGCACCTGGAACTATATGAGTGTGCATGCACAGGGAACCATACGATTTGGTGATAAAGAGGAGTTAATAGCTGTACTCCGGCGCCTGACCCTTCATTATGAAAATGGGAATACTGAATCAATAACCATATTTGATAATTTGCCTGCTGACTACACAGAAAGTATGATGAAGGGGATTGTGCCCTTTGAAATCGAGATTACTGATTTGCAGCATGTTTTCAAACTTAGCCAGAACCGTGATGAGAAAAGCTACGACAATATCATTCATCAGCTCAGGCAAAAAGATGATAATGCAAAAGCGATTGCTGCAATAATGGAAAAAAGAAAATCAAAAGTGTTTCCTTCATGAAAAGATTTATCCTGATACTAATGGCTGCTTTCGGTTTCTCCTGTTCAAATACAAAGAAAATGCAACAAACTACTGCTGTTGATGCGGGCAAAGAAGTTTATCAGCCAGGGGAGTTTGATAAACAGGGACATCGTGGTTGCCGCGGTTTGATGCCCGAGAATACTGTACCGGCTATGCTGCATGCATTGGGGCTTGGCGTTACTACCTTAGAACTGGATGTGGTGATAACAAAAGATAAAAAAGTAATCCTTTCGCATGAACCCTGGTTTGGGCAGGAGATAACAACCAAACCTGATGGTTCTTATATGGGCCCAAGGGAAGAAAGGAAATACAATATCTACTGGATGACTTATGAGGAAACCAAAACCTTTGATGTGGGGATGAAACCGCATCCCCGTTTTCCACAGCAGCAAAAGATGAAAGTGACCAAGCCGCTGCTTGCAGATATGATTGACAGTGTGAACAAGGATATGATGACAAGAAGAAGACCTTTCCCTTATTATAATATTGAAATAAAAACCAACCCGGGTGGCGATGAAGTTTTTCATCCAAAACCTGATGAGTTTGTTGAGTTGCTGATGGCAGTGATTAAGGAAAAAGGAATAGAAGATAATGTGTTCATCCAGTCATTTGATTTCAGGACACTGAAATATCTGCACGAAAAATATCCTGCTATTAAAACAGCTGCTTTGGTGGAGGCGACTGATAAAAGAAGTGCAGATGATATTATTAAAGAATTAGGCTTTGCACCTAATATCTACAGTCCTGCTTACCAGTTAGTGAATAATGATTTGCTTAAGAAATATCATAAGCTGGGTGTAAAGGTCATACCGTGGACGGTGAATGATAAAGCAAAGATTGATGAACTGACAAAGATGGGAGTGGATGGAATTATTACTGACTATCCCAATCTTTTTAATGAGTAAACCTCCCTGCCAATAATTTTGTATCTTTAGAAAAAGCAAAAAATGTCGGTATTGAAATTTCCATTGTTGTATGCAGGTTCGCAGGGCGAAAAAACGCTTTACACTTTATTTGACAGCGGAGCAAATCTTTCGTGTATTGATGAGCAGCATTTGAAAAATCTTGAAAATCCAGTAAGCCTCGGACGAATAAGAAAACTTGCGACTGCAAGCGAAGGACATTTTATAGAAATTAAGGAAGCTGTCAGGCTGGACTTTTATATTCACGATATTCTTCTGAGCGATGAATTTCTTGTAGTCCCAAATCTAAGCGAAGAAGCAATCATCGGTGCAGCCACTTTGCAAAAGTGGAGGATTAAATTAAATTTTGAAGACGATAAAGTCGAAGTGGATCCGAAAGTGGCAAAGCTTCAATTGATCTGATCAATACTCTGAAAGAAATTTTTCATTTAATCCCAGCCAGTCCAGTGCATTCCTGTACAATAATTTCCTCGTAGTCTTTTTACCAAGGTCCATTTTCTCAATCAGTTTTCCGGGTTTGTGTTCACCAAGCGGAAATGGATAATCGCTTCCGAGGCAAATATTATCCTCGCCAATGAACTCCAGTATATGATTAAAAGCTTTTTTCTCATGTACTAAACTGTCAATCCAGAATTTACCGATATAGTTTGCAGGGCTGATGGGATTGTCAACGGCCACCAGGTCGGGCCTTACTTTAAAACCATGTTCAATTCTTCCAAACGTAAATGGGAATGATCCGCCACCATGTGCAAATGCCACTCTTAACTTGGGGAATTGTTCAAACACTCCGCCGAATATCATGGAGCAAATAGCCCTTGCTGTTTCCGCAGGCATGCCCACCAGCCAGGGCAGCCAGTATTTCTCCATCTGCTGTTCCCCCATCATCTCCCAGGGATGAACAAATATGGCGCAGCCTAATTCTTCCGCTGCCTGGTAGAAAGGAAAGAATTCTTTATCCGATAAATTCTTGCCATTGATGTTTGAACCAATCTCCAGACCCGGCATTTTCAGTTCTTTCATGCAACGCTCCATTTCTTTGATGGCATAATTAACATCCTGCAACGGTACCGTGCCGAGCCCAATGAAATGATGCGGCTCTTTGGCTACCGTAGCTGCAATATGGTCATTAAAGAAGCGGGAGGTCTGGTAACCATCCAGCGGTTTGGCCCAGTAATTAAATAAAACAGGTATAGTGGATAGCACCTGGATATTAACGCCTGTGTCTTCCATGTCTTTGCGGCGTACATCTTCTTTAAAAGAATTTGGTTCAACCACTCTGAAAACCTTGTCGCCTTTCATCATGCAGGCATCACATTCACGATGTTCCAGATGGATGAACTCGCCATAACCGAACTTCTCAGTCCAGTTCGGCATTTTTTCCGGCATGATGTGAGTGTGTATGTCTATTTTCATTTACCCCAACCCCTAAAGGGGCTTTTAGAGTTTTAAAGTAGTAGTATCTTCAAAGATGCGGAGTTTTCATTTCACCCTTTAGGGAATAGGAAAACTACAGTCATCAAACCCTTACTGGGGTTTCCTCACCGGCGGCTCCATCACCGCCCCGCATTTATTGCAGGTTCTTTTCATGGTATCTTCCCAGAAACGGTTCATTACCGGCGGTAATTGTTTTACAATATCATCCACATGCAGGGTTTCTTCATACAACTTATTGCCGCATTTTTCACAAAACCATATAAAGCCGTCGTCCTCCGATTCTCTTTTCTTTTCAATTACCAAACCAACAGTGTTGGGCCCTCGTTGTGGAGAGTGCGGGGTTCTTGGAGGTAATAAAAACATTTCGCCTTCTTTGATGGAAATGTCTTTGAATTCGCCGTTGTCAATGATTTTAACAACAATATCTCCTTCCACCTGGTAAAATAATTCCTCCGTTTCATTGAAATGGTAATCCTTTCTTGCATTGGGTCCGCCAACGATCATTACAATAAAATCATTGGCGTCTTTATATACGCACTGGTTACCTACAGGTGGTTTCAGGAGACTACGGTTTTCGTCTATCCATTTTTTCAAATTAAAAGGGGCAATGACTGGCATATAGCATGTATTTTAAGTAGAAAATTTGCCACAAAGGCGCTAAGTCACGAAGAAAAGACACTTTGTGTCTTTGTGCCTTCGTGGCTATCATAATAAGCGAAAAATTACAACAATTTTCTTTAGGTTTGACACTATGAATCTCTCTTTGGAAAGTAAATATGCGGTCATTTGCGGCAGCACACAAGGAATCGGGCTGGCTATAGCAGAAGAACTGGCTTTGCTGGGCGCTAATTGCACCCTTATAGCCCGCAATGAGGAAGCATTAAAGGCAGCCGTTCATACTCTTGATATTGCCCTGCGCCAGCAGCATGGCTATTTGGTTGCCGATTTCAGCAAACCTGATGAGGTAAGCAAGGCAATAACAGCCCATGTGGTCAAAACACCAGTGCATATTCTTGTAAATAACAGCGGCGGTCCCGCAGCAGGTCCGGTAATAGAAGCCACTGAAGAAGCTTTTCTGAATACTTTCAATCAGCATCTTATCTGCAATCATATTTTGGCAAAAGCCGTAGTGCCTTCTATGAAGAAGGAAGGATACGGAAGGATCATCAATGTTATTTCCACATCTGTAAAAATTCCGTTGAAGAACCTGGGCGTATCCAATACCATCCGCGGCGCTGTAGCAAGCTGGGCAAAGAGCATGGCCAATGAACTGGGACAATTCAATATTACTGTGAATAATATTCTGCCGGGGTTCACGGCCACACAAAGGCTCTCATCCATTATTGAGGGAACAGCAAAAAGAGGAAATGTACTGGTTGACATTGTCGAAAAAAATATGAAAGAAGAAATACCTATGCGAAGGTTTGCAGATGCATCAGAAGTAGCAGCAGTTGCAGCGTTTTTGGCGTCACCTGCCGCTTCTTATGTAAATGGTACAAGCATCCCGGTTGATGGAGGAAGGACGGGAAGTATTTAAAGTTGGTAAGCCAATATGAGAATAATCAATATTCAACACTCAATAATCAATTTTCAATGAAGCTGGAAATTCCTTACCATCTTGAAAATTTCATTGGAGGAAACCTTATCGCCCCACTAAGTGGAAAGTTTATTGAAAATATAAATCCTGCAACAGGGGAAGTGTATGGGCAGATCCCTGATTCAGGTGAAAAAGATGTAAGCGCAGCGGTACTTGCTGCACAGAGGGCATTCCCGGCATGGAGTACCAGTTCTGTTGAGCAGCGGTTTAAAATCCTGAACCGCATTGCAGAACTGATAGATGAAAGCCTTGATGGCCTGGCCCTTGCAGAAACAAATGATAACGGCAAGCCGCTTTGGCTAAGTAAAGGAGTTGATATTCCGAGGGCATCTGCCAATTTCCGTTTTTTTGCAACGGGTATCATGCATTTTGCCACAGAGAGCCATAATATGGAAGACAAAGCGATTAATTATACGCTTCGTCAGCCAATCGGTATTGTGGGTTGCATTTCTCCCTGGAACCTTCCCTTGTATTTATTTACCTGGAAAATTGCTCCGGCATTAGCAGCAGGCAACTGTGTAATTGCCAAGCCAAGCGAAGTAACACCGGTGACCGCATTTCTTCTTTCAAGAATTTGTAAAGAAGCAGGTTTGCCCGACGGCGTGCTGAATATCATTCATGGCACAGGTCCGGGTGCGGGTGAAGCGATTGTTTCTCACCCTGCCGTAAAAGCCATTTCATTTACAGGAAGCACAAGGGCAGGAGAAAGGATTGCAAGTATTGCCGCACCCAAATTCAAAAAACTTTCCCTGGAGTTGGGAGGCAAAAACCCTGCAATCATTTTTGCGGATTGTA
>CAYHPA010000106.1:0-10982 GCA_964358155.1 uncultured Chitinophaga sp.
ATGATATCTGATTGCTGTTGTAAATTTCTTGCATATCCGAATTCGCTGTAGCCAAAACCCGGCCGGTCCACCGATACTATCCTGAATTTTTGAAGCAGGTCTTTGTCGTACAAATATTTTCCAAACTTCATCCAGCTGCCGGGACTGCCATGTACAAAGAATAAAGTCGGCAGTGTGTCGTTGCCTGTTTTGGCATAATGCAGTTTGCATCCGTTCGCATCAATCGTTTGGGTAAAAAGTGTGACTCCCGCCTTTGAAAATTTTTCCTTTGCCTTACTGTCTGTGACCCTGAACTTCATGGCGCACTGCGCAAACACCAGCCAAATTACCAGCAGCATACAAAATGCCCATCCTATCCTCTTTATCCATTTCATTATTTCTGCGTTGAGATCAGTTACCGCCCAGGCCGGGTTTGAAAAGTATATTATACAATTGCCATAAAGCTGCCAGGATAAAAACAATCCCCATAAATATGTTCAGTTGCTTATTGCTGGCCTTCATTTTTTCAATCACCCATTTACCTCCGTAGATATAGACCGCCAGCCCGGTTATTGAACCAACAGCTGCTCCCCCGGTAAATAAATTAAAATCACGAAAAGTGGTATGCAGGATTTTGCCCTGGATCAATTGTGTACTCCAGATAAACCAGAAAGGTATCTGCGCCGGGTTGATAGCCGAAACACTTACTCCCAGCAAAAAACGGTCAAGTTTATTATTTAGCAATAATCCCTTCTTATTTCCTGTTTGCCTTCTTGCTATTATCAAACTGAAAACACCCAGTGCAAAAAAGACAACAACCGTCAGCCAGTTCATGATATCAAAGATCAGCCGGTGCTCCACTATCCAGTCCATGGCGGTAAGTGCCAACCGCAGGTAAATCATTTCAATCAGCACAATACCTATGGCATATTTCCATGCATTCTTATATCCCTCCTGCACGGCCAGTTGTGTGGCCGTAAGGTTCATATTGCCAAATGGCAGCTGCCCCAGGAAACTTATAAGTAAGGCGGATAAAAAAACTTCAATCATCGGTTAAAATAACTTTGTTAGTTGTCATGCTGAGCCTGACGAAGCATGACAGATGAAATCAGGGAATTGTTTTATCAATAGCACTCATCCTCTTAAAATTATTTTTTGCTTTTTGCATAAAGCGGTAACCTTTCCAGAAATTCCAGTAAGGCACTCCATTCCTGTGATTAATCCTTCCAATCTTGTACAGGTGACGCCAATGCTGCACTATTTCTTTTAATGCGCTGAAGTAGCTCATATTCCTGTCAAACACATGAGTGATGGCCGCCCCTGCGCCATTGAATTCCAGTATCTCAATATTTTTTCCTCTCTTCAAATCATCCAGTGATGTGCACTTCAGGTCATAGCGGCCAAAATAAAACTGGCCTGCTTCATTGCTTATCCTGTCAAACACATCGCAAAGTTGTTGATCAATTTCATGGTTCAGGTTGACAAATTTTGCACCTGTATTATGGTTACCTGCCACATTGAGCAGGTATTTTTCTCCTGACGGAATTATTCTCTCCCAGCTGGCAGCATGCTTTTTCTTTAAAAAAGAAATACGGTAGCTGGCTGCAGGATTTTCTGCTACTAAAGCATACAAAGTTTTACTGCCATCACCCATCACATGCAGGTAATCTTTTACAATCAGGCCGGTAATGATCCCCTTTGTTTCTCCCGGATAGCGGATATGAAATACACTGTACTCAAGCCCGGCATCGATACATTTTTGCAAAACATACAACTCTCCCACCACAGCATGGTAGCGTTTCAGTTCTTCTTCATTTTTCAAAATACGGAACAGCACACCGGCCATTCCGGAATCTGGTTTTACCACCACGGGGTACTGCAGTCCTGCTTCCTGCATACTCACTTTCACAGTTTCAAAATCACTTGCCGGATGGATAGATAAGGTAGTGGGGTAACTCCATTTGGGCAACTGATCATACATTTCCTTTTTGCTGCCGCCTTCAAACCCTGCAAATATCAGCGTAGGGTTAACGGGGGTGAAATACCAGAAATGCCCTGCCCTGATTGCATACCAAAGCCAGAAAATATCTATAGGCAGATAGATAATATCATACGACCATCTTTCCCAGTTAAATATTTTTTGAAAAAAATTTTTCATGCTGCTACTGCTCAGTCATTTAATTTTTCAAGTTCCTTACTCAATTTCTCTGTTGCCTTTTCGGTGCGAAGTATCTTTTCCGAAGCATCTTTTTTTCTGATCATCTGAATAACCTGCAGTATGGCAGTAACCAGGAAAATTCCGCCGATTACCCAATGGACAATATGCTGGTTTCGCTGTATACTGCTTGCAATAAGCACACCGCCAAAAATAAAAATACAGTTCCCGATAAATGTACCGATGCCAATACCGGCAATATAGGCATTGTAATGGTCCCTGCGTGGCAATAATACCTTCTTGGTGAATAACACGGTACTCCACACCAGCCAGAATGGAATTTGTCCAGGGCTTACGGCCCACATTGCTGCTCCCAGTAAAAATTTGGGGAGCGAACTGCTAAGCACAACATTTTTTTCTACTTCGGGATGCAGTGCGGCATAAAAACTGGAGATGGCCAGTGTCAGCACAATTAACAGGGTCAGGTATTCGAGAAATTTAAAAAGTATTTTCTGACGCCGCAGCCAGTTTAGTGTTACAATAGATAAACGTACATAGATCATTTCCACCGTCAGTGAACCCAGCGAAAACAGCATAGCACTCGTAATGCTTTCAGAAATGGCTATCTGCATAGCAGCAATATTCATCGTAGCCAGGGGAAGAGAGCCGAGAAAACTGATAAGCATCCCGGTAAAAAAGATTTTCATCAAAGGCCGCATGCAACGAAAATACGAAAGGAAAAAGTTAATCAGGTATTACCAGCCGTTTTACCCGGACAGGGTCCTGCAATGTGATTTTCTTACGGGTTATTTTCAACAAACCCTCTGCTTCCAGTTCATTAATGATGGTGGTAACGGTTTGTCTTGTGCTTCCGATGAGTTTGGCAATGTCCTCATGTGTAAGAAAATTAGTCATAGTGAACGGTGCGCCTGACGCAGTAAGGCCATTCATCATGCCAAGGTTATAAAAAAATGCCAGCAACCTGGAGCGAACATCCTTATTCAGCATATTCACCAGCCTGAACTCAGCCCTGCGCAGTTTCTCCCCCACCTGCTTGCTGTATTTGATAGCCAGCTCGGGTTTTTTCTTCAATAGCTTTTCAAAATCTTCAATAGAAAATGCACATAGACTGACGTTGCCTTTGTAAGCACGGGCAAACTCGCCATTCAGGTTATTTTTTTCCAGGGCAAACTGTCCGAATATCTCTCCCTCCGAAATAATTTCCTTGATGATCTCATTTCCCTCTCCATCTACATAGCCGATCTTGATATAACCGTCTTTTACAAAATAGAGTTTGTTGAGGTGGTGGGAATCAAAATAAATGTAATCGCCTTTTTTGGCCTCAATGAAATGATGCGCCACATTCAGTTCCCCGTACTCTTCATCGCTCAGGTGGCACCAGAGGTCATAGTTGCGGAGCAAAACAAGTTTATCGTCATTCATAAAGCAAAGTTTGAAAGCAAGGCACAAGGTACAGGGAACAAGGTACAAGTCGTGTTAAGGCTTTTGTTTTTCATTTACAGGGCTCCTTGTGCCTTGTGTCTTGTAACTTCTTAATCATATTTCTCCAGCAGCCTGAAATGCTTATTGGCATTGCGCAGGAAGGCCCAGCCTTTCCTGAATGACCAGTATGGTGTGCCGTTCTTGTGATTGTAACGGCTGATACGGAACAGCATTTTCCAGTGATGAAGGATAACAGCATAAGCTTTCCAGATGCTCATATTGCAATCATAGATATGGTTGGGTTCGGCCCCGCAACCGTTGAATTCCAGTATCAGGAAATTTGTTCCCTGTTTCAAGTCTTCAATGGATTTAGTTTTAATATCATATCGTCCGTAAAAAAATTTATCCGTGTAATGACTAAGTTCGTCAAACACCCTCAACAGGTTTTGGTCTATCTCCTTGTATAAATTGGTAAAATGTGCCCCCCGGTTATGATTGCCGGCATAGGACAGATAAAATATTTCTCCCTCATGTATCACCCGGTCAAACCGATGACCATGACGGTGCTCCATTTCCTCAACCCGATGCTTTGCCCGTGGATGTCTTTCTATCAACTCCTTTAGTGTAGAAACCCCGTCGCCTTTCACCTGCAGCAATTCTTTATCAATAAATCCGCTTACCACTCCCGATTGCTGCGTAGGATGACGATAATAAAACACACTCACTTCCACCGGCATTTCCACCAGGTCCTGCACAATGTATTCCACCGGCACTTTTTCATGGTATTTTTTTAGCTGGTCTTCATTATCAATTTTTCTGAAAAGGATTCCCTTCATTCCCACATCGGGTTTTACAATGAAGGGGAAAGTAAATCCGGCTTCACCAATTTTCCTTTTCACCTCCTCATAGGGCCAGTCGTGCATTACAAAAATGCTGCGGGGCACCAGATGGGGCGGCAACTGGTCATACATCTCCTTTTTACCTTCGCCGTGAAAGCCGCCAAATGTGATGGTGGGATTGGAAGAACTGAAATACCAGATGGACCAGCTTCGGATGCAATACCATGCCCATACAGGGAAAAGCGGTGAGTAGAGCACATAGAAATTCCAGAGCTCCCAGTTCGTTAACCGTTGAAAAAACTTTTTGATCCTCATGCAGACGGGCAAAAATAAAGTATGCCTTCCAAGATAGAAAAGTATTTTATAAGTAAGGGTAATATGTTTTAGTTTTGAAATAAATTTTAACGAATGAACGTACCGACTGTGGCAGGATTGTTTGCAGAAGGCAAAAGCCCGGAAGTATTGTTCTGGGTAGGTTGCGCAGGAAGCTTTGACCAGCGGGCACAAAAAATAACCAAAGCCTTTGTTACCATTTTAAACAAGGTTGGTGCAAGCTATGCAATATTGGGCAAGGAAGAAATGTGCACAGGAGACCCTGTCCGCCGTGCGGGCAATGAGTTCATGTTCCAGATGATGGCCTACCAGAATATTCAAATCCTGAATAATTATGGCATTAAAAAAATAGTGACGGCCTGCCCGCATTGTTTTAACACATTAAAAAACGAATACCCCGAATTGGGCGGCAACTATGAAGTGATTCATCACACTACTTTCCTGCAGCAGTTGATTGACGAAGGAAAAATAAAATTAAAAGAAGGCGGGTCTTTTAAAGGCAAAAAAATCACTTACCACGATAGTTGTTATCTCGGCCGGGCCAATGCTATTTATGAAGCGCCGAGAAAAGTGCTGGAAGCGCTGGATGCCGAACTGGTGGAGATGAAACGCTGCCGCAGCAATGGTTTATGCTGTGGCGCAGGCGGTGCACAAATGTTCAAAGAGGAAGAAAAAGGAACTACAAGAATAAACATTGACCGCAGTAATGAAGCCATCGGTACGGGTGCTGATATCATCGCTTCTGCCTGTCCATTTTGCAATACGATGATGACTGACGGGATAAAGCTTGCGGAAAAGGAGGAAAGCGTTAAAGTGATGGATATTGCTGAACTGATTGTACAATCAATTTAGTTTTGTATGGGTTCACTCATAAAAGATTTTCGGAAGAATTTTAACTGGAAAAATTTCATTTTCACGGGCATCCTCATGTTTGTACTATTGACCGGGGTTTCTTGTTTGATGGAAGGCAGATCAATCTCATCGCTGACTGTTTCCTCATTATTGGGATATGCGTTCACATCTTTGTTTACAAGCTTATTTCTGAGTGTCATTTCAAAAAGATAAAAGAACAATCTTCTGCTTTTATTTTTCCTTCCTAACTTTACCGCATGAGTTTTGAATACAAACATCTCCTCAATAATAATTTCCACCCCGGTTCAAGGGTTTGGGTTTACCAGTGCAGCCGCCTCCTTTCATTGAATGAAGCATTGGAAGCGGAAGAAATGCTGAAAGAATTTATTCAGCAATGGAACAGCCATGGTACGCCGGTAAAAGGCGAAGCGCATTTATTCTTTGGACAGTTCATTGTTTTACTGGCCGATGAAACAGCAACAGGGGTTAGCGGATGCAGTACAGACAGCTCGGTAAGACTGATAAAAGATATTGGGCAAAAGTTTGGGGTAAATATGTTTGACCGGACAACGCTTGCCTTTATTATAAAAGACAAGGTACAACTGCTGCCCCTCTCCCAGCTTCAATATGCGGTTGATAACGAATTTATCTCTGCTGATACTTTATACTTCAACAACCTGGTGCAGACAAAAGAAGAATTGGAGAGCAAATGGATGGTACCCGTAAAGGAGAGTTGGCTGAACAAAAAAATATCCTTTTCACAACCTATTTCTTAAATTTATATCTGTCAGACCGGGACGGTCAGACAGATATAAAAGCGGAAGTAGCTCACCTGGCAGAGCGACAGCTTCCCAAGCTGTAGGTAGCGGGTTCGAGTCCCGTCTTCCGCTCACTTATTTTTTAGCTGGCACAACTTTTTTCTTCGCCGTCTTCGTAAAATTATATCCCACACTCAGCCTGAAATTTCTTGTTTGTGCCGTGCTGAAACTTTTTAAAACAAAATTGGAACCGTAGGTGTAGTTTTTATTTTCCTGCAGGAATGGATCAATGATATTGACGGTGACGGTCAATTTCTTAACCAGAAATTTTCGTTGAACACCTACATTCATGCTCCAGTTCCAGCGGGCAAAGCCCTGCGGGTTGGCAAAACGGTTGAAGGTAAAACTTCCGGTAAAGTTCAAAATATCTTTCGGTGACCAGGTGCTGTTTATATTGGAGGTAAAGGAGCCGCCATTCCGATAACGGTTCGCCGTCTTATCAAAACTACTGTATACATTATAGATGTAACTGCCGCTGATGTTGACTTTCCATTTCTTGGTAACAGTCAGGCCACCCCAGGTGCTCACCTCATATTCTTTTCTGCCGCTGATATTCTCCCAGGTAATTTGTGTTTTCTCGCCGGGTATCAATGTGCGTACCTGGCTGAAAATATCTTCAACAATATTGTAACCAAGCCCCAGGTTTACATAATACAATTTTTTTGTCCGGCCAACCACAAGGTCAAAATTGTGAGCCGTTGAAGCTTCCAGTTTTTCATTGCCAAAACGCACATTGTACGGGTCACCAAAATCAATAGTCGGATTCAGTTCGTTGATGCCGGGGCGACGAATACTGCGGCGGTACGCAAACGTAAGATTGAGTTTATCTTTCCAGCTACGATTGATATTGGCAAACGGAAGCCAGGTCCAGTAATTGTTCTTTACATTCCTGTTATCCTTGTACAGCTCAAATGAAACTGAGGTCTGTTCAACAGATGCGCCGACTGTCATACTGAAATTTTCTCTTAGCACATGCCTTACAGAACCCCGCAGGTTGGTAATAGACTGGTGGAAACGAAAATGATTGCTCAGCAGATCTGATTCCAGGAATATCTCCTCCGGCTTTTTCAGGTAACTGGCATCCACTTCTATATGACTGTTGTTGCGGTTGTAATATGTTCCAAAAGACAGGAAGGTCTTTTTATTGGCTATTGGTTTATCATAATTCACACGGATGCTATAACCGTTGCTTTTATTATCATTGAACTGCTTTTGTGTAGAATCAACGCCGTTGTATGAATGGTCTGGATTTAAATACTGCTGATAGAACCTTCTGTCGCTGGTATTGAATGAAAAATTTGTACCGGTAATGATCTTTAATGATTCACCTGCCATCTTCCCTTTTCTGGTATAGGTAAAATTGAAATGCGGGTTATAACTATCACCATAATTATGAATGCCTCTTTCACTTAATTTATAAATATCCCCGAACCGGTTGATATTGGTGTATTCAGTATTGTTATGGTTCCAGTAGTGATTCTGACTATACTGAATCACCAGGTTAAGCGAATTGGTCTTATTGATATCATAATCCATATTCAGGCGGAAATTAGGCCGTACATTTTCATTGTTGTACCTGCTTTTTGTATTGAAAAAATTGGAAGAATCTGTATAAATATTATTTCTTTCGGAATAGCCATTTCCATTTATGTAGTTGACTCCTGCCCCTGCATTGATGCTTATAGCGAAGCCTTGCCTGCGGTAACTGAAATTTCCGCTGATACCCGCATCGCCCCTTGTGCCCGCAGATACATTCAGCCTGCCACTCCTTCCCACCTTTCCTTTTTTGGTTACAATATTTATCACCCCGCCCTGTTCGTTGGCATACTGCGGCGGTGGGTTGGTCATCACTTCTATTTTCTCAATGGAACTGCCGGGCAATGACTCCAGCAGGTCCTGCAATTGCTGAAGATTCAGTTCAACCGGCTTATCATCTATCAAAATTTTTGGCTCTTTACCCCGCACTGTTATTTTTCCATTCGGGTCTTTAGATACCAGCGGCACATTTTGCAAAAGATCGCTGGCATTGCTTCCTGCCGCCAATGCAGATTCGCCAGCGTTGAAAGTGATGTTGCCATCCTTTGATTGTATCAATGGTTTTTCTGCATAGATAATAACCTCATCCAGGTTTTCGGTGCTCTTTGGTTTCAGCGTTATGTCTGTAAGATTAAAATCATGGCGCTCGGTCCTGAAATTGATACTGTCAAGTATGAGTACCTGCATTCCCACATAGCTGATGCGTAACTTATAATATCCGAATGAAATATTGCTGAAACTAAAATCACCGGCCTTATCCGTCAGCTTTGACTGCCTGCTCAAACTGTCCTTAAAAGAAATGAGTTCAACCGAGGCTCCTTCCAGCGCCTTTTTATTACCATCCATTATGTTGCCGGCAATAATGCTCTGGCTGTATCCTGCATAACCTGAACAAAAAATAAGTAGTATAAGCCCAAAACTCCTCCAGCATTTCATTTTGCAAAAATAAATTATCCCGGTCAGCTCTGTTTATAAAAATTACCTGCGGAAAAAAGAGCTGTAAATGGCTGAAAATTGAATTGAGGGATTACAAGATGTCTTCCTGCGTTTACTTATTGCAGATCCTGCCTTTAAATCTCTAAAATCATTTCTATGCGACAAATAGCCCTGGTAATCATGATACTGTTTTCTTCAACAGTCTTTTCACAGGATGACTTAAAAAAGGCTCAACAGCTCGCCAATAGTGGAAAATATACTGAAGCAATTGAGCTGTATACAGCTGTTCTTACTTCTCAGAGTAATAACCTGGAAGCCCTGCTTGGCCGGGGTTACACTTATTCATGGAAACATGACTTTCAGAATGCCAGTGCCGACTTCAGCAATGTGTTGAAAATCCAGCCCGGCAATATGGAAGCTCAAAAAGGGCTTGCCTATGCAGCGCTTTGGAGCGGCGACAATAAGAAAGCTATTAAAGCTTTTAACGAACTAATTGCAAAAAAACAGGACAGCAAAGAATTTTATATCGCACTTGGGCAGGCACAAATGAACGACGGTTTGCTCAAAGAGGCCAGGCAATCGTTTCTAAAAGCTGAACAACTTGCTCCCAACGATGCCGAGCCGAAACAATTGATCAGTGCATTAAAAACCAAGCCTACCATTCTTGATGTTGATGTTATTGGCGGTTTATCATCGGCCGATGGGATATCAAAAACCGGCTTACGTTATGTGCAGATAAGCTCACAGGTTTCCAGGCAACTTCAGCTTGCTGTAAAATATGACAACAGCTTATCCATGGATAACCTGGGGCTGATTACAAGAAATAAATCAATACCCTATTATGCCGGATCGCTTTTTTGTTTATGGAATAGCAAAACAGCCAGTAAAGTTGAAGGCGGGTTCAGGAATTTTTCAGGTGCAAAAGCCGGTGAAGTAAGCTCCGAATCACAGTTCACACTGGAACAAATTGTTTTTTTGAAAAAAGGAAAATCCCTGAAAGCCGGTGCTGCATTTATTTCACCCAATGTTGGAGACGGGGCCTCCCTTTTTTTTGCAGGATACCATCAGCCCGTAAGCAAAAAAATTGCAGCGGGCATTACCTGGTTTTATGCCAACAGGAATGTATTGAACACAACAGAAAACCGGTTTCTGCTTGATGCAGATTTTTATCTCCACAAAGGCAATATGCTGAATGCCGGCTTTTATTATGGAAAATCCAACAGCGACAATACACTATTTGAAGGAAATACTTATGGGGGATTTTTGAAAGCCTTCTTCCCTGTTTCAAATGCTGTGGGCATACACCTTGGCATATCTGCCGAAAACAATTTTATCCAAAACCTGTTTAATGCCAATGCCGGTGTCCGGTTCAGGCTTGAAAAATAATTACAACTATGAAAAATTTTTTAAGCCCTCAGGCAACCATACCTGCCCGGCATAACGAAAAACTGCTCAGGCAAACAAATAGGTTTACCATCAGCGGTAACCCGGCCAAAGTGCAGCGGCCGAAGGCAACCATGTACACCTTTATTTTTTTAACGTGGATTGCAGCCCTCATCTGGTTTGAGCCGAGATTATTTCAACTGCTTAGCATTGCCACTAATCCGCTTGAGTACTTCTCCCTGCTTGTTTTTATACTATTTATTGATTTTGCCTGGCTGTATGGCATTTACAATATAGCAATTGTGGCATTTGCCATACGCTATAAAATTGCAGGAAAGAAAGCAGGAGCAATGCCGGTGCCGCTAGCTGCTTCTTTTCCCCCGGTTGCAATCCTTTACACTACCTGCAATGATTTTGTGGAAGCCAGCGCTATGTCCTGCCTGCAACAGGACTACCCCAACTATAAACTTTACCTGCTGGATGACAGCACAGATGAAACGTTCAAAAAGAAGATAGATGATTTTGCAGCTCAGGATAATGAAAGAATTATTGTGGTAAGAAGACCAGACCGAAAGGCATTTAAAGCAGGTAACCTGAATTATGCCCTCACAAATATTGCAACAAATGAAAAATATTTTGCTATTGCAGATGCTGATGAAATCCTGCCCTCAAATTTTTTGCGCAGGCTGGTGCCGGTAATGGAGGCCG
>CAYHPA010000107.1:0-10967 GCA_964358155.1 uncultured Chitinophaga sp.
CCTTCCCGCATCTATTCATAATGTAGGCTACAATTCCTGACACGGTGTAGCTGAATTAAAACTAAACGTCATGCGTCACGGAGACAAAGTAAAGAACTTAGGAAGAAAGAAAGCACACAGGGATGCGTTGCTCAGCAACCTTGCCTGCCAGTTGATCCAGTACAAAAAGATCGTAACTACAGTAGCCAAAGCGAAAGCTTTAAGAGTATATGTAGAGCCCCTTATCACAAAAGGTAAAACCAATACTACGCACCAGCGTCGTATTGTGTTCAGCTACCTGCAGGACAAAGAGGCTATCGTAGAACTGTTTGGTACAGTGGCAGAGAAAGTGGCTGGCCGTCCCGGTGGTTATACCCGCATCATCAAATTGGGCGCCCGCCCCGGCGATAATGCTGAAACAGCATTGATTGAGCTGGTAGATTTCAACGAGATATATGGCAAGGGCATAGGTGAAGCGAAAACCGGAGCTAAAAAGACCCGCCGTGCCGGTGGAGCTAAGAAGCCATCCTCTGCTAAAGCTTCGGCTGGCGAAAAATCGGAAACTGCAGCAGAAGAAACTTCCGAAACAAAAGTAGCTGAATAATATTGAAAACTTCTTTCAACAAAAAGCTCCCACGCCGCGGCGTGGGAGCTTTTTTTATGATTGTGAAAAAGTAAATGTCCATGTTCTTTGCTGAATCATTTTATTTGTAAAATATTTTACGATATGCCTGACAAATCTGTTCCTGCTGTTTTATTGTTAGCCGACGGCACTGTAGCCCGCGGACAAGCCTTTGGCGCCATTGGCACCAGCACCGGTGAAATTTGTTTCAATACCGGCATGACCGGTTACCAGGAAGTGTTTACCGACCCCAGCTATTTTGGCCAGGTACTTATTATGAACAGTGCTCATATCGGCAACTATGGGGTAAAGCCGGAGGATGTGGAATCGGGAAGTGTCAAGATTAATGGATTGATTGGAAGAAACCTGGAAGACCAGTATTCCAGAAAAATGGCCAAAGGCTCATTGGATGAATACCTGAAAGAGAATAAAATTGTTTCAATAGAAGGAGTGGACACAAGAGCATTGGTGGCGCATATCCGCACCAAGGGAGCTATGAACTGCATCATTTCTTCAGAAACAACAGACATTGAAGCGCTGAAGAAGAAACTGGCGGATGTACCGAATATGGATGGACTGGAACTTGCTTCACAAGTAAGCACCAAAGAAACCTATGAAATGGGAGATAAAAATGCTGCCATAAGAATAGCTGTGATGGATTATGGCGTGAAAAAAAATATCCTGAACTGCATGGTGGAAAGAGGGGCTTATGTAAAAGTATTTCCGGCCAAAACAAAACTGGATGAGGTAAAACAGTTTCAGCCGCATGGTTATTTTATTTCCAATGGCCCCGGCGACCCGGCCCCGATGGATTATGCCATCAGTACATTAAAGCAGATATTAAAAGAGGAAAAGCCGGTATTCGGCATTTGTCTCGGCCACCAATTACTCGCTTTGGCCAACGATATTTCCACATTCAAAATGCACCATGGTCACCGGGGGTTAAATCACCCGGTAAAGAATATCATATCAGGCAAATCGGAGATCACCACACAAAACCATGGCTTCGGTGTGGACCCGGAAGCGGTGAAAAAAGCAAAACATATTGAAGTGACGCATGTGAACCTGAATGACCAGTCCATTGAAGGCATAAGAGTGAAAGGAAAACCGGCTTTTTCAGTACAGTATCACCCGGAAGCTACTCCCGGGCCGCATGACTCAAGGTATTTGTTCGATGAGTTTATACAACTGATCAAGGATCAAAAGAATTAGTAAATGACCGCTGACTGTCAGCGGTTCTTTTTTTGATTTATATTCGGGTTATGAAGATCGCCATCATCAACGGTCCCAACCTGAATCTGCTCGGCAAGAGAGAGCCCGATATTTACGGCAACACATCATTTGAAGAATTTCTAGATTCTTTAAAAAAGAAATTTGCCAATATGGAGATCAGCTATTTCCAAAGTAATGTGGAAGGCGAATTGATTAATGAACTGCAGCGGGTGGGATTTGACTACGACGGTATCATATTAAACCCGGGCGGTTATACACATACTTCCGTTGCTATTGGAGATGCAGTGGCAGCTATCACAACACCGGTAATTGAAGTGCATATTTCCAATGTGCAGGCAAGGGAAGATTTCCGCAAACATTCTTTTGTGAGCGATAAAGCAGCGGGCAGCATCATTGGCCTTGGTTTAAATGGTTATGAAATGGCGCTTGAATGGTTTCTTGACAAATGACCTGATATTATCAGGACTATTGACCTTTATCAGTGCTGTCAATAAGAATAATCATCTGTTATTTCTCCCGGAACAATAGTTTTACAGGTTATGAGGATACCCATTGTTTATAAATCGGCAGAAGAAGCCCTGGCAGTAGTTCAGCCCGGCAACCGGTTATACATTCATGGCAGCGCCCAAACGCCTACTTTTTTACTGAAATCATTGGCAGGCCAGGCACACCGGCTAAAAAATGTAGAACTCGTCTCTATTTCTGTTTACGGAGATATACAGGTGGATAAGCCGGAGTATGCGGGTATTTTTAATATCAACTCCATGTTTGTTTCGGAAAGCATACGCAAGGATGTGAACGAAGGCAGGGCCGATTATATTCCTGTTTTTCTGAGTGAAATACCCGAGTTGTTCAAAAAAAATATCCTCCCGATTGATGTGGCGCTGGTGCAGGTATCACCGCCGGACAATCATGGTTATTGTTCGTTGGGAGTTTCAGTGGATATTGCCCGTTCGGCGGTGAATATTTCCAAACATATCATTGCACAGGTAAATCCCAATGTGCCCCGCACACACGGAGATGGCCTTGTTCACAGCAGCCGGTTTGACAGTATGGTTTATTGCGATGATCCATTGTATGAAGTGAAATTTGGTGAAAAAATATCAGCAGTGGAAATGAAAATAGGCGAGTATGTGGCGGGGATGATAGAAGACCGCAGCACTTTGCAAATGGGCATTGGTTCCATTCCTGATGCGGTTTTGAATTGCCTCCACAACCATAAAGACCTTGGTGTGCATACAGAAATGTGTTCGGATGGTATAATTGATCTTTTTGAAAAAGATGTCATCAATAATAAATACAAGCAGATACACCCCAATAAAACAGTGACAGGATTTGCATTGGGCACCAAACGGCTCTATGATTATGTAAATGACAATCCAGCTTTCCAGTTTCTTGATATCGACTATGTAAACGACCCGCATGTTATCCGCCGCAATAATAGAATGGTGGCTATCAACAGCGCCATTGAAATAGATATTACCGGGCAGGTTTGCGCAGATTCTATCGGTACCTACCAGTACTCTGGTGTGGGCGGTCAAATGGACTTTATGCGGGGGGCCGCCCTGAGCAGGGGAGGCAAGCCTATCATTGCATTGCCCAGCCGTACGGCTAAAGGAGCATCAAGAATTGTTTCAGTATTGAAACCCGGAGCCGGGGTAACCACCACAAGGGCACATGCTCATTATGTGGTTACAGAATATGGCATTGCAGATTTATTTGGAAAAAACCTGCGGCAGCGGGCCAGGGCATTAATCAATATTGCCCATCCGGAAGACAGGGAGGAGTTGGAAAAATTCTGTTTTGAAAGATTTAAAGTGTTTTAGCCCCAGCTACATACGAACCGGAACTAAAAAATGAATTACCCATGATTGAATCTGCCCATCAATCTTTAACTTGAGCAAAACTCTGACTATTATGAAGAAGTTCCTTTTTCTTTTCATTGTTTTAAGCAGCCTCACATCACTGGCCCAGCAATCGGGAATGACGCCGGTTCAAATTGCAGAACGCAATAAGCCCGCCACCGTGATGATACAATCTACTTTTAAAGGCACTGTCAGCGCTATTGTACCAGAAGTGGACCAGGCAGCACTTGAAGGAATGGCACAGCAGGTAAAACAGCAACTTACCGACCAGGGAAATTTTACCACCGACCAGTTCTGGAAAATCTATATCATGACCTTTTGCAAGGATATTGATAAGTACATGATGAAAGGAACAGAAACAGTTTCAGAAGAACTGAATACAACCATGATCGGGTCTGGTTTTATCATTACTCCTGATGGCTATGTGATCACCAATGCCCATGTGGTGGATGAAAATGATGATGATACCAAAATGGGATTTGCCCAGCAGGCATTTTTGAAGATCCTGCAGGCAGATATCGGAACACTGGAAGAAAGCATGAACAGAAATATGACCAATGAGGAAAAACAGGCGTTGAACGATGCTTACTCCTGGTACTATTCCCAAACAATGGATGTGGGAAATATTACCAAAGAGTTCAGCGTGGTGTTGGGTGTAACAGGCGATAAGGGAAAGATTGTTCCGATGGTGATACCTGCCAAAGTGGTTACACAGGGAAAACCCATTCCCGGAAAGGATGTGGCCATCCTGAAACTACAGGAAAAACATGTTTATCCCACCATTCGTATTGGAGACGATAAGGCCATGCGGGTAGGCGATCATGTATATGTGCTGGGCTATCCGGGTGTGGCCACTTTTCACCCGTTGCTTTCTGAAGAAACGATTTCAGAAGCCACACTGACACAAGGACTGGTAAGCGCCAAGAAGAATATGAAAGATGGCTGGCAGGTGCTGCAAACTGATGCTGCTGTCACTCACGGCAATAGCGGCGGCCCGGTAGTGAATGATAAAGGCGAAGTGATAGGTCTGGCCACTTTCGGCAGCGCTGATGAACAAAGAGGGCAGGAAGTGCAGGGCTTAAACTTTATAGTTCCGAGTACTATTGTGAATGAATTTCTGGACAAGGCAGATGTAAGGCCTGACATGAGCGACATCTCCCTCGCTTACGAAGAGGCCATGGACCTGTTTGATAAATCAAGATTTAAAAAAGCTTTGGAGAAATTCAGGGAAGTAAAAGATATGAATGGTTCTTTCCCTTTTGTTGACGATTATATTGCCGACACACAAAGGAATATTGATAAGGGGCTTGACAAAGGCGCTGGCGGCATTGACCCGATGTATTATTATATTGGCGGTGGGGCTGTTGTGCTGATATTGATTTTAGTAGTTGCGCTGAGAAGAAAAAAGAAGCAGGTATAAATTCCTTGGCTGCTACAAATTCAAATAAAAACATCGGCATTGGTTTGAAAATAACCGCAGGGATAAGTTATGTTATCGCCTGCTTTCTGCCTGTCTTTAAAGAAGAAGATTACCTGGGAATTACAGCCCTTGCAAGAGGTTGGATCGGAATTCTTGATATTGGCCCGGTATTCATTTCCTGGCTGGCAAATATTTTTTTCTTTATAGCATTTTTACCATTCAATAATAAGCGGGCAAAACTTACACTTTCTATATTCTCGATTGTATTGGGAATCCCCTTCTTGTCTGTAAAAGAAATCCCTGTCAGTGAAGGCGGACAGTATGACAAAGTGCAAACAGGAATTGCGTTTTATTTTTGGATATTCAGTTTTTTGGCGCTTGCAATTTCAAATTTTATTCAGTATAAAAAAAGTCAGGCTTTTGCCTGACTTTTTTCTTAATCTCTCTCGGGACTGGCTTCATAATCATCACCGGCTTTTTTATCTTCTTTCGGCTTTGGTTTTTTCTTCAGCCAATCAGGGTCTTTTTTCAATCCCTGCACATCGGTGAGTTTACTTATATACAAACTACGGCCATGGGTGCCGAGGATAATTTCATTTTCCCGTTGCTGTATGGCAATATCATGCACCGGCACCGATTTGGGCATGCCGCCATTCCACATCATAAAACTATTGCCCTGGTCAAAACTTACATATAGAGCTCCATCACTGCCAACATAGAGTATGCTGTCATTCTTGGGGTCTTCTCTCACCACATTCAATGGTTCCATAGGTAAATCTTTTCCCAATTGCCTCCAGGTGGTTCCGTAGTCATCACTCATATATAAATAGGGGGCAAAGTTGTCACTTCGGTATCCATTCAGTGTCGCATACACTCTTCCTTCTTTGTGTTGCGAAGCAACTACACGGCTTACCCAAAGTCCATTGGGAACTGTATTTGCCGGGGGCAGTTTTATTTTGCTTTTTGCAGGAGTGGCAGCCGGTATCATCACATTCACTTTTGTCCAGCTGTATCCGCCATCTTTTGTCAGGTGTATATTGCCATCATCTGTTCCCGCATAGAGCATTCCAAAGCGTAAAGCAGACTCACTCAGTGAAGTCAATGTTCCATAGGGCACATTTCCGGGAGGCCTGCCATTAGTCAGGTCGGCGCTCATGCCAACAAGGCTGTCGCCTTTACTTAATGATCGATAGATACGGTTTGCGCCGATATAAAATACATCCTGGTTATGCCTGCTTAATAATATTGGTGTTTGCCAGTTGAAGCGGAGTGGTTTTTCACCTAATTCATGTGTTGGCCGAACGGATTTACGATCACCTCTAGTTCTGCGGTTCATCCTGGAATAAGCGCCGAATTGGGAGCCGGCATAGGTGGTTGTATTATCCCTTGTGTCCACCTGCACCTGCATACCATCACCACCTACCAATGACTTGTAAGGATAATCACCCGAACTCTGCCATCCGGGCCCGGCCACATAAGTGGAAGGGCCGTACCAAACATTATTATCCTGCAAGCCGCCATACACATTGTAGGGCCTGTCATCATCGGTAGTTACAGCATAGTATTGCCCGACGGGCGGAGTATTAGCAAAAAACCAGTTCTCGCCGTTGTCATAAGTGATATTGCAACCGCCATCGTTGCCATTTATCATATGTGAATCTCTTTTGGGATTGATCCAGAGAGCATGATGGTCGGCATGTACATTTCTCTTGCTGATGGTTTTAAAGGTCTTTCCACCGTCTGTTGACATTTGCAGCGGCACACCCACTATCACCACTTTATTCTCATTGGCAGGTGATACATATATTTTGCCGAAATAATAGCCATAAGTGCTGTAGATGGTTACATCTTTTGTGTTTGTTTTTTTCCAGGTCATGCCGGCATCATCGCTCCTGTAAATTTCACATCCAACAATACTTCCCTGGAAACCGTCATCGCCTGTGTCCAGATAATCCCACACTGCGGTGGATTGCACTTTACCGGAAGCCACCATCTCTTTCACTGAAGCCGCGGTGTATTTGCGTGGAAAGAAACTTCTGCGTAAAAAAGTATCCAGTTTTTTATTGTCAAGCTGTGCAAACTGTTCTTTGCTCAGGTCTTTAAAATCAGCTTTTTTATAGAGCGAGTCATTTTTCTTAGTTGTAGTATCTGGCTTGGTATTATAGTTATCTGCTACTGCGTAAACAATATTGGGTTTTTGCGGAAACACAGCAAGACCAATGCGGCCGATCTTATCGCCGGTCATAAAACCCGAACCTGCAGCAGAAACCAGTTTCCATGTTTCACCGCCATCGCTGCTTTTATAGATGCCGCTTGTTCTTCCGCTTTCTTCAAATTTCCATGCTTTGCGGGTGCGGTACCACATGGCGGCATACAGTTCATTCGGGTTGGTTGGATTGATATCAAGATCAACAGCGCCGGTATTATCATCCACATATAAGGTCTGCTTCCATGTCTTGCCGCCATCAGTAGTTTTGTAAACGCCTCTTTCCTTGTTGGCAGAATACAAATGGCCCAGCGCTGCCACCCATGCTGTGTTATTGTCAGTGGGATGCAGTTGAATTTTCCCGATATGATGTGATTCAGGCAGGCCAAGATATTCCCATTGCTTACCGTTGTTGCTGCTTTTATAAAGGCCTATGCCTGCATAAGAAGACCGGCTGCTGTTCACTTCGCCTGTACCCACCCAAATGGTGCGGGTGGACCAATTGACAGCAATATCGCCGATGAACAGTACATCAATATTGTCCATAATGGGAGTGAAGGACTGTCCATTATTGGTAGTATGCCACAAACCGCCGGTAGCATAAGCAACATAGAACTCGGTAGGATCATCAGGGTTTACATCCAGGTCAACCACCCGGCCGCTCATGATGGCCGGGCCGACATTGCGGAACTTGATATCATTGAGGACAGAAAGGGATTCCAGTTTGCGCCGCTGGTCAAGCCCCTGCATCCGCTCGCCGGCAGGGGTGGGGTTTACCTGAGCATTTGTTGTTAAAGTAAAAAAACCAGTAACAGCAAGCAGAAAAAATTGCTTTAATTTTGGGAACATAAACAGTTTGTTTTGGCGTTATATAGTGTGGAAGTTTTCAGGCTTGCAGCATATAGCTAAAAGCTCAAAGCTTCTCTATCAAACTTACTAAACTATGCGGTTCATCCTTCCTTTTTTTCTGCTGATTTCCACAGCCGGTTTTTCCCAGTGGAAAGACTATAAACTTACTGCACGAGGCGATACCCTGAACCGGGTGGATATGAAGGGACTGAAACAGGGGCCCTGGATCATCAGTATGCCCGATTTGCGGGGAGAACGGGGTTATGAGGAAGAAGGCTATTTCGTGGATGATAACAAAGAAGGCAACTGGAAAAGATTTTCATTGGATGGAGTAAAAATTGCAGATGAAAATTACCATTGGGGAAAATTGCATGGCAGGCAGAAATATTTTACCTACAATGGCGGGCTGCTGCGGGAGGAAAGCTGGAGGGCTACTGATCCGGCTATTGCATTTGATACGGTGATGGTGTACGACCTGAAGGATCCTAACAGGGTATTGAACAGCGTAGTGGTAAAAAATGATGGCTATGCAGTAAAGCATGGCCAATGGACCTATTACAACCCGGTGGAAGGAGTTATAACCGGAACAGAGAATTACTGGATGAATAAACTGAGGACGGAGAATGATGAAATGATTGCAGATGAGGATATAAAACCAATTGCAGTAACCGGCAAATCCTTAACAGATACAGCAGGCAAGAAACCTGCTACAAAGCCAAAAGAGGTACTGGACTTTGAGAAGAAGAACTCCAACAAGAAAAAAGTGAAAGTCCGGGACGGGCAGACGGGGTATAAGCCGGAGCCGTGAACACCAGTATTTAAAGCTGAATTATTGGTCGCAGGGTTTGGCCACGATGTATTTGACATTATAAGAAACCTCTTCTTCCTTACCAATCGTCTGATCAAAAAATTTAATTCTTACAGGGATATTGTATTTGCCGGGTGTATTCGATACTTTTATTCTATAAGTTGAGTACCCTTCTTCTCCAACTTCAATATTTCGATTGCTAAAAAATACTTCTGGCCTTGCTGCTTTACTGAAAGCTCCTACGCCGGCTTTTATCTCCAGTTCGCTACCGGGACTGAGATAGGAGCTGTTTTGGCCCACTATTGCAGAGTAGCCGAAGATATCCCAGCCCGTACATCCTACTTTGGTATTACAATAATATATTGCTTTATTTTCTATGACCTTAATATCATTTTGTAACATTGTTAACAAAGATGTTGCGCTAGTTCCAAGGTAACTGTATTTCAACGAACTCATATTCTTACTTGTATCGCCACCGGCGAGTAGAATAAAACGATTGATAAACCGAAACCTGTCCTCGAATTCTATCATTAAATCCGAATCTGTGCTGATAACAATTAGCTTATATTGGAGAATTTTTTGCAAAATTTCCTTTGAAACTTGTGCATTTACTTTTTTTCTTGGTTTGATTTTTTCAAGGTAATTGAACAAATCTCGACTTGCCTCAGCAATTAGAACAGCTTTTGGGTACCAAATTTCCGCTCTTTCTTTGGTGCAGTAATCGGTTGTTTTTTCTTCAAGGGATTTTAAAGCTATTTCAGTAGAAATGCTAATAGAGGTATTAGATGAAGCAAGGTTATCTTCTAAAGCGTTAATTAGCTTTTCATCATTTCTTTGCCTTTTGCATGCACTAATAGAAAAAAATAATATGAGGGATAGCATAATAGTCAGGAAAGGCATCTTTTTCATAAAAGTGGTTTTGATGATAACAAGTAAGACAGGTTAGGAAAGGAACGGAGTCCGGATTTAATTTATTTTCTCCGTTATATGATTCTTTTCAAAATAATTCTTAAAAAAAAGCAAATGATATTGGATAGAATTCCGCCAGTAGTCCCAGTTATGTCGGCCGGGCCGCTCCGTGTAGTCATGTGGTATTTTTAACCGGAGCATTTTTTTATGAAAGTCGCGGTTGGCTTCTGTATAAAGCTCATCATTGATGCCGCAATCAACTATAATTGCCAGTGAATCTTTCGGATAGTTTTCAATTAAATTGACCACCATGTAATTTTTCCAGTTATCCGCATGGCTGATCGTGTCGCCAATCCGTTTGATGATATCAAATTTGTTTTTTGAATAGTTCAGGTCCACACCGCCGCTCATACTGCCGCAGGCACCAAAGGTTTCAGCATGGCGGAAAGCGAGGAATAAGGCCCCATGCCCGCCCATGCTCAGCCCGGTGATGGCCCTTGCCTTCCTGTCCTTAATGGTTTTGTAATGGGCATCAATGTATTCGGGTATTTCTTTTCCAACATAGGTTTCATATTTCATGCTGCTGTCAATGGGACTGTCGAAGTACCAGCTGCTTGGGCCGCCATCGGGACAAACGATCATGAGGTTATAGTCATCCGCATATTTCTTCAGTTCCGGCACCCGTATGATCCAGTTGCTGTACCAGCCGCCATATCCGTGTAAGAGATATACAACCGGAAAACCTGGTTTGTTTTTTTTATAGGTAGCCGGTTTTATTACAACACATTTAAAATCCTTGTGCATGGCATTGCTGTAGATGGAAACGGTGTCAACTGTGGCAGCATTTGAATAAATACAGCTTATTAAAGAAAAAATAGTGACTGCAATTTTCTTCATGTATTAAAAATAGGGAACATTTTTCACCCACCCCTTTCATGATTCCTTTATGCACCATGTTAACACCCCTCCCGGGAGGGGATGAGCCAGTTTGATTTTCGAAAAGAAAACCACCTGAGAAGATCAGGTGGTTTTACAATGAAGTTCAACAAAGCCCCTTTAGGGGACGGGGGTAAATG
>CAYHPA010000108.1:0-10941 GCA_964358155.1 uncultured Chitinophaga sp.
AAGCAGGAACGCATATTGCTTCGCTTTTTAATGTCAAGGCAAAAAAATGGGTACGGGGTCGCAAACATATTTTTGAAAGGCTGACAGCAGCAATTCCTTCCGGCGAAAAAATTATCTGGGTTCATTGTGCATCCCTCGGCGAATTTGAACAGGGAAAGCCTATCATAGAGAAGTTAAAGGCCCGGTATCCGGGGTTCAAAATTTTACTGACCTTCTTTTCCCCTTCAGGGTATGAAGCACAAAAAGACTATAAAGGCGCCGACTGGATTTTTTATTTGCCCTTGGATGGGCCATTTACTGCAAAGCGGTTCCTGGAAATCGTTCATCCTTCCCTGGTCATTTTTGTAAAGTATGAGTTCTGGTATTATTATTTAAAGAAAATCAAGTACCGCATCATTTCGTTGATACTGGTATCTGCCCTGTTCAGAAAAGACATGTCGTTCTTTAAATGGTATGGCGGCCTGCAGCGAAAAATGCTTTCCCGGTTTGATCACCTGTTTGTTCAGAATGAAACATCAAAAAAACTAATTGACGGAATTGGTTTAGCCGGCATATGTTCCGTTTCCGGCGACACAAGATTTGACAGGGTGGTTGAAATAGCGAACCAATGGAAATCCATACCTGCTATTGAGCAATTTATTGGCAACAGCAAAGCTATCATTGCCGGCAGCACCTGGCGGGAGGATGAGCAGGTATTGCAAAAAGCATTTACTATTCTCAGTAATACTTCTTTGAAACTCATCATAGCACCGCATGAATTGAGTGAAAAGAATCTGACCGGACTGGAAAAGCTATTCCCCGATTCAATCCGCTACTCCCGCCTGCTGAGTCCCGACCCGATAGTTATCGGGTCCGGACTCAGCTCCTGTCTCATCATTGACAATATCGGGATGCTTTCACGACTGTACCGCTATGCACATATTGCTTATATTGGCGGGGGGCTGCGAACCATGGGGGTCCATAATGTGCTGGAGGCAGCTGTTTATCACAAGCCGGTGATTATCGGACCTTATTATCAAAAATATATTGAAGCTATCGGGTTAGTTAATTGCGGTGGCGCTGCTGTTATAAAAAATGAAGTGGAGCTGGCGGATTCTATTTCAAAACTGCTGAACAATACAGATGATTGTTACAAAAACGCAGCTGATGCCTCCGGAAACTATGTAGAGCAATATGCCGGGGCCACAAAGAAAATATTTCAGTTCATTCAGGAAAACCGCCTTTTGACCAGCTGATCAAAAACCTGAACGGTAGGGTGTTCATTGCTCCAGCCCAATTTTGTTTTTAGTTCCCTGGTAATCCAATATTCCGCTTCTGCATAAATATGAAAGCTGTTAATGGTCTTGACGCAGCGGTCATACATAGACTCATCGCCACGGAACAGGTCGTTGACAAAGAGGAACCGGTCGTTGATGCCAATAGCTTTGCGAAGGTCCTTTACAGGGGCTTCTTTTAAAATTTCCACCAGCTCTGTTTTTCCCTGCTTCAGTTTATCGTTCAACGATTCACCATGCGATGATGCATCGTTTATTTCCCTGCCCGCCTGTTTGGGCTGATGCGATAAGGTAGGTATCTCCATCATCGGGTCAAACACCATATCCAGTTGATGATTTTTCTGAACAACAGAAAGTGAGCCGTTATCAACCAGTATGGTCTCTTTTACCCGATAGCTATCGGGTTCCTGCACGGGTTTTTCAACTACCGGTCTCGGTGCATATTTTTCGTAGCCGGCTGCCACGCCAATTACATTGGCAATCGGCAACACTACCGCTACTTTGGCCGTGCCCAGGCTTTGCTGACTGTTTGATTTTATCTTGCTGAGTTCAAACTGCAGCAATTGCACCGTACCGAGCATTTGTGCAGGGTCGGCATTTTGCTGAAACTGTTCTTTTAACTGGCTGATGAGTGCTTCGATTCGTTCCATTATGGTATTTTTGAACGTTGATGAATGACGGCGACTGCAGGTTACAAATCGATTAACGTAGCAGTCGTTCTAAAATTACAAACAGTTTGCCAATAAAAACCTCAGCATCCCCTAAACGAAACCTTAACAATGTTTATTGAACCCAATACCAGCGGCCAGCGCCGCGGAAGTATCGAAGTGATCTGTGGCTCTATGTTCAGCGGCAAAACCGAAGAATTGATACGCCGGCTCAAAAGAGTAAAGATCGCCAACCTGAAAGTGGAGATATTTAAGCCAGCCATTGATACCCGCTATGACGAGGTAAAGATCGTTTCTCATGATGCTTCGGCCATCCAATCCACCCCGGTTGATAACTCTCAGAAAATATTGCTGATGGCCGGCGATGTGGATGTGATCGGCATCGATGAAGCCCAGTTCTTCGACCCGGAAATTGCCAATGTGTGTGATGAGCTGGCTTTCCGGGGCATACGGGTAATAGTGGCGGGGCTTGATATGGATTATCTCGGCAACCCTTTTGGGCAAATGCCTTATATAATGGCCAAGGCCGATTATGTGACCAAGCTCCATGCGATCTGTATGCAATGCGGCAATATTGCCAACTACTCCTACAGGAAAATATCCAATGACGAACAGGTAATGCTTGGCGCCAAAGATGTGTATGAACCGAGGTGCAGGAATTGCTATGATAAGGGAATTAGTTAATTGGGTATTGGGTAATCAGGTATCAGGCAAAAAAAATTGGAGTTGCTTTTCTGCAACCCCAATTAACAAATTAACCAATCAACTTCTTTATCTCGCCTTACCTTTTATCTTGGTTTTGGCTTTTATGTCCATGCTTTTCCCTTCTGCCCCTATAGTGAACTTCATATCCTGGTCGGCAGTAACTACAAGGCCAAGTTTGCTGTCCACCACAATTGTTCCTTTGATACTCCCCTTCATATCCATATCTTTTTGTTTGGATTCAATTTTAGTGGATTCGGAAAGTGTAACCATATCTCCTTCTATATCGGTTACCTTGTAGGTAGAGTTGTAAGTACCTCCCATTTCTCCTGCAATATCGGTGCTCTTGTCCCAACTGTCTCCCACTTTTACTTCTTTATTCGGAAAGATGTACCATGTTCTTTCAAACTGGCTTTTCATCTGTTCTGCGCTAAACTGCTTGCTGAATTGCTGCATCATTTTTTCTTTTTCCTCTTCGTTCATCGCCAATGAGTCAACAATCGTCTTCGCCATATTCTCAAAACCGGTTACTTCGAGCACCTTTCCCTCTGCATTCACTTTCATAGAAAATTTCTGGCCTTTAATGGCCCCGAAAAGGCTATTGATCATTTTCGCCGGGTCTTCTCCATCTTTTGTAAGTCCCATGTTGGGCATGGGCTTGTCTGTGTCAATATCTATATTCATACCCATGGCGCTCACTTTCATTTTAAACCTGTCAACAGAAGTAGTGATCGTTTTGGTGGTCCCATCATCATCCTTTACATCCATAGAATAGTAAAACAGCATATCCATCCCGATGGTTTGTCCCATTATCTCCTGGTCCATGTTGGTGTTCATTTCATAGTCGTATCCTTTACCTTTTTCAAAGTTGAACTTCAGCATTTTGGCAGCTGTCGTCGTTTTGGTCGACTGGCAGGATGGAAGAACAATGATAACCGCTGCTATAACTGTAGCTAGCAACAGAAATTTAATTTTTTTCATCGTTGTTTTTATTTGGCGGCAAATTAGAATATTAATGGGAGACGATAACTGCTTTTAGCAGTATTTTCGCAGGTAAACCAGGTTTTATCAGCACTGTACGCCACATATTCACCCTTTTTAAAAAAGACCTGCTGCTTGAAATAAGGCAGAAGTACAGTTTCTATGGAATTTTGCTTTATATCGGCTCCACCATTTTCGTTTTAAATATGGCCATGAATGAGCCTGAGAGCAAGGTCTGGAACGGCTTGTTCTGGGTCATCCAGTTATTCATCTGCATCAATGCCGTGGCTAAAAGTTTTTTGCAGGAAAGCCGGGGCCGCATGCTTTATTTCTACTCCATTGCCAGCCCGGTTGATTTTGTTCTTGCCAAACTTCTGTTTAACTCAATGCTCATGCTCCTCATGAGCCTGCTCAGTTTGCTTTTATTTACTCTTTTTCTTGGAAACCCGTTGCAAAAAGCCTTGCCTTTTATCGGACTTGTATTACTGGGAGGCTGGAGTTTGAGTCTTGTTTTTACTTTTTTAGCTGCCATTGCTGCCAAGGCTCAGCAAAATGCCGCAATCATGGCGGTGCTGGGCTTTCCCCTTATCATACCGCAATTATTATTGCTGATGCGGCTTTCCAAAGCTGCCTTTGCCCCTTTACTCACTATTCCTTTAAGCGCTGTTCTTTTGCTGCTGGCCCTTGATGTATTAATAGTATTACTGGCCATTATCCTGTTCCCATTCCTGTGGAAAGACTGATGAATGCTGAATAATGTAATGTTTGACATTCATCTGTTCGATATTCGGTTTTCCCCGTATTTTTGCCCCCCATCCCGCCCTCCAAAGGAGTCCTTTGGACCGGCGGGACTCAATGGCCCTCATTGGAAGTTGAAAAAAACTATATGCACAAGTCCTGGTGGAAGATTGCAAGTGTAGTCTTGCTGCTTTACACATTTATTGGCGGACTTTTATTGGATGTTCCCGTTTTGCCTGCCCTTGGAGAAACGATCCGTAATCTTTACTTCCATGTCTGCATGTGGTTTGCCATGATGATATTGTTTTCCATTTCAGTGGTAAATGCCATCATGTATCTCCGCACATTTAATATTAAATATGATATAGCTGCCCGTCAATATGCAGTGCTGGGAATTGTGTTTGGCGTACTGGGCTATGCCACCGGCGCCATCTGGATGAGCTATACCTGGGCCGACCCCAACAATGGTGTTTCTTTCAGCGCCATTTTAAAAGAACCGAAACTGATAGGTGCGGCTATCGCACTGCTGATCTATTTTGCCTATATGGTGCTGCGTGATTCGGTGAGTGATATGGACAAAAGAGCAAGGATAAGCTCTGTCTATAACATTTTTGCTTATGCCATGCTTTTCCCGGCTATCTGGATCATCCCCCGCATATTGCCCAGCCTGCACCCCGGTGCGCCGGAAAGCGGTGGTGGCGGCAACCCGGCCCTGGATACAAAAGATATAGATAACAGCATGCGGATGGTGTTTTATCCCGCCGTTATTGGCTGGACATTGTTCGGCATATGGATAGCTACACTCAAGATCCGCTTAGCTTTACTGAAAGAAAAGAAAAACATGTTATGATGAAACTGAAAAAAATAACATCCTTGTTTTTGCTGCTGCTGTTTTCCGTAGCAGGCTTTGCGCAGGATACAAAGGGGGTGATGGCCGACACGATGCGCAGCAACGGAAGGATATATGTGGTATTGGCAGTGGTGGTAACTATTCTGCTCGGCCTTATACTTTATGTATTCCGTCTGGACAGGAAGATTGGTAAACTGGAAAAAGAAAAATAACAACAGTCAATCGCTGGCAGTAACTACCAGTCGTCATTGACTTTTCACTATTCACTATTGCCTTTTAATAACGATTGCTTAATATAAAAACAGAACTCATGTCTGAGAAACATTACAGTTTTTTTGGGGCCGTTGAAAGAAGTTTTGACAAAGCTGCCAAACACACCAAATGGGATAAAGGTGTTCTTGAACAAATCAAGGAATGCAATGCTGTCTACCAGATGCGTTTCCCGGTAAAAAGGGATGACGGCAGCATTGAAGTAATTGAGGCTTATCGTGTACAGCATTCCCATCACAAAACACCCTGCAAGGGCGGTATTCGTTTTGCTGCAGAAGTAAATCAGGATGAAGTGATGGCCCTGGCTGCCCTGATGACCTACAAATGCGCCATTGTAAACGTTCCCTTCGGCGGCGGCAAAGGCGGTATCAGGATCAACCCGAGAAAATATTCTCCTTACGAACTGGAAAAAATTACCCGCCGTTATACGGCTGAGCTGATCAAGAAAAATTTTATCGGACCCGGCACGGATGTACCGGCTCCGGATTATGGAACCGGTGAAAGGGAAATGGCCTGGATACTTGATACCTATTCTGCCATGCATCCCGGTGAGATAGATGCAGCAGGTTGTGTTACCGGAAAACCCATCACCCAGGGCGGTGTTCGCGGCCGCAGGGAAGCAACAGGTCTTGGCGTTTTCTTTGGCCTGCGTGAAGTATGCAATATGCCTGATGTAATGAAAAGGCTTGGGCTGACCACCGGTGTGGAAGGAAAAAGAGTGGCCGTGCAGGGCCTGGGTAATGTGGGTTATCATTCTGCAAAATTTTTTCAGGATGCAGGAGCCATTATTGTAGGCCTGTCTGAACATGATGGCGCTATCCGCAGCGATAAAGGATTAGATGTGGATGCAGTATTCAACCATCGTAAAAAAGGAAGCATACTCAATTTTCCCGGAGCTGAAAATTTTGAAAAGAACAGCGATATGCTGGAGATGGAATGCGATATCCTGATACCTGCCGCATTGGAAAATGTAATTGACGGTGATAATGCACCAAGAGTGAAAGCAAAGATTATTGGGGAAGCAGCCAACGGGCCATTAACACCCGATGCTGATGAAATATTTGGCAAAAAAGGAATATTAGTAGTTCCTGATATGTACCTGAATGCAGGCGGTGTCACTGTTTCTTATTTTGAGTGGTTGAAGAACCTGAGCCATGTTCGCTATGGCCGTTTGGAAAAACGCTTTACAGAAAACCTGAATGCACATATCCTTGGACAGATGGAAGAACTTTCCGGCAAGAAAGTAAGCAGTGAAGAAAGGGAATTCATCATGCATGGCCCCGACGAGGTGGACCTGGTGTACAGCGGCCTGGAGGAAACCATGATCAATGCCACCCATGAGATTATGAATACATGGAAAAGCAACCCTGATATTCCTGATATGCGTACGGCTGCTTATGTGGTTGCCATCAACAAAGTAGGCACCAGCTATGCGGAGTTGGGCATATTCCCATAAAGAATCTTGTCACTCTGAGCTTGCCGAAGAGTGATAAACGAATGACCATAACCAATTGCTTATTCATAATCCCGTTTACGAAAGTGGACGGGATTTTTGTTTTACATCAAACAACTCATCCCTGACTCTCGCCGTCCGGATAACCGCATATTGCCGCTTTAATTAAACCATTAACTTCGCCCCTCAAATTAAAAAACAATGAAAAAATTACTACTTGCCGTACTCAGCTTTGCAACAATATCGGCCAAAGCACAAACCGCCGATGATGTGATTTCAAAATTTGCTGCCAATATGGGTGGACTGGAAGTCTTCAACAAGATTACATCCGCTAAAATGACGGGCACTTATTCCACACAGGGCAATGAAATTGCTCTTATCACACAAATCATCAATGGCAAGGGCATGCGTACCGACCTGGAGTTAATGGGACAGGCTGTTACCAATTGTTATTTCAATGGAAAAGGCTGGAAGATCAATCCATTTCAGGGTGTAACAACCCCCACAGAAGTAACCGGTACCGAGCTGAATGATTTTAAAACACAAAGCAATCTCGCCAATCAACTGATGGATTATAAAGCAAGAGGCCACCAGGTGGAACTGCAGGGCGAAGATGCTGTAGAGGGCATAAAGACTTACAAAATAAAACTGACCAATAAAGATGACAGCAAAGTAACCACTTATTTTATTTCAACTGCTGATTATACGCTTATCAAATCGGTCACCATGAGGCAATTTCAAGGGCAGGACATAGAGGTGGAATCCTTTTATTCAGACCTAAAGGAGATTAATGGTGTAAAATTTTTTATGACAAGGGATTCAAAAATTGAAGGCCAGGTGTTCCAGACCGTGAAGTATGAAAAGGTTGAACTGAATGTGACGATTGATGAAAAGATATTTGAGATGCCGAAATAATCTATTCTTATCGTGATGAACCCCGTTGCAATGCAACGGGGTTTCTTTTTGAAAAATGACTATCCGTATATAGCAACCTTATAATGGAACCACATAGGCACATAGCACACAGTAGGAGAAAAACACATAGAAGTCTATGTGAAAACTATGTTTCTATGTTCCTATGTGGTAAAAACAAATACATGGCTGCATCATCCGGATAGTCAATTTTTGAAATTAACTAAATTGTGAAATAAAATCTTACAGTAAGCCAAAACTACCTGAGATGAATTTTGATTTTTATACACAGTTTAAAGAATATTCTACTGTAGAATTATTGAAGATCATCCAGAAAGCAGCGGATTATCAATCAGAAGCAATTAAAGCCGCAAAAGCCATCCTTGCCGAAAGAGAAGTTACTCAAAATGAACTCGATCAGGCCCAGCATCTTGTTAAGGAAGAGGAAGACAGGGCAAATGCCTTATCCAACAAGATCAGCTCTTACAAAGAAAAAACCGCAGATTTTTTTCAACCAATATTAAACCCTGGAACGGAGATAAAGCCGGTAAAATGGCTCAATATCCTGCTGTTGTTTATCGGGCTTCAATACCTGTGGATCCTTTATGAAACCATAAAGGGTTTATTAGCCTTCCTTGCGTGCCGATATTGCAGTTTCGACATCTTTACGTTCCTCATGCTTATAAATCTCCTTTATATCCCGCTTATTTTTTATTTGCTTTATAAAAAGAGAAGATGGGGATGGATACTTTTGTTTGCCGACAACCTGGTTTCATTGATTATGCGGTTAGGTGAGTCATATACTTTCTTTAAATACCAGGAATTCCATCAGGGTAGTACATCTACTTTTCTTTTCTTTATACTTGTGAAACTCGCATTTGTGTTTTTCCTATGGAGGAAGCCAATATCAAATCTCTTTGCTGTATCAGATAATACCAAAAAGGATACAATCATGGTAGCGGGTACTCTCGGACTGGCATTTGTTGTGTTAATGTACTATCTCTCTGCATAATGATCTACTTGGGCAATTCCACGAGAACACTTAAGCCTTGCTCTCCTCTTTTCCATCCATATGTAAGCTTACCATTGGTAATGACAATATATTGCACCGGCACACTCATATTGTAGCGCAGCACCTGTTGTACTACTGATTCATCCAGTTTCACTTCTCCTGCCTTGCATTCAATCATCATCCAGGGCCGGTGACTGGTATCATACACTAAAATGTCAAACCGTTTCTTTAATTCCCCCAGCCGGATCTCTTTTTCAACCGCAATGAGTGATGCGGGATATTTTTTTACCTTGATCAGGTATTGAATAAAGTTCTGCCTTACCCATTCTTCCGGCGTCAATTGCAGCCATTTTTTGCGAAGTATATCGAAAATAAATTCTTTGCTGCCTTCCTTCTTTATACGGAACTCGGGTTCGGGATAATTGATTGCCAGCATGCTTCTATAAAGTAGTCCTTTGGACAAAAGTAAATGATTAAATTTGCCTTCATGAAGACAAAAGAAGAAATAGTACAAAACTGGTTGCCCCGCTACACCGGAGAACAGCTGGAGAATTTCGGCCAGTACGTCCTGCTGACCAACTTCAGCAACTATGTAAAAATGTTTGCAAAATGGAATAAAGTAAAAATAGTCGGAGAAGGCAAACCGATGCAGTGCGCCACGGCGGATAATATCAGCATCATTAATTTCGGTATGGGCAGTCCCACAGCAGCCACAGTGATGGACCTTCTTTCCGCCATCCATCCCAAAGCTGTTTTATTCCTCGGCAAATGCGGTGGATTGAAAAAAAGAAATAAGATCGGCGACCTGATATTACCCATTGCCGCCATCCGCGGAGAAGGAACTTCCAATGATTATTTTCCTGCTGAAGTACCGGCGCTACCAGCCTTCGCTTTGCAAAAAGCAGTATCCACCACCAGCCGTGACTATGGGGTGGACTACTGGACCGGCACGGTATACACCACCAATCGCCGGGTTTGGGAACACGATGAACAATTCAAAGAATACCTGCAGCTGATAAGGGCTTACGCCATTGATATGGAAACCGCCACCATCTTTACTGTTGGCTTCTATAACAAAATACCTACCGGTGCACTATTGCTTGTAAGCGATCAGCCTATGATACCCGAAGGGGTAAAGACAGAAGAGAGTGACAAAAATGTAACAGAGCAATTCGTGGAAAATCATCTGAAGATTGGAATTGATTCACTCAAACAACTGATGAATGATGGGATGACGGTACGGCATCTGAAATTCTGAAGTTTTAGCTGCTGAATTATTTCAAAAAGAATGACAAAGAATGCCCGGAACATTTTCACAGATATATATTCAATATGTTTTTGCCGTCAAAGGCAGAGAAAATCTCATTCGTCCTGCTTTCGAGGCAGAAATTTATAAATACATAGCCGGTATTATTAACGGAAAGGGACAAAAGATACTGGCCGTAAACGGAATGCCTGACCATATCCATGTGCTGGTTGGATTGAGACCCGCAATGCGGATATCTGACCTGGTGAGGGATATTAAAAATAATTCCTGCAATTTTATAAACGATAAGGGCTGGTTGAAGCAAAAGTTCAGCTGGCAGGAGGGATATGGTGTCTTTTCTTATTCCGAATCAAACTACGGCAAGGTGATTGATTACATAAAAGGTCAGAAGCAACACCATAGTCAAAGAACCTTCAGACAGGAATATATGTTGCTGTTGAAAAAATTTAATATCACATTTGAAGAAAAATACCTGTTTGACTTTTATGATTAACCTGATATGCCACCCCTTCGGGGTTTATGGATGTATATTGGTTGTTGCTATAGGAATTACATCCCTTCGGGATTAAATATAGAACCAGCAGGTAGTAAAGCCCGAAGGGCTGGCAGCAGGATAGAAAAACGGAAATTACATCTATCGAAATTCATTTGAACCGACAAGCAGCAAACTCCGAAGGGATAGTAGCAGGATAGAAAAACGGAAATTACATCTATCGGAATTCATTTGAACCGGAAAGTAGCAAAGCCCGAAGGGCTGGCAGCAGGATAGAAAAACGGAAATTACATCTATCGGAATTCATTTGAACCGGAAAGT
>CAYHPA010000109.1:0-10865 GCA_964358155.1 uncultured Chitinophaga sp.
AGATGATGAATATCTTGTCAAAAAACTTGGGATCAATGCCGATACCATTATCCTTTATATAGAAAATATAGGAATGCGGCTCTTCTGTATACCCCATTTCAATTTCAGGCCGTTTGTCCCCATGGTATTTTAGGGCATTACTTAGCAGGTTAATAAACAGCTGTCCGATAAGTGTCTTATTGGCCGAAATAACCGGGAGCGGTTTTATTTTCAGTATGGCATTGCTTTTTCTGATGTCCTCATCCAGCACACGGATCGCATAATCCATTATCTCGTTCAGGTTAACAGCTGAAAATTCTTCTTTATTGGTGCCCACTCTTGAATACTGCAACAGGTCATTTACGAGCTTTTTCATTCGTCCTGCCCCATCTACAGCAAAATGTATATACTCCCTCGCCGTTTCGTTCAGCTTTCCGGAAAACTCTTCTTCCAGCAAATTCAAAAAGCTGCTTACCATCCGGAGTGGTTCCTGCAGGTCGTGGCTGGCTACATAAGCAAACCGTTCCAGTTCTGTATTGGATGCCTGTAATTCCTGCGCATATTTTTTTAGTTTTTCCTCCGCTTCTTTATTGGAAGTAATGTCCAGTAGTATAAGGATTACCTCCAATATCTTTCCTTCCGCATTTTTCAGAGGATACAGTGTCATCTGCATCCATCTTTTCGGGCTGTCGTGGCCAATCTGTTTTGGGTCGTACAAATAGGGTTCTGAAGTGGCCACCTCACCGCCGAAAGCTTTTTCAACATATACCGAAAGACCTGATGCTATCATCTGCGGATCTTTACGGATATTATAACCTGTTACATTTTCCCGTTTGTATTTCCACATTGTTTCCCATGCCAGGTTAGCATTAGTGTAAGTTCCGTCAGGAGTATAGGTAACTACCGGGTAAGGGAATTGTTCAATGATAGAACGGAACCTGCTTTCACTGGCTGCCAGCATTTCTTCTGCTTTCTTCCTTTCCGTTATGTCCATTGAAAGAATAAAGATTCCTTCAGGCACAGGCTGAATACTCAGCTCATACCATTCTTTTGTACCATTCGGAAATGTAAACTCGTTTTCAAACAACTCCGGTTTGCGTTCTTTCATACAACGCTGCAGTACCCAAAACAATTCCGTGTTTTCAATACCGGGATATTTTTCCATCATAGTGTGACCAAGCAATTCCTCATTAGAATATTTACTTTGCCCCACTACGGAGCTGTTGACAAAAAGATATCTCCAGTCATACCCTATCACCTGGATGCCTTCCCGCATATTCTGCAGGAGAAACCTGTATTGCTTCTCCTTTTCAATTACTTCCTTTGTCTTCTCTTCAACCCTTTTTTCCAACTCCAGGTTCATTTCCTGAATCGTGTCATGCACTTGTTTTCGTTCCGTTATATCGTTAAACAGGATAGCCACCTGCATGTTTTCAGGATCTCCGAAACGGAAGGCATAAACATCGTACCAGCGACCCAGTTGCTCTGCCCGGTTCTCGAATCGTAGTGACTCCCCTGTCAGGGCTATCTTGCCATATATCTCAAACCAATGCTCTTCATGATCGGGTGCAAATTCACGCATCCTTTTACCAACAGCATCACGAAGCCCGGTTTGTTTTTCAAATGACGGATTGATCAGTAAAAAACGATAATCAACCGGCTTTTTCTGCTCATCAAAAATCATTTCAATAATGCAAAAGCCCTCGTCTATTGAATTGAAAAGTATACTGAGTTTTTCTTCACTTGCTCTCAGTTGGGTTTCAGCTTTGTCCCTCGCACGGGTATTTCGATAAATAATCAAAAAAGCTACCAGCAACAGTAAAGCGATAATTATCTGGAGGAAAAAGGAAATTCGGGACGAATCCTCACTTTTTTTTCTGCTATCAGCTTTTCGTTTTGCCAATAGTTGGTTTTCCTCTTCTTTAATAACTGTAATAGTAGCCCGTAACTGGTCGAACATCAACTTTCCATCGCCTTTCAGGAAAATTACCTGTGCTGCATCAAATCCCCCTTCTCTCCGTGTATTGACCAATTCTTTCCGGGTAATGATGTAGTTGCCAATAAGTATTTTAAGGGTATCAAATCTTCGCTCCTGGGCAGGATTATCTTTTAACAGTGTTTGGAGATAGCTGATACTGGTATCAATAGAATTGGCCGCATTGTAAAAAAGGGGTAAATAGTTTTCATCCCCCGTAATTGCAAAACCTCTCGTTCCGCTTTGCATTTCCGTAGCGAGTGAATGTATTTTCTCGGTGGTAAATAATACTTCCTGCGTATGTTCAACCCACCGGGCAGCAACAGCGGCCTGTTCTTTGTTTTTCTGAAATGCAAAGAATAAAATGCCAAGGGCAAATAGGACAAGCGCAAAAAAAATAGCTACTTTTTTTTTAAAAGAAACCCTGGCATACCGAAATGGTGAACTGAATAAAACTGCAAAACTGAATTTTGCAGTGTCTTCTTCCGAAAAAACATGCCTTAAAGGAGGAATGCTCAAAAACAATACGGCCAATAACATGAACCTGCCCAGCATGGCTAATAAGCCTAAGCCCCTGGTAATATACCCGGAAGATCTGTTCATTGGTTTTGTTTTTGTTTGCCCGGCTTTATTATAATCAGAGCAATTTGTTTGCATTACACAAACAGCAATCAAACCCTAATTGATTCATTTGCCGGGTGCTACCGCAGAGTTATAACCAGATTTTCACGGGAAGGATTTGCATATCCGATGTATGTGACAATAAGTTACCGAAAAGCCTCGCTATCAAAGATACTCTGCCCCAAAATTTTAGTTTGTAAACAATTATAGCCATATAACTAAGTGTTTTCACTTAATTTTAAAATGCCTACCGCTGTTATCTCTTTGAGTGACACCTTATTTATATTGCTACCCGGCAAGATGAAAAGACTGAAAAAGCTATGCGGTTTTTTTCTATTATTTCCGGTTGAACTGCGAAGTATCAGGTATTGTTTATATAGTAGTTTTAGTGTTATGAATAAATAGTGCTTTATCCTTTGAATACATTGATGATGTAGAAAAGTGAGGTGAGATAAAAAAAAGTAAAAATGCACCCTGCCAAATGAGTCTAAAAAATACTATGTAAATGTATATGGGATGCCCGGGTAAAAATCAGTTCCCTAATAAATCATTGCTTAAGTTTATACTGACAGCACTATTTGGAATTTAAACTAAAGGCAACGAAACATGAAATGCTGTTCCCTCCTCCTGCTTTGTTTCAAACCAGATATCACCTTTGGCTTGTTCCACTATTCCTTTGCACATGGCCAATCCCAACCCAGTGCCCGATGATTTGGTGGTAAAATTGGGCATGAAGATCCTTGACCGCATTTCCGGCGGTATACCTTCGCCGTTATCTTTAATGCTGATGACTATCTTATCGCTTTTTATCTCCTCGCTTACTTCTATCCTGCAAATTCCATTATCCCGGCAGGCTTCCACCGCATTGGTAAAAAGGTTGGTGAACAGACGGTTCATTTGTGTTTTATCTGCCTGTATCATTATTTTTTCATTTACCGGGTACCATACCATATCCACATGCTGGTCCGGCTGGTACAGGTCTTTTAAAGAACCGATTACATCATGCAGGTCAAATAACTCAATATGGGTGTTACCAATATTAGCAAATTGCGAAAAATCGGCTGCTATCTTTGACAAATGATCAATCTGTTCTACTAATGTGTTGGCTACATTACTGGATAATTCTTTCACATTCGGTTGGTTGTTGCTGATAGCTTTTTGCAGGTACTGGATGCTCAGCTTCATTGGCGTCAATGGATTTTTGATCTCATGCGCCACCTGTCTTGCCATTTCCCGCCATGCCCCCTCCCGTTCGCTCTTAGCAAGCATAACAGCGCTATCGCCAAGCTTGGCCACCATTTTATTATACTCCAGCACCAGCTCACCTATCTCATCATTGCGGTTCCACACAATCTGTTCATTCATTTTGCCGAGGTTCACTTCCTTCATTTTGTCGCTGATGATGGAAAATGAGCTGGTAATACGATTGGTGATGAACAAAGCTATCAGCCCGGCGATCAAAAAAATAAACGCATTCAGGTTGATTATCGTAACAAGAAAGTTGGATATCTCCTGCCTCAGTTCGGGCTTTGAAGTAAAATAAGGAATGTTGATATAGGCATATACTTTCCCTTCATCCCGCACCGGTGAATAAATACTGAGGTATGAGGCATTGCCAATCCTTTCTTCCTGGGCGTGCTGTACCTGCCGAAGCCTGCTCAGGTGATAAAAGGCAGCGGGATCCATTTTTTTACTTAACACACCTTTGCTGTACACAAGCCCACCGGATGAAACATGCAGATCGCCTTTCAGGTCATACACATTCACATCCACTCCATGAATATCGGACACATCATTCACCAGTTTTTGCAAATCTGCATTAGAGACAGAGTCATATATTTTTATTACATCATCAAACGTATTATGGTCAGATAGTTTTTTCTCCATTTCATTTACCATGATCTTCATCGTACGGCTCAGCTTATCACTATTATTCCGGTTATACCGGCTGATGAAGAAAGAGATGGTGGCAACGCCGATAATCAAAAAAGAAAAAACACTGATAAAAATGATGGTGCTATGTACCTGCGAGCGGATATTCAGTTGAAGGAGTTTCCGCAATTTTTTCCAGCTGAGCCCGGTCTTCAAAATGAAAGTGATAAATTGAACCAGCGCCACCAGGAATAGAAAAGAACAGAATATGTAAGAAAATAAAGTGATTGTTTCGATAGTTGTTTCCCTTTTCCGGGCTATTACCACCACTTTTTCATTGCTTGCCCTGTACCAGAGTTCATCAAAATCGCCGTTGATACGGTGTTGAAATTCCTCGTTGGGCATCTCCCCGCTGTTTAGCCAGGTGGCAAAGGGATAATTGCCCGGAGGAGAAACCAGCCGGTTGTTCACATATACTGCATTGGAATAAATGGGCGAGTTCTCAGCATCAGCCTTTTTAAATTGGCGGAACAATTCAGGGAACAGCGCTTCCCGGCTGAATTTTTTTGGATTAGACACAATAAAGAAGGAGCCAATCCTCCTGTTGGCGCTATCAATCACAACCCGCCGGGTTATATAGTTGAACTTATCAAACGAAATTTCATAATAATACAGCCCTTCTGTATTGGTTGGTTTTGACTGTACCTCCAGTATGGTATTCAGGGTTTCATATGTGGTAGAGTCTTCATTATATAATCCCGTGCCCCTTGCGTCATACACATACAGGCGGGTCTCATATTTATTCAGGTATCTGCTATAATTTTCGGCGATGATGCTGTCCCTGATATTTTTTCCCTTGTCCGGATCACTGAACCGGTAAAAATTATCGTTCAGAAAATCGTTGTCCAGGTACTGGATGGCAATACTGATCAGCCGCTCGCTGTATGGGTCGGTCTGCACGGCCAGTTTATCGGCTATGCGTTTTCTCTTCTCCCATTCCACTTTACTATTTTCAATCAGCATGATAACAGAGATGGAAGCAGAAAAAATGAATATCCAGGAAAGAATGCCCGCAATATTGATACGTACCTTATTAATAACAATCCCTTTCCGGCTTACCAGCCATGTGTAAACAAGCAGCCAGCATAAAACAGGCAGGTAAAACAAAACTTCCGCATGACCGGAGCGGATGGTAAGCCATCCAAGCCCGGCAAGGCTGATAGCAAAATAGATCAGTATTTTTCGCCTTTCAAACAAAGGAAAAATAAAACGGAACAGCAACTGAGAAAAATAATAATAAGACAAAGAAAGGCAGGCCAAAACCACAAAACCAATTAAAGTATATTGATTCAGTTCAAAAAAATCGGTTACATCAAAAGGTATTTTTGAATCGGACACCAGGCTCCGGATAACCGTAGCCAGCATAAAAGTGGAAAAAATGAGCAGGCACATTGAAAGAATCCCGGCGAACCATTTTATCCGTATCGAAAGTCCGGTTGAAGAATATTCTTTGTGCTGCAGTTTTGACCAGGCAAATAATATAATCCAGCAAAACAAGCTTGCATTCACCAACAGGTCTCCCAGCGATCGTTGTACAAAGTTAGAACCATAGATTACAGGGCTAAAAAGTTCAAACTGCCGGAGGTTAAATGCAGCTGGCATATAGTAAATGAACAGCCGGAATACGACTAATATCAATGTAAGTAACCCGATAGCCTTCCAGGCACCTTTTTTTTCTGCAATAGATTCCACCAGCAAGTGAATAAAAAGAAAAAGCAATAACACCGCTGCCATACGGAGCAAAATGGTGCGCATATCATTATGCGGAACTGCTCCTGATGCTTTTTTGTCAAGGTAAAAAATCGCCTTGCCCGATACAGATCGTACGGAAAATTCGGTCTCCTTATCACTCATCAATACAGACTTATCAGCAGTCTTGCTGAACAGAAATTCTTTAGGAAGGTAATCGGTATCAATAAAGAATTCTGATTTTACCGGTATAAGGGCATAAGCGGTCACTTTACCAGGTATCGCAGCAGTGCTGAACGTTCTTTTGATGACAAAATACCAGCCATTTGGAAGCCGGGAAAAATATTCACCATCGCCTGCCATCAGTAACTCGGGTGATGGTGTTACCAACTGGTCGTTCCAGCATTTCATTTCAGTCGCTCCAAACGTATCAACAGTGTAAAGAAAAATGCTGTACCGTTTAGAATCAAACCGGGAGAATTCATCCGTAGATTCACTATTAGCCAGCAGCCGGTTTATCAGTCCTGTATCTTTTACAAAGTGGTTAAAATCGTTTTGGCGCTTGTGAAGGTATTTTTCCGCCAGCCGTACTTCTCTTGTTACAGATGACCGGTTGCTGTATAGTTTATTAAAAACAAAGGAAAGAACAAAGAGCAGTATAGCAAGCCCCAATAAGCTGTACTTGCTCCATAAGATATTTTTTAATGATGGCTTCACTATTCGGGGCGATGTTGTTTGATGCTGTTCCAGATGGCATCCATTTCCTGCAGTGTCATGTTATGCAGGTCCTTACCATTTTGTAAGGCTTGCTGTTCCATCTCTGTAAACCGCCTGATGAACTTTTTATTGGTTATCTCCAGCGCATTTTCGGCGTCTACCTGCAAAAACCGTGCATAATTGATAAGGGAAAACACAACATCCCCAAACTCCTCTTCAATCCGGGCCTGATCACCTCCCTCAATGGCCGATTTCAGTTCGCCAATTTCTTCATCCACTTTTTCCCAGACCTGTTCTTTATTGTCCCATTCAAATCCCACCTGCTTTGCCTTTTCCTGCAGACGCATAGCTTTTACTGTGGCTGGTAAAGACTGAGGTACCCCGCTGATCACCGACTTCTTACCTTCTTTCAACTTCAGCTTTTCCCAATTTCTTTTTACATCTTCTGCATCATTCACTTTTACATCTCCATATATATGCGGGTGCCGGGCTATCAATTTTTCACAGATGTCATTGATCACTTCATGCAGTTCAAATTGTTTTTGCTCGCTGCCGATCTTTGCATAAAAGACAATATGCAGCAACAGGTCGCCCAATTCTTCTTTGATGCCCTGCCAGTCGTTCTCTGTAATGGCATCAGCCAGTTCATAGGTTTCTTCAATGGTCATCTGCCGGAGTGACTGGACAGTTTGTTTTTTATCCCAGGGGCATTTTTCCCGGAGATCGTTCATAATATTCACCAATCGCAGAAAAGCATCACCGATTTTTGCATTCATAGTTTAACAGGTTAAAGGGTGGCGGCAGAAAAAAACATAAATAATGCGAAAAGTATCAGCATCATAATAAATGATATCAAGGCAACAAACAGGAATTTAAAAAATGTTTTCCACCGGCCTTGCCCATAAAAAACCCGCATAGCCTTATACAGGTAAAAAAGCAATAAAATTATAAGGCCGGCTACCAGCCAGTCAAAAATTTGCCAATCCGTAGCCGACTTTAGTGCTGCCAGCGAAAACACAAGAAGCAGCAACAGGAAACTAAACACATAGAGATGGATGGTAAAAACGCCATGGTCAGCATAATAAAACTGGGCCCTCCGGCGGATATAGACCAACTTCAAAATAAGTGCAAAAATTGGTAATGATACCAATAGCGTATAAGGCAGGCGGTGAAGAAAACTATTCACAAGTTTTTTTGTTGCTTCTTCTGGATTTTCTCTGAACTTACTTCTCACATTAATACCCATCCTTACCAGCCTTCTTTCTATCCAGTTATCTCTTTGTGAAGCCGGTAATATTTTTTGAGCAGAATCGTATTCCTCAAATGCAGTAAGCCTTGTGCCATTGAAACCAATGTTGCTGATGCCATTATTGTTCTCTGTAAATACTATATCCATGGCCGAAAGTGGATGCGTGCTGTCCCTGGCAAACAACAATCTTTCCTTTAACAACACATTCCCGGTATCTTTTTGAAGTTTTTCTTCCAGTTGTTCGATATACGCTGCCCGTATTTCGGCAGAAACAGCATTATTGATATTTATTTTAATAATGTCTTTAGTGGCAAAAAAACCGAAGAACAATAAAAAAAAGATAGCTGAAGTAAATACATACATCCGTACCGGGTGCAAGTAGCTTACCCGCCGGCCTTTCATGTACTCTTTTGATAAGAAGCCGGGTTTGAAAAGAAGATCCTTAGCGGTTGTCAGAAAACTTCCGTCGAAATGAGTGATATCATTAAAGAAATGAGTCACCATATGCCAAAATGTTTCCTTTGGCACCACATTCTCCTGCCCGCAAACATGGCAGTATCTCCCCTGCACCGTAGCGCCGCAGTTCAGACAATCCTTCTCCTTTCGCTGGGGAATATGAGACAAGGCAAAAAATTTTCTTAAAAATAAGTACAAAAAAATACAAGACAGCCTTTCTTTTCAGTTACACGTCAATTCAGGTAACTTTGAAACCGGAAACAATATCGTAAATAAGAAAAGATAACCGCTGAGGCGCTAAGACGCTGAGTTTTGAGAATCTGTTTGTCAATCTCTTTGCGTTCTCCCCGCCTCTGCGGTTGAAATAAATTTTGCATGAAACTCCAGTTCCTGCTGTTCAGTCTGATTATCTCAGCTTGCCTTCGTGCCCAGTATTATTATAATGACATTACCGGTACCATGGAAACTAACCGGCAGATGCAGACCTATCTCGCTAATAAAGTGAAAATGGTTTCCGCCGCAGGCTACACCCCGCAGGGCTCCAAAGCCACCGATTTTTCCGAAACACAGGAAATAATGGAGAATGGAAAAGCCTTAAAGATCACCACCATTGCCAACCTTAACCGCACGGTATATTACAACCGCTTTGATGTGCAAAACCGCCTTATCAGCATTACCGATTCGGTACTCGGTGTAGAGAGCATCACCCGTTATGAATATGACAAGGATGGAAGAATAACCAGCGTACAAAACTCCGTAAAAGATACTGAGAATGAGATTGACCAGTCTGAACTGCACAAATGGTCATATAACAAAGAAGGAAAACCAGAGAAAATGTGGCGGATTATTAACAGCAATGATAGTCTTGAAATCCGTTTTACGCCAGACGAAAATGGCAATCCCGGCGAAGAGATCAGTTACAGGAAGGGAAAAGAAACCGACCGCCTTTATTATTACTTTGATGAAAAGGGCCGGATAACAGATATTGTCCGTTATAATGAAAAAATCAAGCAATTAGTTCCAGATAATATCATAACTTATGATGATAATGGGCGGGTGCTGCAAATAATAACCAGCACTCCCGGTGATAAATACGGAAAGATAACCTGGATAGGATACCAGATATGGAGATATGTATACAATGAGCAGGGACTGAAGACCGCAGAAGCCCTTTTCAATAATGAACAGGAAATGACCGGAAGGATCAAATACAGCTACACGTTTGAGCAATGACCCTGAATTAAATCAGCATTAAGCCTGACTGCACTCATCTGTCCTGGCTTCCCCGGCACTCTACCTTACAGCAGCAATATCATAGCTTATCCCGAAGCGTTAAGGAGGATTAAATCAATATGATGAATTATCACAATATCGTATTTCCCTGCTGGAAGAAGGAGCAGGAAGTTTTCAATAAAAATCTTGCTGTGTTAAAACAACAACCGGAAACAAATGCCGTACATGATATCCGTGTAACAATTAAAAAACTCCGAGCCCTTCTCCGGTTGTATGTTATGCTTACGGAGGAACAACTTTGGAAGTATCCCCTGAAAGAAACAGAAGACCTGTTCTCCATTCTTGGAAAACAAAGGGATATTGAAATATGCAGGGAATTGTTGCAGGGTTTTGAAAAAGAAACAAGCAATAAATATCCGGAGTTCCGGCGCTACCTGGATGCTGCATTAAATACAGCACAGGAATGGACAACAAATGCCGTAAGAGCATATAAAAAAAGAGAATTATCAGCTGTGGCGCTGATGCTGAAAACCGAATCAATCCCGTTTACAAACGAAGAATTGAAGCTAAAGGCAATCCGGATCATTGCAGCACAACTTTCGGGCTGTTCAGCATATTTCAAACAACCACACCAGCTTCGTCAACAACTGAAAGAGATATATTACTGGATTAAGATAGCAGGGGAGATATCAGGCATAAAGGTAGATTACGAAAAAAAATTGCATCAACTACTGGATGAATTTGGCAAATGGCAGGATATGCAGGTATTAGAGACAAGAACCAGGCATTTCAGAAAAGATCATTTGCCCCGGGCATTTCCTGAATATGAATCGTTGAAAAAACTGGAGACAGTAATAAAGGAAAAGGGAGAAGCACTGCTGAAAACCACTTTAAGCAAAACCAGGCATTTAATAAAAGGTATACCAAAATAAAAAAGCCTCAACTAATGTTGAAGCTTTGTGCCCGAGACTGGATTCGAACCAGCACACCCTTTCGGGCGCCACCACCTCAAAG
>CAYHPA010000110.1:0-10812 GCA_964358155.1 uncultured Chitinophaga sp.
CATCTATCAGCAAACATATTGCAAAACATTTCAGCCATTCCAGGCTCCGGCAACTGATGGAGTTCCCGGTTTTATTTCTTGGCGCATTGCCACAGGACACTCCGGCATTATACAGCCTGATGAATTATGCGGATATCAAAGGCGGTACCTGGTATCCCAAAGGGGGAATATATGCAGTAGTAGAAGGGATGTATAAACTCGCTGTTGAACTGGGAGTGAAATTTCATTTCAATGAGGAAGCAAAAGGAATTTTTGTAACCCGTGAAGGATATGCAAAAACGCTGACCACGGATAAAGATATTTACAGAGTGGATACAATTATCAGCGGCGCTGATTATCATTTCACGGAAAAGAACCTGCTGCCGGAAGAATACAGAAGTTATTCGGATGCTTACTGGAATAAAAAGGTGATGGCTCCGTCTTGTTTAATGTATTATGTGGGGTTGAATAAAAAACTTAAGCAGCCTGTTCACCATTCATTGTTTTTTGATGTACCTTTTGAGGAGCATGGCAAAGAAATTTATAAAAACCCCCGATGGCCTTCCGAACCTTTGTTTTATGTGAGCGTTTCTTCTGTTACGGATGAAAAAACAGCACCACCGGGATGCGAGAATCTTGTTTTTCTGATTCCTGTGGCGGCAGGACTGGAAGGTGATACTGAGGAATTGAGGGAAAAATATTTTCAAATGATTGTTCGCAGAATGGAAAAACAAAGCGGTGAAAATATTATGGATGCAGTGGTGTATAAGAAAACCTATTCTGTCAGCGATTTCGTACATGACTACAATTCTTTTAAAGGGAATGCGTATGGATTGGCAAACACCTTGCGGCAAACGGCCATATTCAGGCCTTCTTGCAGGAGTAAAAAGGTGAAAAATTTGTTTTATACAGGACAGCTGACCGTGCCGGGACCAGGTGTTCCACCCAGCCTGATCAGCGGAGAAGTGGTGGCTAAACAGGTGAACAAACTATTGGGTTAATTTTCTTATTTTACAAATGATGGTTCAGCTATTTCATACTACCAGTGAGCATTGCAGCCGCATCGTAACGGAGAACTATAGCACTTCGTTTTCATCTGCTATCCGGATGCTGCATAAAGAATTGCGAACTCCTATTTTTAATATTTACGGATTTGTACGGTTTGCTGATGAAATAGTGGATACTTTTCATGAACAGGATAAACAATTCCTGTTGCAACAGTTTAAAACAGAAACTTATGATGCCATTCAGCGTGGCATCAGCCTGAACCCGATATTGAATAGCTTTCAGCGAACGGTAAATGAATATGATATTGACCTTAATCTGATTGAGGCTTTCTTTCGCAGCATGGAAATGGATATTACCAAAAAGGGTTACAACCAGGCGGAGTACAATGAATATATCTACGGATCAGCTGAAACAGTGGGATTAATGTGCCTCCATATTTTTTGTGAAGGGAAAAAAGAGGTTTATGAAGAGTTGAAAGCGCCGGCCCGTTCGTTGGGCGCAGCTTTTCAAAAAGTGAATTTCCTGCGGGATATTAAAGCGGATTACAACGGGCTATCAAGGGTTTATTTTCCCGGGTGTGATTTTAATAATTTTACCGAACAGGATAAAAAGAAGATAGAAGCAGAAATTTATCATGATTTCAGCGAGGCCTATCAGGGAATTTTAAAACTGCCGGCCAAGGCAAGGTTTGGTGTGTATGTGGCATACAAGTATTACCTGTCACTTTTTAAAAAAATTAAAAGGTTGAAACCCGAAAAAGTGCTGGAAAAAAGGATAAGAATCCCCAACTACTACAAAGCCTTCATCATCTTCAGGGCCGGAGTGAAAAACCAGTTGCGCTTATTTTAATATGAGTATGGAGCAGGTGATATTGGTGGACGAAAATGATAATCCCGCAGGGCTGGCTGAAAAAATGGATGCCCACAGGAAAGGATTGCTGCACCGGGCTTTTAGTGTTTTCATTTTTAATTCAAAAGGGGAAATGCTGCTGCAGCAAAGGGCATTGAAAAAATATCACAGCGGTGGATTGTGGACGAATGCATGTTGTAGCCATCCTGTTCCTGGCGAGGAAATAGCCGATACTATCCGGCGCCGGTTAAAAGCGGAGATGGGATTTGAAGCGACGGTGGAAAAGGTTTTCCATTTCACTTATCAAACCGAATTTGAAAATGGGCTGAGTGAAAATGAATTTGATAATGTGTTTGCGGGGGAATATGACGGGCCTGTCAGCTTTAATAAGGATGAGGTGATGGATTATTGCTATAAGGATATGGAAGAAATACGACAGTCATTGCTGAGCCAGCCCGAGAAGTACAGCGTTTGGTTTCAACTGGCCTTCCCCAAAATTTCAGAATGGTGGGATCAGCGATATAATAATAAAGTTCGCTGAAGCAATTAATTTTGCAACAAATGGAGATTATTTTCTACATACTTGTCTTGATAGCTACATTCCTGCTGATGGAAGGGGTGACATGGTGTACCCACCGGTTTGTGATGCATGGATTTTTATGGTACCTGCACAAGGATCACCACCAGGTGAGGCCTGGAGTTTTTGAAAAGAATGATTTGTTTGCCTTCATATTTGCGGTACCCAGTTTCCTGATGATTTATTTTGGTACGTTCAGGCACTTTTGGTGGCTGCAGGCCACCGGCTTTGGTGTGATGGCTTATGGAATAGCCTATTTCCTGGTGCATGATGTCATCATTCACCAGCGGTTTAAATGGTTTACCCGGAGCAACAATACTTATGTCAGGGCTATCCGCTGGGCGCATAAAATGCATCACAAGCAACTGGACAAACACGAAGGCGAAAGCTTCGGGTTTCTCTACGTCAGTAAAAAATACTGGCAGAAGGTAAAGAAAGACAAACAGCTGATGGCTGCTGGTAAAAGAGTGGAATATGCCCCTGAGAAAGAATAGCTCCCCGTCAACTTCCTATCTTTAGTTTTCAATTTATTTTTTGAACTCCCCAACTACATACGACTATATCATTGCAGGTGCGGGCTGCGCAGGATTGAGTCTTGCCATGCATATGATACACTCCGGAAAATTCAATCATAAAAAAATATTGATAGTTGATAAGGAAGAAAAAAACAAGAATGACAGGACCTGGTGTTTCTGGGAGAAAGAGCCTGGATTGTTTGAGCCGATTGTTCACCAGAAATGGGAAAAGGTTTGGTTTTATGGAAAAGATTTCTCCCGCATGCTTTCTTTAAAGCCGTACGAATATAAATTGATACGAGGCATTGATTTTTACAATCATTGTTTTGAGTTGATCAAACAGCAATCCAATATTGATATGGTTTTTGGAGATGTGGAGGAGATAGGAAATGACGCAGGAAGGGCATGGGTTAAAGTGAATGAGGAAAAATATGAAGCTGATTATGTCTTCAATAGTATACTCTTTAGAAAACCTGTATTAAAGAAAAAAGAGTACTACCTTCTCCAGCATTTCAAAGGATGGATGATTGAAACGGAAAAACCGTCCTTCAATCCCGGTGAAGCCACGTTGATGGACTTCAGAACAGATCAGCAGCACGGAACCAGTTTTGTTTATGTGATGCCTTTCTCCGCCACAAAAGCATTGGTGGAATATACATTATTTACGGAAGGGTTACTGAACAAATCCCAGTACGACGAAGGACTCAAAGAATACATTTCAAAATTCCTTCGGATTGATTCATATGAGATATTGGAAAAGGAATTTGGCGTAATACCTATGACTAACCACCGATTTCCTGTTAGTGATGGAAATATCATCAACATCGGCACAGCGGGCGGGCAAACCAAAGCTTCCAGCGGATATACATTCCGGTTTATCCAAAAACATTCAGCAGGGATAGTGAAAAAGCTGCTTGTCGGGAAACATCCGTCTGTCAGCATAAGCAAAAAAAGGTTTTATTTTTATGACAGTGTATTGTTGAGTATCCTGCAACACAAAAAACTCTCCGGAGAAAAGATATTCTCTTCTTTGTTCAAAAAAAATAAACCCCAGCGCTTGCTGAGGTTTTTGGATAATGAAAGTTCGTTTGGAGAAGAGTTGAAAATCATCTCATCTCTGCCCACCTGGCCTTTTTTAAAAGCCGCCACGAAACAGCTGTAGCTGTTAATTGTCGGGGTCCATCTGCATAAATTCTCTTTTCACTGCTTTTAGCATACTGAAAAGCTGGGCTATCTGTATAAGGAGCAATACCAGCAGGGCCAGCATTACATACCAGGGTAGTGTTACCGATTTTGCTCCTTCAATATGCTGGAACTTCTTGATATGCCAGCCGGTGATGGCGGAACCAAATGCCATTCCGGCCATCAGGAAGGAGAGCAGGGAGAAGACCACTTTCAGGAACATGATCCGCATGGTAGAGTAACCTACCTTGAAATTTTCCAGAATTGCTGCCGGGATGATCAGCACCAGAGCGATCCAGCTCCAGTTCTTATTGAACCAGGCATCATTGAGTGTCAGGTTTAGTAATATCAGCAGCACGATGGATGCAAGTCCCCATGGAAATAACAAAAAAGTGGATGGTTTGCGTGATTGAGTAGCCATAGCAAATGGTTTTGTTGGACAAGGAAGGTAGAAAATATCCCCGATAAAATAAAAAGTGTCATCCTGCAGGCTGAAACAGCTCTTTTGTAGCTTCCCGGGAACCAGATATTTCACAGAAATCAATTGTCTTACAAAAGACGTGTAAACCTGATGATTGGCTTATAATACTGGTTTCGATACCAGAATACAGGCATACATTTCCTTTTTAGTGCCTGTTACCTAACCCGGGCTTTCCTGAAACAATCTATAACGACCTGAGAGAATTGTTCAGGCGATAAACATAGCCGCTATCCGGGTAATTTCGAATTGCTTACAGCATGGAACCCTGGACCTGGTTGGGGCCAGGTTCATTTTTTTTATTAATAGTATTGAATAAGGACAATGTGATCATATTTTTTTAATAAATCTTTATCTACAAATTCCACATCACCGCCAGTTTCCAGCACCTTTTCTATTACTTTATCCACTGCGTCACGGATATACGAAAATTTATTATAGGGTTCTTTTGCTTCATATATCAGGTTCTCTTTATCCCCATGCAGAGCAGGATATGTATAATCCTTTTCCACGATCAGTAAACGGTTTTTGTTATTCATGGCTTCACGCCAGACATTCTTCATACCTGCGACTAATCTTTCTTTTCCACGAGCTTCATCTATTTGATTTAGTAAAGCTTTATTCCTGGCTGCTCCCCATTCATTGATGCCCGGCTCCAATAAGTCTTTCAGTTCAGCGGGACTGGCTGTATCATAATTGCCATGTATATAATTTAGTACAGCATCCCCGTGCCGGGTCATTTTTTTGAAATGACCTGCTATTCTCTTAGTTCCTATCACAAACAGCGGTAAGCGGTAAGTATGGAATATAATATCCAGTTCGTTGTCAATATGACGAAGAAATTTTTCCATCAGCACTTCTTTTCTTTCCGGCGCATCAGAAAAATTGGCTACTCTTTCGGGAATATCATTGGCAAAATCACTGGCTGATTTATCCGGGCCGGGTGTGATTGTTGTGAACGAGGTTGAATCACCAACGTACATCCGGAACCTATTATAACTTAGCGATAGTACAAGGTATTTATGTAATTGCGTTTTGGCATAGACGAGGTCGCGGATTTCGAAAGAGTCAGCCACCATTATTCTTTCCTCCACCGGTATATCCAGGTATAATACTTTTTGGAATAATGGTGACACATAGATTGCAATACTTTTCTTATGCGTGTTTAAATTCAGCTCTTTCATGATAGTTCTCAATTTTTGCATGACGAGCCTGCCTGTGTCCGGAGGATAATTCGCAGTTATTTCTTTTTCTATCTTGTCCGCAGCGATTTTCAGGGAATGTGGCAGTTCAGATTTCAGACTTATTTTAGGTTCAAAGGGCATTATGATTGAAATCGCAGGTCTGTAATGTACAGCCTCCAGTATTTCCTGTAATTCCGGCATCAACTGTTGTTTCATAATGATATTTTTATAGCTGAATGTATAACCATAATAGTATGATAGTCCTGAGCGGGGTCAGCAAAATATCTGATTCTCGTCATTGCGGAGATTGAATGATAAGAGTCAATTTGCTAATTGAACAGAATTATTCTGTAACATGGAGGCTCTGGGTGTTTTTATTATATGTATGAAACAAAAAAAATAATAGAGCCGGAAATATTGCCGGAGAAAAAAACAAAGCTGGTTCAGGGCGGTAAGGGATATTTTGATCTTCTTATCAGGATGATTGACGAGGCAGCAATATGCATTCACCTGCAAACTTATATTTATGATGATGATGAAACGGGAATATTGATTGCTGAAGCCCTGAAAGCGGCAGTCCGCAGAAAGGTTGCTGTCTATCTTATGGCAGATGGCTATGCCTCGCAGGTTATGTCCCGCCGGTTTATTGATGACTTGCGTAACAATGGGATACATTTTCGTTTTTTTGAGCCATTATTAAAGAGTAAATATTTCTATTTTGGAAGAAGGCTGCACCATAAAGTAATAGTAGTTGATTCGAAATATTCCTTGGTGGGAGGCATAAATATTACTAACCGTTATAATGATATGCCCGGTGAACCTGCCTGGTTAGATTTTGCATTATATGCAGAAGGAGAAGTATCACAAGAACTTGATCTGCTATGCTGGAAAACATGGAATGGCTTTCCTGGACAAATTTCTCCCACGTCCGGAAAGGGAGATAATAAACTCAAAAAAATCATATTGCCGCAGTCAAAAGAAATAATAGTCCGCCGGAATGACTGGGTTAGAAAAAAGAATGAAATTTATGAAAGTTACCTCACACTTTTTGGCAAGGCAAAGTCGCATATCATGATTGTTTGCAGTTATTTTTTACCCGGGAAGAAGTTGCGTCAGGAACTAAGTAAAGCAGCAGCAAGAGGTGTAACCATACAAGTACTTATTGCGGGCCGTTCGGATATCATGATGGCGAAACATGCAGAGCGTTGGTTATATGACTGGCTGATACGGAACAACATTAAACTTTATGAATACCAGCCTTCTGTCCTTCACGCAAAGTTGGCCATAAGTGACGGCTCATGGTTTACCATTGGTTCTTATAATGTAAATAACATTAGCGCTTATGCCAGCGTTGAGCTGAATCTTGATGTCTATAACCCGGAAATGGCTGTAGAGGCGGAGCAAATAATAAGTAATATCATTAAGAATGACGCTATCCCAATTACACAACAGGCTCATAAACGCTCCACCAATATGTTTATCCAATTTAAGAGATGGCTTTCCTATCATTTCATCAGGATCGCTTTGAATTTACTGACGTCTTATTATAAGCAAAAAGGCTGACATACGATCAGGGTTAGTTGCCCGGGTCATTCAATATCAAGTAGTCGTGGACTCTATCACTCATATTGCACTTGGAGCCTGTATGGGCGAGGCATTTGTAGGGAAAAAACTTGGCAAAAAAGCTATGCTTTGGGGAGCCTTCGCCCAAAGCATACCGGATATCGATTTTATTACCTCTTTCTGGATGGATACTCCTTCTGGTTTACTTGCTCATCGGGGATTTACGCACTCTTTTCTTTTCTGTATACTTATTGCCCCATTATTTGCTTTGTTGGCTGGATATTGGCATAGGCCTCAAAATATTAAACGGAGCAAATGGGTATTTTTTTTTGGTGGAAATATATTCATACATCTTTTAATTGATGCTTTTAATAACTATGGGGTAGGTTGGTTTGAACCATTCAGTCATGCCCGGCTCTCTTTTAATGCCATCTATGTTGCAGACCCTTTCTTTTCAATCTGGCCGGGAATTGCCCTTATTGCTTTACTAGTATTAAAGAAAAATTCATCCGGTCGGAGAAAATGGTGGCGCATGGGTCTGGGTTTGGCAGCGCTGTACCTGGTCTATTGCCTGGCGAATAAGATAAAGATAGACACGGATGTAAGAAAAATATTAAAGAAGCAAGGAATCGCTTATACAAGGTATTTTACTACGCCTGCACCGCTACAGAACTGGTTGTGGTTTGTTGTTGCGGGCAATGATAATGGATATTATGTTGGGTACAGGTCTTTGTTTGATAATAAGAAGGAGATCAGCTTTCAATATTATCCGAGAAATGATTCATTGCTCGGTACCGCTAAGAATAATAAAGAATATCTGCAGCTTATCCGGTTTTCCAGGCAGTTTTATACGGTGGAAAAGAGGGATGACACACTAATATTTAATGACCTTCGTTTTGGACAGGTCATCGGATGGCATGATCCCAATGAGCAATTTGTTTTCCACTATTATCTCAGCCATCCTCATCACAACAAGCTGGTTGTTCAGCGGGGGCGATTTGCAAAATGGGATTGGGAAGTTGCCAGATCACTTATAAGAAGGATTGGGGGTAATTAAAATGATTCTTACAGCGTGACATTTCTTGCAACATTGTCTCAGCAGATCACTGTTACCTTTGATCAGCTTGGTGAATAAATAATTCATATAATGTTATCAGGAGCCAGCAGATGAATTTAGCCCCATACCGGCTTATTACTACAAAGAGAAGGATGCAGGTAATGCACCATGCAAATAATTCCGGGGATATGGTATTAATCCATGTCATTTCAAACGAGTGCCGGTTAAACGAAGCCGCCTTGTTTTTGTCATCCTATCCGTCCACATATATTTTCCGGCAGTACTTCTTGAATTTTAGTTCTGATAATCGTACTGTCATATATTGGATTTTGGGTGATTGTTTGCACTAGCCTTGCTTTTCATTTTTGGCAGCCTGTATATGGATCAGCGATTTTATTTCTTCCATGAGTTCAACCTGTGTTTGCTGAATGGTAAACAAGGTTTGCATTTGTTCTGTCATCAATAAATCAATTTTGCCATGCAGGTTCCGGATCTCTATCTCGGCTTTCAGGTTGATCATGTAATCATTCACAGCCCGGCGACGGTCTTTTTCTTCTTTTCGGTTCTGACTCATCATTATGATTGGGGCCTGAAGGGCAGCTATGGTAGACAGCAAGAGATTCAATAAAATGAAAGGGTATGGATCAAATTGCCGGCGGGCCAGATAGATATTCAGAAATATCCATACAAATATAAAAAGTAAAAATGCGATAATAAACTTCCAGCTGCCTCCAAAGGTTGCTACTTTATCAGCTAAACGGCTGCCAAAAGGAGGATTCATATCTTCAAACTCCAATAGTTTTTCTGACAATACTTTTTCTTCTTCGATGGCAGTCCGAACAATTGTATTCAGTTTTTGAAGTTGTTCATTTTCACTTAGAAGCAACTGTTCAATATTTGTTCTATGTTTTGCCATTCTCTGTAAATAATAACTGCTTTGCGGTCTTGATCGGTATACTACTCACAACTGCACAACCCACTGCAGAATTCACAGCATTAAGAGATACCGGCGGGAAACCGGCAGGAACCATTAATGTTTTCATGTTCACTGGTTTATATAAAAATAGAAACAGCATGTTTTGAAATGCCTGATGATTGTCAGGGACAGAGATGATTATCTGCAATTCTTTCAATTTTCGGGAATTTAATTTAGCAGTAAGTTGCAGTTGCTGGCAGCAAATCACTATACTTTCATTATTTATGTCCTACTCGATTGATATATGGAAAATGCTGGCCGGGGTGGCCATTTTTTTGTTGGGTATCAGATTCCTGGAGGAGTCATTACAAAAACTATCAGGCAGAAAATTTAAGCTTTTCCTGAAAAAGCAGACATCCAATAAATTCAAGGCAATCGGGGGAGGGGCTATTGTTACCGGTGTCTTGCAAAGCAGTTCATTGGTAAGCCTGATGGTACTGGCCTTTGTTGGAGCCGGTGTCATTACAATGCAAAACGCTCTTGCAGTTATTCTTGGCGCAAACCTGGGAACCACATTTGACACCTGGATCGTGGCCCTGGCGGGTTTTAAACTAAACATTGAGAACATAGCTATTCCCGTAGCCGGTATAGCCGGGTTGGGTTTTGCGATTTTTAATAAAGAAACAAAATGGTACAACTGGAGCCGTTTTTTCCTTGGTTTCAGTTTTTTGTTTGTAGGCCTCGGGTATATGAAAACAGGCATTGAAGGGCTTGTAATAAATCTTGATCTGCGGCAGTTTCAACAAGCGCCAATAATCGCTTTCTTTGGGATCGGATTACTGGTAACTGCAATTATTCAGAGCAGTTCTGCCACTATTGCCATAACGCTGAGTGCCCTGCATGCAGGGGCTATTACCTTATTGGACGCATCAGCAATCGTTCTTGGATCAGAGATCGGGACAACCCTCAAGTTGTTTATTGCAGCTCTAAAAGGATTGGCGGCAAAACGAAGAGTGGCATTGGGAAATTTTATATTTAATGCGATCAATGTTTCACTCGTACTGCTTTTTATTGCCCCGGTAAACAAATTTGTCACTGACGTAATTGGAATAAAAGACGACCTTATCGCACTTGTTTCTTTTCAAACACTTGTGAATATTATCGGTATAATCCTGTTTTATCCTTTGCTTAATGTATTTGCCAGGTTCCTCGAAAAAAGATTTAAGGAAAACGAGAGTGAAGCGCTGTTTATCTATGGCGTATCCCCGCTGGAGACCTCAACAGCCTTGATGTCCATGGAAAAAGAATGCAGGCATTTTTTGAATACTGTTCTCGATTTTTCATGGAGTTGTTTTGAAAAGGAAAATATTTATGCCGCCACAATGACATTTCATAAAAATTTTCCTGGCAAGAATTTGCAGGAAAAATATGGGTATATAAAATTTCTTTATGGCGAATTGCATAGCTTTTATATACAGGCCCAGAAAAACAGTACAGAGAATGA
>CAYHPA010000111.1:0-10757 GCA_964358155.1 uncultured Chitinophaga sp.
CAGTTGGAAAGATACTTTTTTAATAAAAAAAGCAGAGGTGTTTTATAAAAGAAAAGGGGAACAGTATGGTTATTTATCAATGAGCTCTTTTTTACGAGGAGATACGATTATAATTTATGGTACAGATTACATCAAATCAACGCACCTTCTTCCTATCGGGGATAAATATATCCCTGAACGTAAAGAGACCTTGTTTGGTAAAGAAGTCTTGGTTTATAAAGTAGCAGACCCTTATGGACATTCAAGTTATTCGTATAATGAAGTTTATTTTGACCCGAAATCTTTTTTGATTATTAAGTATAAAACCTTGGAGTGTGGCGAAGGAGTATTAAAGGAGATTCGCTAAGCGAACCAGTAGGGCAGTGAGCCATTCGTCACCTGCCATCAGAAAGATTTTATAAGCCGCTGATTTCAAATAGTCAGCGGCTTAATTTTTACCACAAAGTGGTATAGGCGTTATCACTATTAAATTGGAGATTCGCTGGAATTAAGGCCTGTATTGAGTTGCTAAGACTATTATGGGCCAATCGTTACCTCATACCTGTATTCGTTGTTTTTTTCCCGCCTGGAGTCTCGCTGCCAGGCCACCATTAAATAGCGAGGAGCTCCTTGTCAGGCTTCACGGTCATGCGTTACCTTTAGGTTGTCAAAGAATACAATCTATATCCGGAGTTCCGTTGCTTACAAAAATATACAATCAACGGGTTACAAAATTTAAATAACCTCAGGTAGCGAATGGCTCACTACCTAAATATGCAGACTAATTATAAACGCTTCCAGAATACAAAACATCTTCAATAACACCTAAAGAGTCAAACTTGAAAAAAAATTGCATCGCTTTTCCATACTTGTGTATTACAAATAATTTTGGATCGATTTCAGTAAGTTCTGCCACCAGGTAATTCTCAATCGGCTTTGAAAAACTAAGAAATAATTTTCCCCGCCCCTCCCAACTAAGCCTTTTCAAAAAACTCGATTCAAACGGTTCAAAGTAAAAAGTATCCGAGTACAAATCAGCATTACTTAAGTATTTTTCATCAGATAAATATTTTTTCTCTTTTAAACTTTTCCAAAACCCGGTTATCCCTAAAAAAGAAACCTTGTCAAAAAGATTGAATTCTACGAACTTGTCTTTTTTGTGTGTCTGTTCTGGGAAGTTATCCTTAATCTTTTCATTGACCGCAGCGTTTGTTCTTAAATATGTTATTGACATTAAATACTTGGAATCATCCAACGTTTGCGCATGAATCATATTAGAAACAAAACAGAGTAGAATTGCGAACGTATTTAGTTTTCGGTATCGCATATTTTATTTTTATTGATAATATCTCCCAAATTTATGGCGATTATATACATTTTTTCCACCCGGAGTCTCCCTTCCCTCCCTTCTAAATAGCATTGTCCGGGTCAATGTAACGTTCGCTTTGGATCAGCAAGAGACTCCGGGTCAAACGTAATGATCTTGTTCATAAAGTTGCTATTTTTTTCCGCCTGGAGTCTCCCCTCCGCCCTTTATAAACAGCATTGCCCGGGTCAATATAACGTTCCCTTCAGAGCAGCAAGGGACTCCGGGTCATATGTAATGATCTTGTTCATAAAGTTGCTGTCCTCAAAAATAAAGAAACATTTAATAGTATCTTGAGGCATAAAAACTCATATTCTGCATGCCTAAAACATTCCTGATCGCATTACTTATTGCTACCTGTCTTACTGCATCAGCTCAAAATGACAGTATCCCTGCAGAGGTCAGCCCATTCATCCTTCCCGGCTACGAACCATTGGACTATAAGACCGGCGACCTGAATGGCGATAAAAAAACAGATGCTATCCTTATCCTGAGGCAGCCCGGGGAAGACAGCCTCTATGGAGAAGAAACTATCCGCCCGATGCTATTACTGATAAGACAACCCGATGGCAAACTAAAACAGGTAGTTAGGAACGACAATGCCATCATGTGCCGGCATTGCGGCGGTGTTTTCGGCGATCCCTACGAAGGCACACAGATATTTGACAAAGGCTTCAGCGTTTCATTTTATGGCGGCAGCAGCTGGCGCTGGGCTTACTACTATGAATTTCGCTGGAATGCAGTAAAGAGAAGCTGGTATCTTTTTAAAGAAAGCCAGAGCAATTTCCAGTCAGGCGATCCTGAGGCCACCATGAAGAACATTGAAATAGAAGCATCCGAATTGGGCGAGGTAGCAATTGATAAATTCAACTCAGATCCGGCCTATGAAGGAAGCAAATGGAAAATAAAGGTTGTGAAAAGCTTCTTTTACGACAATCCCAAACCGGGCAGCAAGCCCCGCAAAGGATATTTAATAAAAGGCAATACAGTTACCGGCATCCGCCAACTGAAGAATTTTGTGGAAGTAAGCTATGATAATGGCAAAGGCGTTTTCACCAGCGGCTTTATATTGAAGAAAGATTTGCAGAAGCTACAATAAAACAAAACCTCCCGAAGAATCGGGAGGTTTCAAAGTATAGCCATGAAAAACAAAACTCGAAGCTTACGCTTCAAGCTCTGCACAATTTAATATTATTCTGCTTTTTTAGCGTATTTCTTTTTGAACTTATCAATACGGCCGGCTGTATCTACCAGCATGTTTTTACCTGTAAAGAAAGGATGAGAAGTGTTTGATATCTCCAGCTTTACCAGGGGATATTCGTTGCCGTCTTCCCACATTGCTTTTTCTTTGGAGTCTGCAGTAGAGCGGCTCAGGAAGGTATGGCCATTACTCATGTCTTTGAAAACAACTAACCGATACTTATCGGGGTGGATTCCTTTTTTCATAACTTGATGATTTTTAAAGGCTACACGGATTTTGCCGTATAGATGAATAGATTATTTTGGGCGGCAAAGATAGGCCGGGGAAGCGTTTCAGCCAAATCAGAAGAGAAATACATTTTGGCCACAGATTTACACAAATTGACACAGATTAATACAGGATGCGAAAGGACGGGGTTGCATTTCAAGTAAGTAATAATAAACGACCTAAAGCCCCCTCCTCCTTCAGAGGCAACCGAGGAACGAAGTTTGCGAACGGAGTTCAAGGGGAGGCTCTCCTAAAAGATGAAAGCACCAAGTTAGTTTCCTTTCCGGCTTGCGCCTTCAGTTCACTTACCTGATGCTTTCTGGAGTAATTTCCACCTTTTGAGGGGTTTCCATTTCTCCCGGAGAACTTCCATCTTTTGAGGGATTTCCGTGTCTCCAAGCACTTCCTTTTATTGCTAAAATTCCGTGCAGTTGTAAGTCAAATATAGTTTCTGTAAATACTGTCTTCCAAATTTTAAAGGACTTTGATATGCACCCCTTACGCACATTGTTATCCCCACAAACAAATAGCCGTTCGTAGCTTATTAACTCATCAGTTCCTCATATTCACATATTGTAAAGGAATACCGAGGTTGGCACCTTTGCATAGTTGAATTACCTCCTGCAGGTCATCAATTTTTTTACCTGTCACCCTTACCAGGTCATCATTAATGGATGCCTGCACCTTCATTCCTGAATCTTTTATCAGCTTCACTATCTTCTTGGCATCCTCCTGCACCAATCCATTTTTCACTTTCACCACCTTCTTCCACAGCTTACCACTCTGTGCTCCCTCTTTGGAAGCATCAAATGCTTCCGGGGCAATGCCCTGCTTATGCGCCCTGCTGATGAGTACATCGATCAGCTGGCGCATCTTCATATCATCCTCAGTTTCTATTTTAATGATGAATTCTTTTTTATCCAGGTCGATCAGCACATGACTGCCTTTAAAATCAAACCGGTTGGTAATTTCCTTGCTGGTTACATTCACGGCATTCTCCAATGCCTGTGCTTCTACTTTGCTGACGATGTCAAATGAGGGCATAAGTGTAGGTTTTGGTGTATAAACAAATATAGAAAAGTCCCCCGTAGAAAACGGGGGACTTCTATTAAAACTATCTCTGCAATACGAAAACTGAAACATTTATTGACCGCCCTGCCCTACCCGGTTCTGCTCATCCTGCGAGCTGCTGCTGCGACGGCGGGGTTGTTGATTTTGCTGACAATTCTTTCCGAATCTCCAGGTAAAAGTGCCAGTTACCTGGCGTACATCCGGCCGGAAGTGAAATTTACCATCAATCTGTCCATATTGATTGGTCCCTTTAAATTCCTGCCATGCAAAAGGGTCCCGCACATTCAGCCTAACAGTTCCTTTTCCTTTCATGACCTGTTTTTGCAATCCAAACCCCATCTGGTAGAAAGGCTCAAACCTGGATAAATTATTTATGGCTTTGTGACGATAAAAGCCTGTCAGTTCAGCGGTGAACCCTTTTCCAAGCGTAAAATTGTTGGTGATATTAATTACGAATGAAGTAAAGGCCAAATCAATGGCGATAGTATCATACGTCCCCTGATAACGGTTATTAAATACATTGGTGAACAGGTTGGCATTCCACCATTTTGCGAAAGTAAACGGGGCGGTGATGGATAAGCCTATGTTGCGAAAACGGGCAACATTATCCATCGTCAGGAACCTTATCTTACTGTTAGGCTCAGGTTTGATGATCTGCGATATCACATCACCTGTGCTATTATAATTGATGGTAGTGATAAACTTGTCCTTAAAAGCATGTGTCAGCTCAACATTGTGAGTGTACTGCGGCTTCAGGTAAATATTTCCCTGCCGGTACGATAATGTATCCAGGAAATAAACAAAAGGATTCAGGTCCTGGTAATTTGGCCGGGTGATGCGGCGGCCATAAGATATTGTCAGGCTGTTCTTATCGTTAATGATACGACGGATAAAAGCAGTGGGAAAAAGGCTGGTGCTGTTTCTTGTAAAACTGGTATTCGATACTACCTGGTTGCCTTTGGCGTTGGTATTCTCCATTCTTAATCCTGCCTGGAAACTCCATTTCTTCAGTTCCTTACTGTAACTCACATAAGCAGCGTTGATGTTCTCATCATAAATAAAATGATTGGAACGTATCTGGTCCACTTCCCACTTATTGTTTATGAACCGTTCGTAATTAACAAGGTTGTCATTCTTTACAAAGCTGATTTTCACACCTGCTTCAAAACGACCGCCTTTGAAAGGATGCAGGTAATCGCTCTTGAAAGTGTAGATATCAATATTAGCCGGCAGGTGCCCCCGCAGCGACGATGTACCCGTTAGTTGCAATGAACTGTTGTAATAATCTGTTTCCAGAACCATGTCTGATACATTACTGTATACCACATAATCAAAATCAGCTGTCAGTTCTTTTCCGGTTGTGTCAAATGTATGTTTCCAGTTCAGGTTGGCGGCAAAGTTTCTGAACTTGATCCTGTTGTCGGTGTAAGAATTCAGCCTGGTTTGAAGAACATGGTTCTCATCCTGTAATTCTGCCACAGTGGTCGGCGTAGGATGCCCGCTGAAGGTAAATCCGCTTACTACCACTCCAAATGTATTTTTCTTATTGGCAAACCAATCCATTCCGAGTTTTAATGTGTGATTGTTGTTGCCAAATTTAAAACGGGTTTCGGTTACATTGTAACCCGTAATGTTTTTATTATCATCCAGAAATTTGTTCTCAAAATTCATCGTGTTGCGCCCACGGAAAAAGTTAGGATTATAATTACCAAAGAGATTTAATTTGTTTTTCCGCCAGTTAAAATTGATACTGTTCTGTGATTTAGGGATCAGGTAGACCGCATCCCGTGGTTTGTAAATGCTGGTAGTAGCGCCTACCATTACACTACCATTGAAGCCGGCATTCTTTCCCTTCTTGGTTTTAATATTAATGACACCCGAGTTACCGGTGGCATCAAAGCGGGCAGATGGATTGGTCATGATCTCAATCTGGTCCAGGGCTGATGCCGGCATATTTTTTAAAAGATTGGAAAGGTCCGTTGCAGAAAGATAGGTGGGTTTCCCATCCATCATTACAATAACACCCTGCTTACCCCGCAGGCTGATATTGCCGTCATTATCCACTACCACACCCGGAGATTTTTCCAGTATTTCCAATGCGGTGGCACCGGCACTGGTGGGCGATGCATCCACATTCACAATCGTTTTATCAATCTTTGTTTCTATAAAAGGCTTTTTTGAAGTAACCGTTACCCCTGTTAATCCTTTTGCAGCTTCAGCAAGCTGAATCCCTGCAACTGCACTGCCTGATCCACTCACTGCAACCCTGCTGAATTTTTTTTCGTGTCCGACCAATGTGGCCAACACGATGTATTCGCCATCCGCAAGGTTTACAAATTCATATTTCCCGTCCTTTCCGCTTACAGCCATTTTTACCAATGATGAGTCGGCGGCTTTTAAGAGTGATAGCGAAACGGAGGGAAGTGGTTTATTAGCAGCATCTGTTACAGTGCCGGCAATTTTTCCGCTTGAATTTTGTGCAGACAGTTGCACTAAACTTACAAGCAGGATAAAGCAGGTGATGATTGTTTTTCTCATATTCTTGGCTATACTTTTTGAATAATGAATTAAAGATGAGGCGTAATAAAACAAATTCTGACAGAAATATGACAAGTTTCGTAGTTATCGTGACAAAGGGTAAAAATTACTTACCACTACACAAGCGGTAAAATCAGCGCTTGTTTAATCATCCATGTTAAAAAAGGATTAACTGAGTTCAATTCAAAAAAATCTCCCCCGCTGTGCGGGGGAGATTGGATAAGATTCATGGCTATACTTTTTTATTAATGTCCTGTCTTCACCCTGTTTTGCTCATCTGATGCACCTCCTTCCCTTCTGCCGCCGCTTGCTTTCAGTTTTCCTTTGTTGAACCTCAGGGTAAAGCTTAAGGCTACAGCCCGCTGATCATTTACATTTGTAAAGTTTGCATCCACTGTGCCATATTTACTATAACCGGTATATACTGCTCCGTGGAAAATATCTTTAAAGTTGAGTTTTACTGTGCCTTTACCTTTTAATACCTGCTTACTAAAGCCCACATCTACTTGTTTTATCGGGTTGATGAAGATAACGCCTTCCAACCCTTTGCTCCTGTAAAAACCACTTAACTCTGCACCCCAGCCTTTACCCCATTTAAACTGCTGTTGAATCTGCGTCATAAACATGGTAATACCCAGTGAAATATTTTCATTATTAACAACACCTTTGAAACGGTTGTTGGCCACGTTGGTATAAATATTACCGCTCCACCATTTGTTTATTTGTTTAAAAGCTGTAACCGTTAGCCCGAACTGGTTTTGCGATGCAATATTTGCCTTCTTCACAAATGTTTCATTGGTGGCCTCATGTTGCTCAATTACCTGCTGTATAATATCAGTTGTTTTGCTGTAATTAAGTGTGGTCGTCAGAAAACCATTGTAGGTATGGCTCAGTTCAATATTGTGGCTGAACTGGGGTTTCAGATCAGGGTTGCCCTGCTCAAACGTATAGCGGTCAAGAAAATGGATAAAGGGATTCAGGTCAGCGTAGTCAGGCCGGTTGATCCTTCTTCCATAATTAATTACAAACTGGTTTTTCTCATTGGCCGTGTACTGCAGATATGCTGTAGGAAACAATTGTGTATAGTTCCTCTTAAACTGCACCCCCGTAGTAAGTTGGTTGCCCTTCGCATTGGTATTCTCAGCACGGAGGCCAAATTGTCCGCTCCATTTTTTTCCCAGCGGTGTGCTGAAGTTTACATACGCTGCATTAATGTTTTCCTCATATACAAAATGGTTACTGCGGTTATAATCATGATATGTTTGCCCGTTTCTTAAAGAATCATAGCTGGCGTTATTGTCTGTTTTTACATAGCTTGTTTTTATTCCGGCTTCAAACTTCGCCCCTTTCTTAAGCGGTTTGGTATAGTCAGCTTTGGCGCTGTAGATGGTAATATCTTGCGGAAGTGTGCCGTTCAGCGTATCCGGAGTTTTGGTTAAATTGCCTGCATTATCATAATAAGAGCTGATCAAAGGTTGAAAACTGGTTGAACGATACTGGACATAATCCAGGTCAGTAGTAAGTTCCTGCCCTGCTGAATCCAATACTGTTTTCAGGTAAATGTTGGTGCTGAAATTTTTCCATTTCTCATTATTCTGTGAAAAGGCTTTAGTCTGATTGGTTAATACATTATTTGGATTGAAAATATCCGTGTTGGTCCGGCTGGTCCATGTGCTGGGATTATAATAACCGCTTACAACAAATCCAAGGGTTGTTTTCTTACTGGCAAAATAATCAAGCCCTGCTTTGGCATTATAAAAACGGCTCTCATTTGTCATCCTGGAAGTTTGGTCAAACACAGACAAAATATCTTTGGTGCTTTCATCCCTGAAATTTCTTGATATGTCAAGAGATTCATGGCGGTGGTTTCTGTTATAACTGAGGTTAGTGAAAACGTTCACTTTGCCATTACGGTAATTAAAGTTCCCGCTCTCATTAAAGCGGGGATAAATGCCCTGGGTATAACCGGTGGTAAGGCTTCCGTTATAACCAAACTGTTTGTTCTTTTTCGTTTTAATATTAATAACACCGGAGTTGCCTGCAGCATCATATTTAGCAGGAGGATTGGTCATGATTTCAATTTGCTCCAGTTGGCTTGCACTCATACTTCTTAGCAAACTGGCCAGATCGGCACCGCCTAAATAGCTGGGCCGGCCGTCAATCATAATCACCACACCTTGCTTCCCTTTCAGGCTGATGTTGCCATCCTTATCAACAGTAACACCGGGAGATTTTTCAAGCACCTCCAGTGCAGAACCACCAACTGCGGTAATGGAAGATTCTACATTTACAATTGTTCTGTCAAGTTTCTGCTCTATCAGTGGTTTTTTAGCAGTTACAGTAACCCCTCCGATTGACTTAACAGCAGGAATTAGTTCAATAGTTTTTAAGACAACGCTGTTGCTTGCGGCAGTAATCTCAAAGGTTTCTGAAAATCCTTTATTATGGCCTACTGCTGATATAGATACCATATAGCGCCCCTCAGCCACCCCTTCAAAAACGAATTGGCCGGCCTTATCAGCTACAGAAATTTTGGCCACCGATGAGTCCGTAGCTCTCAGAAGGGTGATTGTTGCTGATTCGATGGTTTTGGTATTACCGTCAATCACTGTACCGCTTACTTTACCGTTTTTCAATTGTGCCTGGCTGACGATGGTTAGGCTTAAGACAGTCAGCAGGACTAAGATCTTTCTCATTTTTATTCTGATTTATTGGTTATGTACTTGCTTTTGAATATTACAGTCCAAAATTAAGTACTTTACATTACCAAGTACATTGTTTTAAATTAAACGGCCTATTTTCGTGATGTGTGGCCGTTAAACATGACCTGAATATGACGCAGAACGGGAAATCAGGTTACACCCCGGTTAATTGCTGGTGTAAATGGCCTTAAATGCTGATAAATGGATGCAGGAGGATATTTTCAGAACCCTAAAGACCGAATTCGTTCTTAATTGCCTCATTATAAGTACGGCCTGAGCTTATCCGGGTTGAGTTCTTATCATCCATGGTAAAGAGATAGCGGCCATTGAAATGCTTGTGCATCTCCTTTACCCTTTCCTTATTAATGATAAATGACTTCTGCACCCTGTAGAATTGAGCTGGCAGTTTTGCTTCCAGCGCCACAAGGGATTGGTCTGTCAGGTGCTTCTGCCCGTCAATGGTATAGATAAACACATATTTATCATTGGCCTCCAGGTAGCTGATGTTTTCAAACTTAAGCAGGTTGATTCGGTCACCGGTTTTAATAGGAAGCGCTGGCGCTTTCTGGGGCGTTTTTAATTGCTGGATGATCTGCTGCAGACCGCTTACATCAATCGGGCCAGCCATCTTTCCGAATTTTTTAAGTTTGGCAATACTTTGTTCCAGTCTTTCCTCTTTAATGGGTTTCAGCAAATAATCAATGGAAAAAGTTTCAAACGCCTTGATGGCATATTGCTCATAGGCTGTTGTAAAAATGATATTGGGTTTATGTTGTAACCGTTCAATCACTTCAAAGCCGGTAAGGTCGGGCATCTGTATGTCGAGAAAAATAACGTCGGGTAACAGTGATTCAATCTTTTGAATGGCCTCTCCCCCATTGGCTGCTTCAGCAATCACTTCTACCACATCCTTATGTTCCTGCAGCAGGCTTTTCATCAGCCGGCGGGCAGCGGGTTCATCATCAATGATGATCGCTTTAAACAACTGGTTCATCTTTCATCAATTTTGTTATACGAATAGTTACCTGCTTGCGGGGTTCATTCGCAAAATGAACTTCATATTGCCCCGGAAACAACAGGTCCAGTTTATCAAACATGCTCTTGACACCATATCCCGGAGAAATTTCTGCAGGAAAAAGCGGACCATTATCGGCTACGATCAATTCCAATCCATTCTCGCCCCGCTTAACTTCTATCAGTATTTCCGTCATCCTGCCTGTGGCTTTTAATCCATGTTTCACCGCATTCTCCACCACAGGCTGCAGTACAAACCTTGGCACCAGGTAATGATTGAGCTCCTTATCAATATCAAGGGTGTAATTCAACTGGTCTTCAAAACGTATCTTCTCAATCTGAAGATACACTTCCGCCATTTCCACTTCATCTTTTACTGTAGCATAGTTATGATCGCTATGATTGATGCTGTAACGGAACAGGTCGGCCAGTGCAATGGTCATTTTTCTGCCTTTTCTGCCATCCGTCACCGACAGGTCAGCTATTGAGTTCAGTGCATTATATAAAAAATGAGGGTTGATCTTTGAGTGCAGGGCATCCAGCTCTGCTTTTGTTTTTAATTCCCGCAGGCGGCTCAGCTCCAGCTCTTTTTCATCAAATTTTCTTTTTCTTTCGATAT
>CAYHPA010000112.1:0-10719 GCA_964358155.1 uncultured Chitinophaga sp.
ATTTAACCCTGCATCCTGTAATGCATTTTTACAGCATTGAATTGTTTTTGCAACGAATGGCTCAATTAGTTTTTCGAATTGAACTTTACTTAGTGAAAAACTATGCCCTGCTACCCCACCTTCATAATGTGCATTTGTGCTCAGGTATTTCTTCGCCTCTTCAGCTTTCAATCGTAATTCCTGTACAAGGCTTTTGTTGGCTTGTAACTCTTCTCCTGTTAACCCAACCGCCTTTACCCAGAAATCCATGATAGTTCTGTCAAAATCATCCCCACCCAGATATGTATTGCCGTTGGTTGATAATACCTCAAAAATTCCGCCGGCAATACGCAAAACAGAAATATCAAATGTGCCACCGCCCAGATCGTAAACTGCTATAGTTTTTGTTTCGTCCCTGCTCATTCCCAAACCATAAGCAAGACTGGCGGCTGTGGGTTCATTCACGATCCTCAATACATCAAGACCTGCCAGTTTACCCGCATCCCTGGTTGCTTGCCGCTGCGCATCATTGAAATAAGCGGGTACTGTTATCACAGCCTTTGTAACAGGTGTTTTCAGAATATGCTCTGCCCTGTTTTTTAACTCTTTCAAAATAAATGACGAAAGTTCAACCGGAGAATAGAACACCGATCCTGCCTGTATCTTCACGAGGCTCTCAGTATTATCATCAATGACTTTATACGTAAAAAAAGATGCCTGGTCCTTTACGTCAGCATATGATTTCCCCATCAATCGCTTTACGGAAAAAACGGTGTTATGCGGTTCTGTGATAAGAAAGTTTTTTGCTTCATCACCAACAGTTATTGCACCTGCTCCTCCAAAATGAACAATGGATGGAACAAGGGCTGCCCGATTATGCTCCTTTAATACAACAGGGCTTTTTGTATCCGGATGAATGATGGCCACCAGGCTATTGGTTGTACCTAAGTCAATGCCAACAATCATTTCATTTTGCTGCAAACTTCCTGTCGCTATGTTAATACCAATTTTAGCCATGCGTATTCCTATTCTGTTACAAATTTATGCTCACTAAAAAAAGATTCGGGATAAAATGACCTGACAGCACTTTCAGAACTCAGGGCCACTTCTGTTGATTCTGATTTAATTGGCTCATCTTCTCTCACGAAGAAGAGATTGTATCCTTGCTTGTTTGCTCCTGCTAATCTATATCCTTTCCTCCTTGCAAGCTTTACAGATGCCTTCGCCGATGCTCCGTTGTACATAGTGTCAACAGAACGGTGATTATGATTGCCATAAGGAACAATAACATCATGCAGCCCAAACTCCACTTTTGATTCTATCACAACAATCCGGGGTGAAATTACTTCTACCGCTTTCCATATCCAGTAATCGTTCCCATCAATGTCAACAGACAAAAGGCCGATATCCTTTTTTATTCCGGTTTTTAATAACAACTCATTTATATTACCAGGAGTTATTTCTCCCTCAACAAATCTGAGGTTCACTCCTTTTGCCAGTTCTTCTTTATAAAACTTTTTTCCCACTGCGAGCTTCCTGCAGTCTTTGTCAAAAAAAACACCTTCCCAGCCATCATGTACTATCAAAGATGAACAGTTACCTATGATGCAATCTCCGGCGCCGATATCAACAAACACCGGCGGTACATCTCTTAAATGACCTAGCAGATAAGCAATAATACCATCTTCGCCATGATAAGTGAAAATATCAAACGAAGTATCTGACAGTTTTTCCGGTTTTACTGCATTGAGCGATGCTAAATGGTTTTCCAGTTCCAATTTCCTTTTTGCATTTCGCCTTCGCCTGTAAACAATTCCCAGAAAACTTCGCTTTACCAGGTCTTTAATTGCCTGCATATTCATAAACGGCAAATGTCGCTTTCCTGCAGCGTAAAAAAAAGTCCTGCCGGGGCAGGACTTTCCTTATTCGGGAATATTTTTCTTACCGCATCAGGTACATTTTGCCATAGCCTTTATTAAAGTATTTGTCGGTCTTATCGTCCTGACTAGTATATTTTTCCAATGCTTTACCATTCAGGTTGGTAACCACACGGTACAGGTAAACACCGTTGGCCAGTTTTTGTCCGTACTGATCAGTACCATCCCATTTGAACTCAGTGATGTTTCTTCCCACATGCAATGGCCCCAATTCCTGGCTGGTGATCTCACGTACAATTTTACCCGTGATGGTCATTATCTCAATCTTGATATTCTGCGGCACTTCGCTTCCGGTAATGGTGAATACAAATGCCGTAGAAGTAGTGAACGGATTCGGATAGTTCAGCATATTCGAGATCATCGGTTTATTGATTACCTCAAATAAGACCCGGTACTCAATGGCTCCCGCTGCATTATTGCTCTTGTCCTTACCAGTAATAATCATTTCGTATTCACCATCTGCAGGGAAGAATGGCCTGAAATTGATCATTGCAGTATTATCCGGATTGGGGGCCTGCCCTGCAGGAGTAAACCTTAGGGTGTCGTTATTAAAATAATATCTGCGCAGAGATCCATTCGGAAAACGTACCTGTAGTGTAAGCAAGGCCGTATCATCCAGTATCATCCACTTCGCTTCATCTTTCAGCTTGATGATAATGTCAGGTTTGGATGCCACAATATCCCTGTTGAGGATATGCACTCCATCAAAGGTTACATCCAGCAATGGATTCAGGCTGTCTGGTTTTACATACAGGCTCCTGAAGGCAAAATTGTTGAAATGGAATTGTTCCAGTTGGTCGTTATCGGGATTGGCCTCCAGGAATGTGGTATTGTGCCCGGGAATAGTGCTTGTATTGATAAGCGTTCCGAGGTTCAATGTATCATTCACCAATAATGGCCTTCTCTTTGGTATAGGAACAATATTAGGTACATTATTCCTGTCGGTAATAATCAGTTTCACTTTCAAACTGTCAAAGTTTGCCTCGCTTATATTCTTGAAAGCAATTTTGTAGTCCATCGGTTCACCCACATCCACTGAATCTTTTACTTTCAGGTACAGGTTGGCTGCGATAGCACCTTCAGGTACGGGAATATAGGTTACCCTCCAATACCGTAACTGGTAAGGAGTAAAGCTTGTCTTATCCATTGAACTTAGTCTCAGCTTCACATATGGATAGGTAGCAGCATTAATGGAAGAAATATCAAAATTCTGCTGGGCGGTAGTCAGGTTACTGAACAACGTTGTTTCAGTTCCGTCACTCATTACACCAATCACATCTACGGTGGCAGTGTCACCGACTCCATCTGCATTGCCTCTCCACTTAAGCAGTTTCCATCCTTTGGCCGGACCAAAAAGTGGTGATGTAACGAATCCAAGTGTATCCGAAGCCGGACAGTCAACCGAGAATGTCGGATTGTCAAACACACCATCACCCACCAGCCATTTAGGAGTGAATGAAGGGTCGTTTTTCTTATACACGAAGCCCCATGGCCTTGCCCTGTAGAACGAATCTATTCCGGTGAAGCCGGCATTTTTTAATGAATGATATAATGATCTTCCGGAACCATGTATGGCCGTATCGGCTGCCCAATCGTTTGCCCATGCCACAGGAAAGCCGGGGAAACTATTTGGATCGAGGGTAAAATTCCTCACTACAACATAATAACCATCAGGAACTGAGTTCTGCATAAATTCCATCATCTTTCTGCGGCTGGATGTATCAGTATAGCGGTATTCAAAATGATACTGTCTTAACTGGCCAAAGCAATTTAGCGGGGAGGTGCTATTGTACAACCCCACCCCTAATGTAGCCGGATCGTTGGTTGACGGACAGGTAGGATTTTGAATAACCTGGTTTTGCCATACACTGAAAGAAACGGGATCTACGACATTAAATACTAAGGATGAAAACCAGTTGACAAGACGGATACTTGGCGTACCATCTACGGAAACAGAAAGACATGCCTCCTGAACACAACCACTGGTAACCCAACTGCCCAAACGCATGAAAAGATTATGGGCTACAGGTTGGTATTTGAAGCTTCGGGAGGCCGTATCGAGATAAAGCCTGCTAAAGCCGGATTTTGTATGCTGGTAAAAATGTGATTGGTTGTAGCCCGGGTCGCTGGCGTTGGGACCACTATTGCTCAGATACACAAAAGAGGATTTGTTCCAAACAGGTTGCCCGCTTACAGGCACTGGCGCTACTCTCCAGTAATAAACTGTACTATCCGTAAAGCTGACACCCGGATTGAACTCAAGTATGCCACCGGATGAACTGATGCTGCGTATGACTTTGAACGGAGAATTAAACAATTCGGTCGTATCCATTTCCATGGTGTATTCCTTCATCGGGCTGAAAGGATTTGCTGTAGAAGCAATCAGTTTCATGGCAGGATTGCTAACAATGGATAAGTTATAAGGATATACCGGTCTTGCTTCATCTTCGTAAATAAATATATCTTTTGTAATGCAATTATTGGTTTCATACAATTCGTCTACAACATTATCGGCGTCCACACAAATTGTGATCCTGTTCAAACCCTTGTCACGGGTTGGCACAATATCAATGGTGTACAACAGCGAGTCAATATAACGAATGCCGGGAATGGTGTCACGCCTTATCACCTGTGTGGTGAGATCAGGGAAAGTCCGTTTTAATTCCACTACTATATTTTTGTTAACCGCCTGTCCCAGGTTCATAAACTTGGCGTCGACTTTGAAATTTGATTCAGCCACAGATATGAATTGGGGAGAAATTTTCACCAATGGGTCTTCAATTACATAATCAGGTTTGGGCATGGAAACACCCAGCTTCAGGGCAGGGTCGCCGTGAAGGGTGTTTTGCTCACAGTGAAACCGGGCATAAAAATCATTTTGAGTGGTCAGGTTATAGGTCTGTATGATAGATTCCCGGAGTATCTCACCCAATGTTTTACCATAGTGAGTGGTCGTTACAGATGTATATGTCCTGGTATTGTAAATATCAAGATAATGTACAATGCCGAGGTGGGTGCTGGCTATAAAAGCGATAGAACCCCTTTGATTGGCCAGTACAAATTTTTCAGACAGTGTTTCTTTTGTAAGAAACCGGAGGGTATTGAAATTGAAAAAATTTCCCGCATTGCAGCCCATCACAATCATAACGGGATATTTTGAAGGGTTATTATACTGGTCGGGGTTATCCAGATTGAATTCGAGTGTGCTTGCGGAAGAGTGCCCGAAGTAAGTAAGCAGTCCGATACCTTCCTGGAAAAGTTTATACAGTTTTTCGCTGCTGGCCTGTTCCACCGGGGTAGCCGATACTTTGGCAAAAGTATTCACATTGCCTCCATAAAGAGTGTCTTTAATAATAGTTCTGTACTTGTCCATATCGGTCAGCAATATGGCCCCCAGGCTGGCATCACTTGCACCTACCACATGCACTACGTTTTTCATCCATGCTTTATCAATAATCAATGGTGATTGAAAAGCCTGCTGTTGTTCATACTGTACTACTTTAGCAAGATAGGTAGCTACTTCATCCCCATTTATTGCCGAAATACGGCCAATAGGAACATTAGGTATTTCATTCAAACCCGGGTCTGCCGCAAGCAATTGGTCAGATGCAGGGTGTCCAAAGGGTGGTATAAAAGACAGCTTTTCAATATCGGGGTGGCTTTCGTAAGTACGATGTTGTATATATTGAATTCCTTTTCCGATCAGCAGGACGTTTTTGATGGGTGCATTATATGTTGCCCTTGTCCAGCGTATGAAATTGCGAATAGCCAAAGGATTTTTCTTGATGCCAAAAGCAAACTGGTCAAATAACTCATCAACCATATAAATTTTTGCATTATGGCTGCCCCCCGCTGCTGAACTCCGATAAGCCCTGTAATTCTCCACCGGGTTGCCTCCTCCTGTTGCCGTGGTCAATGCCGGGTGGGAAATGATCAGGTAATCACCCTGGTTGGCAGCCAAGCCATAGTTTATAAAATTCCGTTGCTGAAGCGAGGTAACAGCCCTGACAAGTGTTGGGTTCTGGCTGAACAGTATCAGCTTGCGGGCTGTGGCAGAAGGATCCAATTGTACTTTTACAATAGAAGGAGTTGAAATGTCACAGACATATCTTTTGCCATTGGTTAAATCGTACACAATGGGGCTAATTGTTCCATAATTGAAGAAGCCGGTTATCTCCAGATAATTACCAGCAGCATTAGCCGGTAACTCAAATGAAAAATTATTGGTAGTATCTCCGGACGGAAAGTTGAATGTGCGGGCATAGGTTATTTCTGTTTTCGCTATTACCATCCGGTCATTGGGTGTAAGACAGTTGTTTTTAATATCCACGACCGCTGAACCGCTGCTGATATCACCGACTGTTATCGGCAAGACAAATTTTACATAGTCAAAGAAATCCATAGTAGGCAGCGCTACCTGGTTGCCATTCAGTTTTATCTCCACAGTTCGTGGGTTTAAAGCATTGCCCGCCATATTTACTTTCAAAACAGGGGTTGGTGCTCCAGCCCCGGTATAGGTGCTTAAATAAGGGAACCCCTCCTGTTTGGTAAGTCCTGTACCCAGGTCAAAAGATGTTAACCCTTCACCTTGATCATATGCTGATGAATACACATATTCTCCCACGACAGCTGCATAACCAGGATTGAGTTTATCTCTGTAATACTTGCCAACAGTAGCAACAAAATAAGGCTCTACCGGCAATGCAGACGGTAATGAAAAGGTCGCCGGAGCTAATCTCAGGTTTCCGCCGGCAGGATTGATTGTAAGAAAATATGCAGCCGTATCTGTTTCAAGGCTCCATTTATCATTTAACTGATAGTCGCTGTCACGATACAAAACATTGTCTGGCTTACCGTCATTCATTTCACCCCAAAATTCAATATAATCGCTGCCGCTCATTGGCCCGGTTTGAACAGTCGTATAGAGCGGAACCTGCTGCCCGTTTCTCCAAAGCTGAAATTGCTCGGCAGCTGTGCTGCCAATACCTAATGATGCGAGAACTGGCTGGGCAATCCGGTGTACACCGGTAGAGCCGACTTTAAACTTGTAATAGGTCCGGCTGTAGTTTATCCATTCATTATTATAGACCTGCGCTCCGGCAAACAAACCTGAGAGAAGCAGTAATGGAAGTAAAATTTTTTTCATCGCATCTAAGTTTTACTGGTACAGATACATTTTAGTCTTTTTTGTTATTCACCAAATCAAGTTTCAATGAAAAGATATGGGTGAACAAAGGATTGGATTGGTTAGCAAGGTTGGTATACGCATAATCAACCGTTACATTGGAAATGCGGAAACCTGCACCGGCGCTGGGCTGATAAATCCATACTTTCTTTTGGTTCACAGTATCGCCATCTGCCAATGCCCTCTGGAAATTATTGATGCCTCCGCGAAGAAAAAATACATTGTTAACATTCAGTTCCAGCCCAAGCTTTGGGTCGGCGCTTACCGGATCGGCACTAATCAAAGTATTTCGCTGCCCGTCAAAAGTTACATCCACATTAGCCTCGGCCAGCAAGCTCAATTTCTTACCCAATTTAAAATCCCGGGCTACGCCAAGCACCAGCCTCGGGGCGGTCAACTCTGTTGACTTTACAGGAATTTCATTATTGGTCAGATACAAAACTTCTTTTTCCCTTTCAGTAAATGAAAAAGACCATGCATTGAAAGTGCTGGTGATATCACGGCCGGCAATGCCAAATTTCCATTTGTTGCTGTAAATCTGCAGACCTGCATCCAATCCAAAGCCCCATGCTTTGGCAAACTTGCCTACACTACGGTGAATGACTTTTGCATTCAGCCCGAAGTGAATATTTTTCTTTTCGGTTTCTTTCAGCTTTTGTGCAAAGGAGAAAATGAAAGCATAATCGGCGGAAGAAAACGCCTGGATATTGTTGTAATTGATAGAGCCATCGGGTTCAACAAGGAATAATGTGTTCATGATATCATCCACAGCAAATCGAAGACCGGTGATACCGATAGTTCTTTTCTGGTTTGAAGTGGGGAAAACAACACTGGCATAATCGTACTTACCGATTCCGGCAAAATATTCTGCATGCATCAGGTTGATCTGCGGGTGTTCCTTGATGCCAACAAGCCCGGCAGGATTCCAATATCCGGATGTTCCGTCATTCACAGATGCTACCTGGCTTCCCCCCATAGCAAGACCCCGGGCGCCAGCGCCAATATTTAAAAACTCATTAGAATACTTCCTGAACTGAGCGGTGGCGGATAAAGAAAGAACAGTCGTCAGCAGGGTCAAATAAATAGTGGTTGGTTTCATTCGGACAATTTTCGATAAGCGTTTGAGTAAGACTCGCTTTCATACGTACGGGCTGCTTGTAAAATTAGTCTTTGCCGTCCGAAATTCATAGGTATATTGGACAAAAAGACTAGTATCTGAAAACGAATTATTTAGAAAAATATTGCCCCGGAAGTCCTGCAAGGGCATTCTGCCTTACTTTTGCTCAAAACCAGTGATTTAGAAATGAATCTGATTGAAGAATTAAGATGGAGGGGAATGATACAGGACATCATGCCTGGAACGGAAGAACAGCTACAAAAGGAAATGACTACCGGATATATCGGCTTCGACCCAACTGCCGATAGCCTCCATATAGGCAGTTTAGTACCTATCCTCCTGCTGGTTCATTTTCAAAAAGCAGGTCATAAACCCATTGCACTGGTTGGTGGTGCCACCGGCATGGTGGGTGATCCCAGCGGCAAAAGCGAGGAAAGGAATTTGTTGAGTGAAGAGGTGTTGCGCCACAACCAGGAAGGAGTAAGAAAACAACTGGAGAAATTCCTGGACTTTGATTGCGGTAAAACCTCCGCTGAAATGGTGAACAATTATGACTGGTTCAAAGATTTCAGTTTCCTTGATTTTATCCGTGATGTGGGCAAACATATCACCGTGAACTACATGATGGCCAAAGACAGTGTGAAGAAAAGAATTGAAGGCGATACAGGCATGAGCTTTACTGAATTTACTTACCAACTGGTTCAGGGCTATGATTTTTATTGGCTCTACAAGAACAAGAACTGCAAGTTACAGATGGGAGGCAGCGACCAATGGGGAAATATTGTGACAGGCACAGAGTTGATAAGAAAAAAATCCGGCGGCGAGGCTTTTGCTTTCACTTGCCCGTTGATAACAAAAGCTGACGGCAGCAAGTTTGGCAAAACCGAAAGCGGGAATGTGTGGCTCGATCCCGCTAAAACAACCCCCTATCAATTTTATCAGTTCTGGCTAAACGCAAGCGACGAGGATGCAACAAAATGGATTAAGATCTTTACTTTCTTAAACCAGCAGGAAGTAAACTTTGTTCTTGAAGAACATCAAAAAGATGCAGGCAAACGAGTATTGCAAAAAAAACTGGCAGAAGAAGTGACCGTATTTGTACATGGTAAGGAAGCACTGACAGAAGCTGTTGCTACCACTGAAAAACTTTTTGCCAATCAAACCGCACCTGCAGAAAGCCTGAGTATTAATGACCTGGAAGGAATGGAGGGTGTGATGAAATTTGATTTTTCAAAAGAGAAACTGGTGCAGGGTATTGATGTTGTTTCTTTCCTGGCAGAAACAAATATTCTCCCAAGCAAGGGAGAAGCAAGGAAAATGGTGCAGGGTGGCGGCGTCAGTATCAATCGCAGAAAAATTGAATCGGTTGATTATAAAATAGAGGACAGCCTCTTACTCCACAACAAATATTTGCTGGTACAGAAAGGAAAGAAGAATTATTACCTGGTAAAGGCAATTTAGCTTTAACTAACAGATTTGTTCTACCTTTCTGTTGCAACTTTTTAACGTGTTGCTTCTTCCGTATCCCGATGTGTCTTACGATCACTTCTCAGAACCTGTTTCTATCACACAAAAAGGATGCGTATGAAAAAGAATCCCTTCTATTTTACCCGTTTCATTTTTGTTCTTTGCAGTACAGCTATTTCAGTACTGATTTTTACCTCTGCATCGAAAAAAACATCAACAACAGCCCCACTTCCTTTTTTGGCAAATGTGGACAAGGCCGTAGAGGACCAGATGGTTAAGCAGGAAATATATGGTTGTGCGGTTGCTGTTGTTCAAAATGGGAACATTGTGCATGTAAAAGCATACGGCCATCACGACCGGCTGAGAAAAAAGCCGATCAGTACCAATACCGTTTTTCGCTGGGCTTCTATTTCGAAACCATTGACTGCCGTGGCTGTTTTTAAAGCGATAGAAAATAAAAATTTGGCCCTGACCGATACAATAGCCGATCGTGTAAGTTACTGGCCAACTACAGGTAATAAAGCAAACGTTACGGTAAGTAACCTGCTAAACCACAGGGGTGGTGTAAACCAGTATGACAATATCAAAGAAGGGAACTACAAATCAAAGAACAATTTCAATGCAAAAGAATGTGTGGCCGTATTCTCCTATGCGCCACTTGATTTTAATCCCGGCTCAAAGTATAATTATACTACGTTCGGATACAATCTTCTTGGCGCCACTGTTGAAGAAGCAACAAGTATTCCATACGAGACTTATGTAAAAAATAATATCGCCGTTAAAGCGGGAATGACAAGTCTGACTGCTTACCCTGCCGATCCGGGTGGATATAATAAAGACTGCAACGGTGCCATCATCAGTACTACTGAAGGCGATGTGGAATGGAAACTCCCGGGTGGCGGCTGGGGATCCAATATTCAGGACCTTGCTAAGTTCATGCAGGGGCTTGTCAAAGGGACTTTTCTGAAAAATACAGCCGCTATATGGCAACCTGTTTCCAATAATAACTCATACTGCTTTGGAACATGGAGAGA
>CAYHPA010000113.1:0-10597 GCA_964358155.1 uncultured Chitinophaga sp.
TATCTTTCCAAGGTTTCACCTGATCACCTGAAGTGTCGCGAGTCGTTCTGCCGCCTGGCATACTTCCAGAGTGTGAACCGCCCATTCCCATTGGCATTTTAGATCCGGAATGGTCTGGGGTTCTTCTACCTTGTGGCATACGGCCTGAAGAGACTTCAGTCCGTATATTACTCCGTTTATTAAATATCTCGGTGTAGTTGGTAAATGGCCCACCGCTGTTGGTACTCCCTGCCGCATGACAACCTGCTATGGCACATCTTGATTGAATAATTGGATTTACATCCGCTGCAAAAGCTTTGTTGGTAACGGTACTGCAATCAAGATTACTACTGCCACCACCACCTCCGTCCTTGCTGCAGGATGCTGCTAGGGTAACAATAGTAACAATACAGAATGAAACAAAAGGGATTCTTTTCATGCTTTTATTTTTACAATAAAGGGTATCTGTCCTGTAATATAACGTAATTGGCTGTAAAAAAGTTGCCCTGCTATTTTTTGAAAATAAACCGGTCAATGGAAAATCGTCCGCCACCAAAAACAAAAACGGGCAGGCAGAGCAGCCAGAATGTAAAAGGTAATTCTTTTGCCACGAAGGGATCGTTTTTGTGGGCGACAAAAAATGCTACAGTCATTATTATGAAAAGAGGTATGACAGAGAGCCTTGTTAAAAAGCCCAGTGCAACAGTAATGCCGCAGATGAGCTGGGCAAACACAACAAGATGAAATTCAAGGTTGGCTCCGAGCCCAATGGTAGACTTCGACATGGACAAATAAAGATCATAATGACACAGTGCATCATACCCATGCCAGGCAAACAATCCACCGAGCGTCAATCTTACGAGCAGGATGCCAAGGTCGGCGCTATAGGGCTGAAAATTCAATAATCGTTTCATCAGTTTTATTTTTCTATAAACTCCTTTAAGGATATGCCGGTAATATGATTCCAGCCTTCTTCAAAATTGGCTTTGGCAAAGTCATCGGTGGCTGTAACCGGAAACGTCTCAAGTCCTTCATGAGTAAGTTTGAGTCTTGTCTTTCCTTCTTCTTCAAACAGCTCAAAGGTTACAAAAGAGTTTCCTTCATAGCCATCATAGCTCCAGCTATGCCGCAGTTTTTTATTCTTTACTGCATCAGTGATTCTGCACAGGTGTAAAAACTTTTCACCGGTTTTACCTTCTCCATAAAATTGAAACGCAAAACCGACTTCCGGCTTAAATCCGGGAATGTCAAAATACCATTGCTTCATCTGATCCTCCTTTGTAAGGGCATCCCATATCTTTTCTGCTGAAACACTGTACAGTTTTTCTATTACAACAGGAGTTTTGTCCATTCTTTAATTCTTAATTACAACGGGCAAAGCGTAAAACAATAATCAATTAAGCGGGTTGCTGATGAAAGTTGACCATCCAGCGAACACCGAATTTATCTGTCAGGGAACCAAAATAATCACCCCAGAACATATCCTGCATGGGCATCTCTGCTACTCCTCCTTCGACCAGTTTGGCAAAAAGATCATCGGCATCTTTTTTTGAATCCGGGTGAAGGGAGATATAAACATTGTTCCCTTTATTGACGGTAAAACCCATTGACTCCGGCGCATCGGTTCCCATCAGCAAATGCCCGCCGAGTATGGGCAGGGCCACATGCATCACCAGGTTTTTATCTGCATCCGGCATGGGCGGCATTCCTTCCTGTGCAGGTATTTCGCCAAAACGGTGAATTTTTCCTTCCAGGAAATCACCACCAAAAACTGATTTGTAAAAATTGAAAGCTTCTTCCGTATCACGGGGAAAATTGAGATAAGTGCTTGTTGTTGCCATATAATTTTTTTAAGCGTTAAGGTAGTTTCTGTAAAGCATATTATTTAGATACGCTCAGTATATTTTTTGAAATTATCCAGTATCGCCTGCCAGCCGGTTCTTTGCAGTTCCAGCGAGTTCATATTCTCTGCTTCAAAACTTTCGCTGATATGGGTCTTCCCGTCTTTGCTCTCAAAAGCGATCTTCACTTTTCTGCTGTCATCCATCGTGTATTCAATGGTCATATTCTCTTTCACTTGGGTATAAACGCCTCCGAAATCAAAACTGAAACTTCCGTCTTTGGCGGCCATCACTGTTTTGAATCTTCCACCTGTTCGCAGGTCATTCTCGGCAGCAGGTGCATGCCAGTCGTCTGATGCATGGCACCAGTTCACAATATGTTCCGGTGCCGTCCAGCAGTTCCATACTTTTTCTGCGGGTGCATTCACTTCAGTTTTGATAGTGATAACTGTTTTGATGGTTCCCTCTGCCAATTCTTTTACTTTTTGCAGCGCAACCGGCATTGTTTTCATCATATATTCCTTGAAGTCATCCGTCACATCCATTTCCACTGAGAGGCTGCTGCTGCCGTCTTCTCCTGTCAGGCTATAATTCTCTGTTGCGCCAGCCCAGCCTTTTACTGCATCGCTGCTGGTATCTTCCACACCATCCTTTACAAAACCAAGGTGCCGGAACGACATGAACTCATTGGGCCGGTGGGCAGCCACCATACTCACCATGCCACTTCCTTTTCCATCAAGGAATAATACCTTGCTGCCTTCTTTCCAGTTATCCGTTTTGGCATAAGAACCTTCGCAAAAGGCGCTGGTCCATGCCCGGTAAGCGTCCATGTTCCAGAGCATTTCCCATACTTTTTCTTTGGGGGCATTGACTGGTATAGAGAAATTAATTTTTTCCATATACTTTGCTTAAGATTTTTTTGGTTTCACTTTTTTCAATGCTGTTTTTTCCTCATTTGCCTTTATCCTGAACTTTATTATTCGTTTGATAAGGCCCAGGGGAAGGGGTTTGTCAAGCGGGAACTGCATCGTTCCTTTTCCTCCTTTATACGCTGCCAGTTCTTTTTTAAATGCTTCCACATTTCTTGGCGCAGGATATACACTGATATGATTTGTAAAAGCTGCAAAGTAAAACAGCATGCCATGATATTTATAGCCGGGTATTCCATAGCTGATGACCTCATCTGCCTGCGGCGCTATCGCTTTCACCGTTTTGCGGATCTCTGAAAGTTTTGCCCGCACTGCCGGCGGAAATGCCTTGATATATTCACTCACATTTTTGGCAGGGATCCTTTTCATGAGGTTGCCATGTTGGTTTTGTTTGCTGTTAAGATAAACAAATCTATTTATTACTTTTAGTGAAATGCAGCAGCCAGTGGTTACCATATTTATCAGTCAAATCACCGAACAAAGCGCCCCGTAAAGTGAGCTCCGGCGGATGAGTGGCTTCTCCATCTTCTCCGAGTTTTGTATAGCAGTTCCTTATTTCCTCTTCGCTGTTGCAGTCAAGCATTAATGATACCGCATTTCCCTTTATCAGCCCTCCGTCAGCCACCATATCAGAGCCCATCAGTACTAAGTTTTCCCTTGTTAGTGTTGAATGGAGGATGCTTTCTTTCATTTGTACAGGCATTTTATCAGCCAGCGGCGAATCGCCAACGGTTTGGAAAAACAATTCGCCGCCAAGGCATTCTTTATAAAAATTCATGGCCTCCCGGCAATTGCCGTTAAAGGTTAAGTAAGGGTTGATGGCCTTCATACTGATTCTGTTTTAAGTTCTTCATTTTACATTTTCACAAACCAGCATCCATTTTTTCCCATATTTATCGATGAAATCACCCAGGATACCAAAGAACATTTGGCTCAGCGGCTGCAGCACTTTACCACCGGCCGAAAGTGTATTGAAAACTTTCCGGGTCTCTTCCTCGCTGTCATAAGTAAGGCACAGGTGGTTGTCATTTCCCTCTCTGAGTGCTTCGGGTGACATGTCAGAGGCCATAATCTCAAAACCATTTCCTTTCAGGTGAGAGTGCAGGATGCTCTGGTTATATTTTGCCGGCATCTGGCCTTCCATCGGGGAGCCGCCAACTGTCATCAATGATAATTCGCCACCGATGCATTCTTTGTAAAAATTCATCGCTTCCCTGCAATTGCCATTGAAAGTTAAATAAGGATTGAGCTTTGCCATTGTTGTTAATTATAGTTTGATGATTGCGTTCTCAGCACAAAGATTGGAAGCTTCTTTAAATTTTATGGGTGGCGTATATGACGGTTTTGCGGGTTGATTGCGACAGGGCCTTTCACTACCTTTATTGAATGAAAAAAATATCCATCCTTGTTCCTGAGTCATCGGTGATGCAGGCTATTGCCGATCCTCAATATCTATTTACGGCAGTGAACCAGTTTTTCCTTGCATCAGGAAAAGCCCCTTTGTTTGAAGTGGAACTGGTGGGAGCCAGCAGCGAAGTTCACCTGAATAACGGTTACTATTCGGTTCACACAGACAAACAGCTGAAAGATGTAAAAAAAACAGACCTGATTTTTGTGCCTGCCCTGTTTGGTGATATGCAGTCGGCGATTAAAAAAAATGAGGCATTGATACCGTGGATCATACAGCAGTATCATAAAGGGGCTGAAGTGGCTTCACTTTGCATGGGTGCATTTCTGCTTGCATCAACAGGGTTATTAAGCGGGAAAAAATGTTCAACGCACTGGGGTTTTCAGAATGAGTTCAGGGAAATGTATCCTGATGTGGAACTGGTGGGTGGGGGCATAGTAACAGAGGAGCAGGGTATTTACTCCAGTGGTGGCGCTAATTCTTACTGGAACCTGCTGCTTTATCTGGTGGAGAAATATACCAACCGGGAAACTGCCATACTCGCCTCTAAATATTTTGCTATTGATATTGACAGGAACAGCCAGGCGGTTTTTGCCATCTTTAAGGGTCAGAAAGATCATAAGGACAAAGAGATACTGAAAGCACAGGAATATATTGAGCAAAACATACATGAGAAAATCTCTGTGGACGAACTGGCAATGATTTGTGCTGTTGGCAGGAGAACATTTGAACGGCGTTTCAAACAGGCTACGCATAACACGGTGCTTGAATATATTCAAAGAGTAAAAATTGAAGCTGCCAAACGACAGTTTGAGAGCAGCCGGAAAAATATCAATGAAGTGATGTATGAAGTGGGGTATACAGATACCAAGGCTTTCAGGGATCTGTTCAAAAAAATAACCGGACTGACACCGGCTGAGTACAGGAATAAATATAATAAGATAGCGACGGCATAAAAAATCCCGGAATAAACCGGGAATTAAAATAATTTTCTTTCCCCGACGAGTCTCCTCCCGCAGGCACCAGCCTTAACCGAATCACCGCAAAGGGACTCGTGGCCTGCGGAGCGATGCCCTCACTCACTCCTCAAATTTCATAAATTTGAAGTTGCTATATTGTTTTTTGTTGAATTAAAATTAACCCAATTTTCTGATTTTGTAGAAATGGGGAAAGCCCGTTCATGTCATCGACGAGTCCCTCCGGAGGTTTCTCTTATTACAAACTGTGTGAAGGAGGAGACTCGTCGGGGAAGTATAACCTACTCCTGCAACGGTGCCGCCTGCAGGGCAACCACCCTGTTCGGCATACATATCATAACCGGCAAAAGCCCCGATCTCAATAAATGATGAATCCTTATCAATCAAATAATCAATCCGCTCACGGGGAGTGAGTTTGTTTTTCTCTTTTTGTTTGTCAATGGCTTTTTTACCACCGCCTTCATATATCTTTTCCAGCCTGCGGCGCATTTCGCTGAGGCTTTGTTTGAGGACGTCTTCGTTCTTATTAAATTCTAGGTTCATTATGCAAGTTGTTGAACGGCAAAGATAGGGCTTGCCCGCCGTAGCTTCAGCGTAGGTGGGAAGGGACTGTCATCGTTCTGCTTGCATGCCGGTAGGCAGGTTCGCTGCTCATCAATTGAGCAATTTCCTATTATTAATGTTGAGTCTTTAATCCATGTGATTGGTTTAGTATAAATAACTTTCGAAGTGTAACGATTGTGGCAGACGTAGTGCAGTATAGAAAATTATTTCAAATCATTTAATCAATTACAATTCTTTTATACGCATCTTGAATGGCCCATCTATGTTCTTTTGGTAAAGACCTAATAAAGCTTGGGTCAAAAGCTGGAAATAGCGAATCACTATGCCATGTTGGAGTATGATTCTGTCCTTTTTTGTACTCTTCAGGGATTAGAAGTATTATTTCACTTGTAAATGCATCTCTTTTTTCAGAAGATATTAAATATGCAATTTCTGACATAAAACGATATTTTGATTTTTAAAATAATCGTTAGTAATACTCAATTTTACGAGTACAAAATTCATACGGTTGGCCTTTATTAGATGAAATTCTTTCTATCCAGTTACCCATATTGTCAAACTTATATTTATAAAGATAATTCAAAAGATAGCTGCCGTCTTTTTCTAGTTGGCTATATTCTATTTGATTACCTGAATTGTCATATCCAATAGTAATTTTTCCTGCTAAAACTCCATTGGGATCGTACCATGTATCATCAGTAAGCCTATTGTTATTATCATATATATACTCGCTTTTGTTTTCCATTCTGCCTTTGTACACCTGTTGACTTTCTATTAAAATATTTTTACTATCATATTTAAATTTTTCATTCCTATTAATAGTTCCATCCGCATAAATTTCACTTTCTTCTATTTTGTTCCCATTATTATCAAATTTCATTACGCTTTTATATATTAAGTCATTTACTTCATTAAATGTTTTAATTTCTATCAAATTTCCTTTTTGGTCATAGTGATAAGTCGATTTAGTAATATGTGGATTCCCTTGTTGGAAAAAAGTTTGACTAACCTCGGACTTTTTTCTAGCTTTATCATCATATGTATATGTTGTTAAAAATTTAAGATTGATCGATGATTTATTATTTCTGATTATGATGTTTCCTTCTTTATTAAAATGAATTGCTACTTCCTGAGGAAGTCCGTTTCCTCTAATTGGGCTTTCAAAAGAACCGGTATATTCATAAGTATTTTCTAAAAGAGATTTTATATTTCCTTTTAATCCTAATTCTTCTAGATCAGTTTTTGCTTTTGCTGAATTTTTATTGCAGCAACTAAAACAAAGAGGGATTGCTATGCAAGCAAGAGTTAAGAATGTGTTATTCCGGAGATATTTCATGACATTTAGGTATCTAGTTTTTTTTAGATCTCATTTCCTGAAATGCATCAAGAACTATTTGTTTAAGTGAAATCCATGGTTCTCCTTCATATGGGTGAGGTCGTTGATTCACAACTTCACCAATACTAGGTTTGTCTTGGTTGATAAAGATGTATGCATCTTGACTATTTATGAATCGGTTTTGCTGCGTTTCAGGATTCTTGATATTAAAAGTAACAATAAGATGTTCAAAATCTGGTGCGGCTGAACCAACTGAATCTTTTGGAATATGAAAAAACGAACCCAATAAGATCAATTGGGTTTCTCCTTCGAAAAAATTACCCTGAAAAGTCATAATAAAATTTATTGAAAGGTATGAAAAGTACCGCTATTATTTGCCTATGCTGGCCTTCGGAAAAGTAAACGGCCTTTGTCTGCCTCTGCCTCCGGCAGACAAGTCCAGCAGATAAATTGCTGTTGCACCAAGCCAGGTGACAGACGATCACCAATTGCAGCATAATCAAAGAAACAAAAGCAATAAAAAAGTTCAACCTCTTAGCTGAACTTCTTCATTTAATTTATTACTATAATTTAAAATCCCCTCTGACCCGTTCCCCTTGGTTTGGGTAACGTTTTCCTTGGAATTTTTTCGTCTTTCTGTGCCGTATTGTACACAAAGGATGCAATAATGGTAGCTGCTTGTATCAGGTCAGCCGGAACTAGATGATCGTAGGTATCCATATTGGTATGGTGTGTACGGGTATCATATTCTATTTCATCCTGTATGAACTGGAAGCCGGGAATACCCACCGCATCAAATGCCTGGTGGTCGGTGCCGCCGGTATTATCAATCGTCACTGTTTTGGCGCCCATATCATGAAAAGGTTCCAGCCATTTGGCAAAAACAGGACCTGCATCTTTATTCCCCTGCAAATAAATACCACGGATCTTGCCGGTGCCATTGTCCAGGTTATAATAAGCCGATACTTTTCCATGCTCCGGTTTCAGCAGCATATCCACCGGGTCGGCAAAATGATTTTTTACATAACCACGGGAGCCCAGCAATCCCTGCTCTTCACCACTCCACAGACAGATGCGGATGCTGCGCTTTGGTTGTAATCCTGTTGCTTTGATGATGCGCATCGCCTCCATCATTACGGCACAACCTGCGGCATTGTCTGTAGCACCGGTGGCTCCCTGCCAGCTGTCCAGGTGTCCGCCCACAATCACCCATTCATCTTTCAGCACAGGATCGGTGCCCGGAATCTCGGCTACTACATTATATCCTTTCAGGTCAGTATCATAAAATGTTGTTTTCACTTCTGCTTCCATTTCCACTTTTTGCCCGGAAACAATGAGGCGCTGTATCCGTAAATAATCATCACTGGATACCATCACATATCCATAATTATTTTCTCCATCTTTTGCATAGCTGCCGCCACCCTGCACAAACAGGGTTCCGTCGTTCCCCGCACGGCTCATGCTTAATACAAGAGCAGGTTTTTCTTTTTTGTAAAAATCTCCCATCTGCCGCTGCAAGGCTTGTCGCTGCCGCATAGCTGTTAATTGGTCGGGGTTAAAATTATTGGCAGGCCTTCTGCTCGTGTCTGGTTTTGAGTTTGCCATTTTCTCAAGCTCCTCATCGGTAAATCTTGTACCGTCAGGAGTGAAGGAAGGCTTCAGTGTGTCGGCAGAATAGATCATAATGATCTTACCTTCTATCTTCCCGGAATAATTCTGGTAAAGCTCAGCAGAATCTTTGGCCCTGATGAGCACCACTTCTTTTTGTATTGCATTCTTGCCGGGGGTGCTGCCTGTCCATGCCCTCGGTATAGCCACCACGGGAAAATAATAAGGAGATGTGATGGCGAGATAACATTTGTTTAGTTCCCAGCCTTTTCCAAAATCGCCCCATGGTTCCAGTGTTGCATTTATCAGCCCCATTTTGATCAGTTCATCTTTGGCCCAGTTGGCTGCCCGGAGAAAGCCGGGTGAGTTGGTAAGTCTTGGTCCGCTTACATCGGTGAGATGAAAGGCAATGTCCATTACTTTGGAATTGCCAAGGCCTTCTTTTTTAATTTTGTCGGTAGCATCTGTTTGTGCTGATAGGACAATGAAAGAGCAGGTGAGGAGAGCGATGAAAATGATCTGTTTTCTCATGACTGGTTGTTTTTGGTAAGAGAGGTAATAAAGCAAATCAGATGGAAAAGGTATTTAATAATTGTGTACTAAGGAGAAATTTTCTGAATCATTTGTTTTCAGGTTAGTTTACAATAAATCACCAACATGTACAGGCATGCTTTTTTACTCTCGTTGCTGTGGTGCCAGGCCATCCCGCATAAGCGGGACAAGATGTGAGCAGGCGAATCACCAATTTATCATACCTCCGGCAGATAAATTATTGTTGCGTCAGGACAGGAGAGCGGGCATGATTAGGCAAGCTCAGCACCCGGCAAACGGATAAGATTTCAGTTTTACTTCTTCAACTCTTCCGCCATATTGCTGAAAGTTCCATACGGCCCTTTGTCGGCGAAGGAATTGGCAATCCATGCAGGTATATCACCGCCCGGATCAATTTCCAGCAGGTAACTTATTTGGATGGTATTTGCTGTGGGCATTGTCACTTTCCAATCCGCCTTGTAATGAGGTACCCTTACATTACCCCATATCCTGGGTAAATAAGTTGGCAATCCTCTCCCGGATATACTCAGGAACTTAGGCAGGCTGTCGGTTTTTATTTGCAACTGTATGACCGCATCCCTGTTGGAAAGCGGCCAGGGCATGGAAGTTTCCGAGTAATAAATAAAATCAAGTGCCGAATTTTTTTTCATCAGCTTGCTGGTTTTATTATGGTATATCCATTCGCTGAAATGAGAAACATTTGTCAACAGGGCGATCAATTTGGCGTAGGTACCTGTTAAAGTGCACTCTACTTTCACGGCTTTAAAATCTGACCCATCCACATCAGACAAATACACACTGATGCCATTTTTTTGCTTTTCTAATTTCCAATTGTACTGTGCCTGAGAGGGCTTCAGCAGCAGGCTGAATAGAACAAAGAATGTGAGACGTAACATGCGAAAGTTTTTTTGTGGATTAACCTGCAAATTACGGGACGCTTTACTTTGGGCAGCTGATTTTGGTCAGCAGCACTCTGCCAGAGCTCTGATATGCGAATTGGGGAAACCTGAACTTTCTCCGCTTGTGGTGCAATATAAAAACGGCTGTAGTTGTTACAGCCGTTTCCTTCAAAAAACATCCGGACTAATTTTTTTCAAAAGTAAGATAATCTGTGCCGCCACTGCCACCGCTTACATGCTGCAGCCTTATTTTGGTATCTGTTCTTTCCAGTACGTGCCAGTCTTCGCTGATTTCTGCAAAATTGGCCGGACTTGCAAAACTAATGATGAGTTTTACGGTTGAATTATCAGTTCCTGTTTGCCAGGTTCCGGTAACGGTGGTGCCACCGCTAACTGCAGTAAGCACACTGCCTCCTGCAAACGTAAAAGAGTATCCGCTGAAATTAGATGTTTCTTCATGGTCCGTATCCCAGTAGTAGGTAACCCTCCAGGTGCCGGAAGAGG
>CAYHPA010000114.1:0-10590 GCA_964358155.1 uncultured Chitinophaga sp.
CTAAGAACACAAAGTATTTGTTATCAGTTATAGTTTGTTGTGCCCTTTGTGTCTTTGTGGGAGACTGTGCTCAAACATACCCACTACAGCCATTTTGGTTATCTTTAAACATGACCCCCGATCAGTACCAGAACAAGTTTATCATCCATGAAATAAAAAAAGCGCTTGGGAAAAAAGGGAGTGAACCGCTGAGCCGTTACCAGATGGCCAAGGGGGCATGGCGTCTGCGTAAGACCGTCAGGCGGGAAACCCGCCAGGCTGTTTTTATGCTGCTCGGTATTTTTTCTGCAGGGTTTGGGCTGCAGGGTTTTCTTATACCCAATGGATTGGTAGATGGCGGTGTGATGGGCATCTCCCTGCTTACACATAAAGAGACTGATTTTCCATTATCCCTGCTTATCATCCTTATCAATCTTCCTTTTTTATTCCTGGGCTGGAAGCAAATCAGCAAAATATTTGCTTTCAAAAGCGTTATTGCTATTACTCTCCTTGCTCTCGTAGTGGCGGTTTTTCCCTACCCGGATGTAACAAAGGATAAATTACTGGTAGCGGTATTCGGTGGCTTTTTCATCGGCGCCGGTATCGGCCTTTGCATCCGCGGCGGCGGTGTAATAGATGGTACCGAAGTGCTGGCCATTGCGCTCAGCCGCAAAAGGACTTTGTCAGTCGGCGATTTTATCCTCCTTTTCAATATTATCATCTTTTCGGTGGCTGCGTATTTACTTTCTGTAGAAATTGCGCTTTACTCTATTCTCACTTACCTCGCTGCTTCCAAAACAGTTGATTTTATTTTGGAAGGTATTGAAGAGTTTACCGGCGTCACTATTATATCCCCGCACAATGATGAGATCGCTGATTTCATCAAACAAAAAATGGGCAGGGGCCTTACGGTTTATTCCGGAAAGAGGGGTTTTGGAAAAAGGGGTGAATCCGATGCAGAAGCAGATATCATTTTTACCGTGGTAACCCGGCTGGAAATCAGCCGGCTGACCACGGAAGTTGAAAAAATTGACCCCAATGCATTTATGGTGATGCAAAGCATAAAAGATACCCGCGGTGGCATGGTAAAGAAAAAGCCGCTGCACTAAACTTTATATCTTCCCTGCCAAAAACTTTATTGCCGGTTTCAAAATCTTTTGTACCTTTTCTGTCCGCTGCCGTCCGCAGGCAGATTTCCCGCCCCTCTGGATGACTTTTTTCTCCAAACAACTATTAAAATATTTGCTATGTTGAAACGCACCATGGGCCGTTCATTACTGACACTTCTTGTTGTTACAGGCCTTGCAGGAACAATCAACGATACTTCCATTTCAAAAAAGGAAAGAAAATTCGGGCTCGGTATGCTGAAAGATACCCGGGATGCTGCCATAGATGCAACCATGGGCCTGTCGGAAGAACAACTGAATTTTAAAGCAGTTCCGGATAAATGGTCGGTAAAAGAATGTATGTTTCATATAGCCGGTGCTGAAAAATTATTGTGGACCATGTTTGAAGGGGCAATGAAAGCGCCTGCCAATCCTGAAAAAAGAGCGGAGATAAAAGTAACTGACGAGCAGTTGATAGCCATGATACAGGACCGGAGCAAGAAAGCACAGGCACCCGAACCAATACAACCCAAAAACACAGGGTTTGCTTCGCTGGGTGAGGCAGTGGCAGATTTTAAAAAGAACAGGAACGATCATGTGAAGTATCTGAAAACTTCAACAGAAGATCTGCGGAACCATGTAGTGCAATTGCCTTTCGGTTATATTGACTGTTACCAGTTTCTTCTGTTCATGGCTGCCCACAGTAACCGCCACACACAGCAAATGAATGAGGTGAAGGCCGATGCAGGTTTTCCCAGATAATAATTTTTCAACGGTTGAAAAACCTGAGGCCCCGCTGTTCCCGTAAGAACTCCGGGGTCTTCTGTTTTAAAAAGCTTTGCCGCTGAATATTTTTTCAATCATCAGCATCTTTCCATCCACCGTCATACCTTCTATCACCACCCGGAAACTTTTTGTACGGTCATTATTATAAAAGGAGAAAGGAATTACAGGATCAATGCTGTTCACAAGAATATTGGGCCGCCAGTCAAGGGTGATCCGGTTGTCTGGTTTATTATCCTGTTTCTTTGCACTGTAATCCGGCGCATAAAACTCTTTGACGATTGAATAACCATTATAGGTTGAAAGATTGGCGAACCCGGATGTACCGGAATAGTCTGAACCCTTTTTGCTGTACACCGCCAGCACGCCTCCCGGAGCATTCCCCACAGAGCCTGCAAAAGAAGAAAACACTTTGACCAATGCCACCTGGTTGGCCGGTATGGCTGAGATAAATGATGCATCTGTTTCTACCTCGTCCAGGTAAAGTACCATGGGGGCATTTCCCAAAGCGCTTGCTGTAGCTACCTGGCGATAATAGATGGTATAATCAAGCCCGTCCTGGAATATCTGCAGTCCTGCAACCCTGAACTGCAGGTAATCAAGTATATTTCTGAACCCCGATGTTTCCTCCTTACTGTTTACCAGGTCAATAATCTTATTGGCATCGCCCGAAAACAACCCTGATGTATATTTTTCGTCCAGTTCCTGGAGAAGCGATTTTTTGTGCGCCTTTACTGTAACGTTTTCCAGCATGATTCCTTCTGCCCTTAGTATTGCATCATAATCCATTTGCCAGAGAGGTTGACCGTTCCTGATTTTTTTTATAGCCATATTAGCCCCGGCGGGTAATGAAAATGGGCGGTGCAACGAATCACTGTCAGGCAGCACATCAATATACTGGCTTTTCTTTCCCCGCACATCACAGAACAGCAGGCGGTTCTTATCATAAAACACCAATGAGTCAAGAAAAAATCTGCCGTCGCTGTTTGTTTGCAGTAAATGGGTGCTTCTTTTTTTATTCAGGCCGGTAATCATCAGGAGCAGTTGCTTGTCTGCAAATGGTTTTTGGGTGCCCTGCAGATTTGCTTTTCCTGTTAGTGTGATATAAGCAGGGTTTTTTGTCACGGCGGCCTGCTTTATTTTTTGAGAAAGTTCTGTCCATTTAAAACGCCGCCATCCATGGGTCATCATCAGCAGGTCTAGCGAAGTTTTTACCGAATCATTCTCTGCAGAAAAATACCAGGCAGGGTGATGCACATATCCTCTCAGGTCGGAAGTAAGCAGCAGGCAGGTGAATATATTTTCTTCTCTAACTGATGAAGGCCCATAGGCAGCATCAGATACCGATAAAGAAAATGTTCCCTGTATCGTATCCTTCAATTGAAGCGAAAAGCTGTTACGGCTTCTTTCCGCAAAACGCAATGTATCTGCTTGCAAATTGCCATTAAGTATATATTCTTTATTATTTACAAAACACAATCTTTCTGCCAGCGGCTGACCCTCCTTATTGAAAAAACTGACCTGCAGGATACCTGATCGCAGGTGTTGCGTGTTGATCACCCCCTGTATCTCTTCATTACTGGTTTTAAAATCCTGCCGGAATACAACATGATGCTGCATCTGGCCGATCATGTAAGCCACATTAAAATCCGGGTCATTTTTCTTTTGCCTTACTTCAAAAAAATTACCCTGTGGATGCGGGATTATTGAAACTGCAATTCCTTTATCAGCAGGTGCAGGAAGGTCATATTTAAAGCCCGTTGCGCTTCCATCCAATACAGCATAATATTTTTCACCGGCTGCCGGGCTCAGTGCAAACAAGCCCATTCCGTCATGATAGGTATCAAACGTTGTCAGCGCTTCATTTTTTTCATTCAGCACTTGCCCTTTTACCAACACAGGAAAGCCATCCCCGTCCGTTGCCTTAAAAGCGATGATATTGGCAATACCGCTGATAAGATTGCCCCCTTCGGGAAAAAATGCAAGAAGTATTTTCTTTTCTCCTGTTGCTGGTTGCATAGCATTGCTTTTCCTTCCATAGATATAAATGTTTTGTCTGCCTGAAAAACCACTATCCTGGTTCAGCATGCTGACAGTGTAGGTTCTTAGGGAATAAACACCTGTTGAAAGGGAATCTGCCAACTCAAGCTGACCCGAAGAAGCGCCAAAGAAAACTGGTAAGGCAAGCCTCGCTACTATTGTTCCTGCCCCATTCAGTAATTCCACATACAGGTTACTGCTGATACTGTCTGGTTGATAATCGGAATACAGGTAAGCCTTGAACCAGGCTGTTTCCCCGGCGATATAGTTTTCCCTGTCGAAATGCAGGTACACTTTTTCAATGGGTGACTGTGCAGACCAGCGTTCAAGCAATTCATCAGGTCCCTGTGACCTGCCGGAAGACTGGAGAACAATAAAAAAAACAGACAGAAGCAGTAATTTCTTCATACATAAAGTGTGAGCCGGGTTTATGAAATTACAATAAACAAGGCAAGCCGCAATCGCTGCCGGAGTTTTAACCGTATTTTATCGCTTGGACAAACTGGCTTTAATGCCTATTTTGTGACTATATAACACTCTCATGAAAAGAACTGTTGTTTTATTGCTGACAACGATGCTGCTTGTTTCTGCCTGTAGTAAAACAGTAGAAGAGAAACAACAGGACCTGGTGATACAGGCCATGACTGACGGGCAATGGGGTGTTACCAGTTTTACATTGAACGGTGCAAATATTACAGCTGATTTTGCAACTTACAAATTCAAATACTACGAAAATAAAACAGTGGATGCCATTAAAAGCGGAACGGTGGAAAAGACAGGCCAGTGGGATGGTGATGCCGGTACAATGACAACCTGGGCCAATTTTTCAGGAGCTGTCTATCCTTTGGACCTCATCAACGGGAGCTGGCATATCGACCGCAACAGCTGGACCTATGTGGAAGCATCGCAAACCAGTGGCGGCAATACCAAGACCATGCGGCTGGACAAACAATAATTATTCTTCCCTGCAAACAAAAAGAGGTTGTTCTTTTGAAACAACCTCTTCTGAAAATTTTCTTCTTTTTTATTTATCCTCCGGATTATTCAGCTTGAAGACAAGGCCCGCCAGGATGGCCCCGCCGAAACAACCAACCAAATAGATCCAGATCTGGCTCCAGCATAATGCTTTCTGAAGGCTGAGGCCAACAGCTACTGCCGGGTTGTAGGCACCACCTGAAAATTGACCAATTGTCAACGCCATGGCCAGTACAGTTCCTCCAATTGCAAGACCATAAAAACTATTTCCTGCCGTCCCTTTTGCCGTAGCCACATTCAGCACTACATATGCCAATGCAAATGTTCCGAGCAATTCTGCTACCAGGCCTTGCATAATGTTATTATCTGCAATGGCACATGCCCCTGCCCCTTCTTTTTCGAAAACATATGCAACAACCAATGCCGCTGCCAAAGCACCGGCTATCTGGCTCATCCAGTAGCCAATCATATCTCCGATACTGATCTTTCCTCTTATGTACACAGCTAATGAAACAGCGGGGTTATAATGAGCTCCCGAAATATGGCCGCCTGCATAAATCATGACCATTAATGCGAGTGCCGCACCCACTCCTCCACCGAACGCAGCGCCCATGACAAGGAAAAAAGTTCCAATAAACTCCGTTAATGTCTTTTTCATATTGCAATTTGTTTTGGTGAAAATAATTGACGCAAACTTTATCGTCAATTATTTGTTTCTTTGAAGGTAGCAGAATGCCCGAATATCTTACCTGTATTTTATTCACACAAAAAAACCGAAATGAAACCAGTCATTGGACAACCTGCCCCCGATTTTACCTTGTACGATAGTGAGAAAAAAAAGATCACCCTGTCTGAACAGAAAGGGCACAATGTTTTATTGTTGTTTTTTCCGCTTGCATTTACCAGCACCTGCACAAAAGAACTCTGTTCGGTAAGGGATAATATTGCATGGTATAATCATGTGCACGCAAAAGTATTTGGCATTTCAGTGGACGCCTTACACAGTTTAGCGAAATACAAAGAAGATCAGCAACTCAATTTTACATTGCTGAGTGATTTCAATAAGGATGTATCAAGGCTATATGATTCTATCTATGAAATGTTCGGATATAATATGAAAGGTGTTTCCAAACGTTCCGCTTTTGTGATAGATAAAGAAGGAATAGTGCAGTATGCCGAAGTGCTGGACAATGCCGCTGAGGTGCCGGATTTCGGAGCTATTCAAAAAATCTTGATGGGGCTGAACTAAGCTTTAGTTAAAAAAATGTCTCCATCCAGCTCTAAATCACTGAAAAACAGAGAGTTTTAAACTATCGTAGTTTTACGTTGCATAGAAAAAAATTTCGGCCTAATTTTCGGATAATAAAAGTAAATTTGTTTCGTTGAGACGAATTCTACCTATACTATCCTTTATTCTGTTGATTGCCATACAGTCGCAGGGCCAGTCTGCACGGATTGTTCCAACTACAACAATTCCTGAAGACCGGATTATTAATTTATACCCTAACCCGGCTACTACTTACATCACTTTTGATTTGCAGGGTAATTTTCAAAGAGGCCTTTCGTTACAGGTATTTAGCTTTCTTGGAAAGAAGATGTATGAAAGCAAAAACCTGCCGCAAAAAACAACGCTTGACCTTACAGAGTTTAATCGTGGGCTTTACATGTATCATCTTACCGATGCCACTGGAAAAGTAATTGAGTCCGGCAAGTTCCAGGTCACCAAATAATTTCTCCAAACTTATTGTTGAACTACTGTACCTGAACGATCAGGAATTTGAGGTATTGTGTATTCTCCAAATTCCAGATAACAGGATGGTCTGCTGCCTGCGACTGAAAAACCACTTGTCTTAATTTTCTCCGGGCATCCTTTGCAGCCATTTCTATAGTTTGTTGAAACAACGCAGGATTTACAAGGCTGGTGCAGGAAGAAGTAACCAGAAAGCCACCCGGTTTTATGAGTTTCATTCCCCGAAGATTTATTTCTTTATAACCTGTTATAGCTTTCTGTATGGTTTCCCTGCTTTTGGTAAAGGCAGGCGGGTCCAGCATCACCACATCGTATTGTCTTCCCTCTTTTCCCCATTGCTTCAGCACATCAAATGCGTTGGCCGTTTCAAAACGACAAATCTTTTCCAGACCATTCAATGCGGCATTGGCATTAGCTTGTTCCACTGCATTGGCGGAAATATCCAGTCCAAGAACTGATTTTGCCCCGTAATGAGCTGCATGAATTTCAAAAGTTCCTGTATAAGTAAATGCACCCAGCACATCGGCTCCTTTCACTATATGCTGAATAGCTCTCCGGTTGTCTTGCTGGTCAAGAAAATAACCGGTCTTCTGCCCGTTCTCAATGTCTACCTGAAATTTTAAGCCGTTCTCATTAATAGTGATCTTTGTTTCAAACGGGTCTGATAAAAACCCTTTATGTTGTGGCAAACCTTCCAGCTCCCTTACCGGCACATCATTGCGCTCATAAATTCCTTTTGGGTGGAATATCGTTTGCAATGCTCTTACTATAGCCGGTTTCCAGACATCAATGCCAAGCGCCAGGGTTTGAATAACAAAATAGTCGTTGAATTTATCTATGATTAATTGGGGCAACGAGTCTGCTTCACCAAAAACGAGGCGGCAGTTTTCGGTATAACCTAGTTTTTTTCTGTATTCCCAGCAACTGGCTATCTGTTTAAGAAAAAATTGCTCATTGATTTCATCCGTTTTATTTCTTGTCAGCAGTCTTACCAGTATCTGTGACCTGGGGTTGATATATCCTTTGCCTATAAACTTGTTGTCGTGGGAAAAAACCTCAACGGTCTCCCCTCCTTTTGCATCGCCATCCATTTTATCCACTTCATTATTAAATATCCAGGGATGCCCCGTGGCAATGCGGAGAGATATCTTTCGTTTCAGGTTTACTTTGATCATAAAGGGCTGCAAGCTACTGATTAATCATCAGCCTATCCTGCAGGGATTAACTGCGCCATTTTGTCTTCACAAGGCCATTGGCAGTATTCTTGACAATCTTACCTTTGCCCGCCCGAATGTATCATTTGGTACGGGGCGGACAGTTAATTTGTAAAAATGGCAGAAAAAGATATGAAAGAACAGGAAAACAGCGCTTCCGAAATGAATATCAATACGGATGACAGCATCATGGGAACCTCTCATCTGAATGAGCCGGTAGAGGAAGAAACCATGCTGGAGAAATTAAAAGCGGAGCTCGAAGAATCAAGCGATAAATATCTTCGCAAAATTGCTGAGTTTGAGAATTTCAAAAAACGTAGCGCTAAGGAACGTATGGATTTGATCCAGACTGCCGGCCGGGAAGTGATTGCCGACCTGCTGGATGTGCTGGACGATTGCGACCGGGCCCAAAAACAACTGGAAAATTCTGACAGTACCGATACAATGAAAGAAGGTGTGCTGCTAGTGTTTAATAAATTGCGGAATACCTTACAGGTAAGGGGTGTGAAAGTGATGGAAACATTGAATCAGGAATTTAACCCCGATCTGCATGATGCCATTTCAGAAATCACTGCACCAACAGATGAACAGAAAGGAAAAATAGTAGATGAAGTAATGAAAGGATATTACCTCAACGATAAGATCATCCGCCATGCCAAAGTGATAGTTGGCAAATAAAATATCTATGTCTAAAAGAGATTACTACGAAATATTGGGAGTTTCCAAAACTGCTTCCACAGATGAAATTAAAAAAGCGTACCGCAAAGTGGCTATGCAGTACCATCCTGACCGCAATCCCGGAGATAAAGCCGCCGAAGAAAAATTTAAAGAAGCAGCCGAAGCCTACGAAGTGCTCAGTGATGCCGATAAAAAAGCACAGTACGACCGCTATGGTCATGCCGGCATGAGCGGCAATGGCCGCGGAGGTTTCAGCGGTGGCGGCATGAATATGGAAGATATCTTCAGCCAGTTTGGAGATATTTTCGGAGAAGATCTGTTTGGAAGTTTCTTTGGCGGCGGACAGCGACGGGGCGGCGGCCAAAGAAGCCGTGGAATAAGAGGCAGTAACCTCCGGGTTAAACTAAAACTCACTTACGAAGAAATAGCCAAAGGGGTTACCAAGAATATCAAAGTAAAAAAATACATCCCCTGCACTACCTGCGGTGGAAGCGGTGCAAAAGACAAGGGAAGTGTACAAACATGTAATACATGTGGTGGCAGCGGACAAGTAAGAAAAGTGCAGAATACATTTCTCGGCCAGATGCAAACGGTAACCACCTGCCCTACCTGCGGCGGCGAAGGAACAACAGTAACAGCCAAATGCGGAAGCTGCAAAGGTGAAGGAAGAGTGTACGGCGAAGAAACAGTTAGCATTGATATACCAGCCGGCGTGCAGGAAGGGATGCAGTTAAATATAAGCGGCAGGGGAAATGCAGGAGAAAGAGGCGGATCAGCAGGCGACCTGATTGTATTGATTGAAGAAGAACTACACAAAGAACTGCACCGGGAAGGGTTGAATGTTGCTTACGACCTGCATATCACATTCACCGATGCAGTGTTCGGCACACAAATAGAAGTGCCCACCATTGACGGAAGGGCCAAGATCAAAATACCGGCAGGTACGCAAGGAGGAAAAATATTCCGGCTGAAAGGAAAGGGCTTTCCTGCTGTGAACTCCTATGATAAAGGTGACCAGCTTATTCATGTAAATATTTGGACACCTCAACATGTAAGCAGCGAGGAAAAAGCCATGCTGGAAAAACTCAGTCACTCCTCCAACTTTAAACCGCATCCGGATAAAAGCGAGAAGAATTTCTTTGACAGGATAAAAGATATGTTTTCCTGAGAGGTCGTCCTTTTAAACCTACCATCCGTCGGAGCTTCCTTTTTTCTTCTTTGTTCTTGAATACAGGGTTCTTGCCTGTGTCAACAGCGAAACAAATTCTTTTTGCAGCAGATTATTTCCGCCGGCAGCTTCTTCGGCCAGAGCGATGATGTCATTCCAATCGGAGTTTTTTATAAAAGCTGAATTACGGAGCAGTGAACCGAACATGCTTATTGCTGCAGAAAAATGGTAGCATTTATCCAGTTCTGCAAAAGGGATAAAATCAAATTTGCTGATATAGGTGCAGCTGTTTTCACTTTTATTACCCGGAAGCCGGTATCTTAATTTAAGCTCGGCCAGTTTGCCGGTGGTAAAGTTGTCTTTAATGGCCCCTTTGTTTATCTCTGTCGGCACTATTTCAAACATAGCGATCATAGAATGACCGGAGCCAATTTCTCCACCCTCTATCATTGCCAGCGAATCCCGCAGGGCCCCCACCTTATTGTCAAATCCGATAAGCCGGTATTCCTTTACATATTCCGGGTTAAAATCAACATTCATATATACATCATCGGCCACAGCATACAATGTTTGAGTGAACTCCTTTAGCAATACTTTTTCTGCTTCTTTAAAATTATCCAGGTAAGCAAAATTGCCATTGCCTTTCTGGGCAAGTGTCTGAATTTTTGAATCCTTATAATTACCCATCCCTACCCCAAGGCAGGTAAGATAAATACCCGTTTCCCGTTGCCGGGAGATAAGCTCATCCAGTTCTGCCTCCGTTTTCATACCAACATTGAAATCACCATCCGTTGCCAATATCACCCGATTGTTTCCCCCGTCAATAAAATGATTGCGGGCTACACTATATGCCAGCCTTATACCCGACTCACCGGGTGTGGAACCACCGGGTTCGAG
>CAYHPA010000115.1:0-10544 GCA_964358155.1 uncultured Chitinophaga sp.
GCCATTGAAAGAATAAAGACTGCTACTAGGCAATATGCCAAACGACAGATGACATGGTTTAGAAAAGATGAAAACATAAATTGGTTTGCACCGGTGCAACCGGAGGAAATCATAGTATTTGCCGGGAATTTTTAAAATCAAACCCTCAGCGAACCGCGGAAACCCCGGCCAGCATAGTAAGATTCTGCGCCGTTGTGGTACACAAAAACAGTACCGTAGCGAAAATCAGCAAAGAGGGCGCCACCGAGTTTCCTGATATCAGCAGGAGTTTTTATCCAGCTGGATGTTTTGGTATCAAAATTTCCTTCCTCTTTTAGAAGGGATTGCAGTTCCCGGTATTGTTCTTCTGTCAGTATTTCAATACCCATTTCCGCCGCCATGCCCATAGCGCTGTTTTTGGGTTTGTGTTCTTTTCTTTTCTGTAGCGCTTCATGATCGTAGCAAATACTTCTGCGGGCTGCAGGGCTTTCTGCCGAGCAATCGTAAAAAATGTATTCGCTACTTTTTTTATCACACCCAACAACATCCGGCTCACCACCGGTTCTTTCCATTTCATGCAGTGACCACAGTTTTGCACTATTGGCTTTTAGCCTTGTTTGTACTTTAGCCCATTCAATACCTTTATGGCGGTTCATGTTTTTTTCAAAACGGGCTTTCAAAGTGTGGAGCAGTTCTTCACATTGTTTTGCTGATAACTCCTTTTTATTGCTTTTTGCCATGACATCTTGATTTAATAACATTTCAGATCTAGTAATGTAACAATATCTTTTGTTTATTCAGCCCGAAACTATTGCTGAGTAAAGTTAATAAAGATGATACTTTATTGATGCGGCGACCGGTGAGAGGGAAATACAAACTATGATTAAAACCCTTTCACCGAATGCATATCCCGTCGCAGCCAGTTAGCTTCGGGATAATGCGCCTGTTTGCTGATAGTGTGAATGGCATAGGCTTGCCTTGACCTTCCGCTGGTATTGGGCAGGCTATAATGTGGCAGCAAACCATGCAGCACAATGCAGGCGCCTTTCTTTACTTCAAGTGGTTCCATATCATCAGTTGTGTATGGTTCGGGATCCAGTGTCAGCATTTCTGTGCCGCCGCCTTCTTTTCTGCGGAACCAGCTGCGAAGTGGAGTGAGATGTCCGCCGGGTTTGGCCCACATACAGCCGTTCTCAATGGTAGCATCTTCCAGTGCAAACCAGAAACCGATACAGGATTCCGGTTCAGTGTACAGGAATGTGGAGTCCTGGTGAATGTCCACTACACCACCGATGCGGGCATGTTTGAATATCATCATGCTTTGGATGAGCAGGTAATCGGTTAATTCCAGGTCGGCTGCCAATTGTTTCATTTGCGGCGAACGGGAAAAGGAATGGAACACCGGATCCAGGTCATGTAGGGCATGGCCCATTTTATTTAAAGAACGGAAAAGATCATTCTTCAATTTTCCATTGGTGTCAAACGCATCTTTTTCAAAGAAGAAAGAGATATTACCTCCGGAGTTCAGAAAATAATCATCGCTGGTTTTGCTTTGTTCAGCTGTTTGAAAAATGGAAGGATGCCCTTCGTAATTATATTCATTGGCCAGTTCCTGTGCCCGCTTCATCAGTGTACCACATTCGGCATCGGTATTAAAATTTTCCAATACCAGAAAGCCGTTGGCATTAAATTGTTGGAGGAGAGGAGAGGGCATATAAGTAAGTTGTATTAATTAAAGATATAGAATACGGGCAGTTGGTGGAAAAATCACTTGCCATTTCCTCCGTATCTTCCCCTAAAATATCCCGCCATGCGAAAGCTGATTTTTTATTGTGCAGTATGTCTTTTGCCTTGTGCCCTGCAGGCCCAGGTATTCGGCGGCAATCCCTCTTCTGTAAAATGGAAACAGGTTTCTACCGACACGGCAAGGATCATCTTTCCCGCCGGGTTAGACAGCCAGGCCAAGCGCATTGCCTCCATTGTGCATTACCTGCAAAAAGAAAAACCGGTATCACTCGGCGATAAGCACAAGAAAATAAATATTGTGCTGCAAAACCAGACCATTGTTCCTAACGCTTATGTGGGCCTTGGCCCTTACCGCAGCGAGTTTTATATTACACCCAATGCCGGCAATTTTGACCAGGGCAGTATTGCATGGCCCGATCTTTTAGCGCTGCATGAATATCGCCATGTGCAGCAGTTCAATAATTTTAAACAGGGGCTCAGCAAATTCATGTACACTATCGCAGGCGATGATGGCCTTTCCCTGGCCATCAACGCCGCCATACCCGATTGGTTTTTTGAAGGCGATGCGGTGTACAATGAAACTATATTATCGCCACAGGGCAGGGGACGGCTGCCGCTTTTTATCAATGCTTACCCATCGCTGTGGCAGGCAGGCAAAAAATATGCATGGGCCAAGCTGCGAAATGGTTCTATGAAGGATTATGTGCCCAACCATTATTACCTCGGTTACCTGCTGGTAAATTATGGCCGTCAGCAATTCGGCGCTGATTTCTGGACAAAGGTTACCAAAGATGCCAGCGCCTATAAAAGTTTGTTCTATCCTTTTCAATCAGCATTAAAAAAACATGCGGGCATTGATTATAAAACATTCCGTAATGATGCGTTCAATTCTTATCAGAATACGATTGAGAAAATACCGGTGTCTGATAAGGATTTTCTGCTGCCTGTAAAGAGAAGCTATGTTACCAGTTATTATTTTCCCTACAGTGCCGGGGCCGATTCACTGCTTTATTTAAAAACAAGTATGCGCCATCGGCCTGCTTTTTATATTAAAGATGCAAATGGCGAACACAGGTTAAAGACAAGGGATATCTCCATTGACGAGCAGTTCAGCTATCGCAATGGAAAAATTGTTTACGCTGCTTATGAAACGGATGCCCGCTGGGGCTGGGTGGATTATAGCGTTATTAAAATTCTGGATGTGCAAACAGGAGAGCAGCGCAGGCTTACACAAAAATCAAAATACTTTACTCCTGATATTTCTGCCGATGGCAACAAAGTGGCAGCGGTGCAAAACAATGAAAATGGAAAAAGCGAATTACATGTGCTGGATGCTGTCAGCGGGCAGATGTTGCAGGCTATTCATTCGGCAGAGATCAGCCAGTTTACCGACCCAAAATTTATTGATGACAATAATTTAGTTGCTGCCGTGCGGTTAAAAGACGGAAAGATGGCGCTGGCCCTGGCAGAAATTTCCACCGGCAATACCATGCGGCTCACTGCACCTTCTTACAATGTGGTTGGTTATCCCTGTGTGAACAACGGGATGATCTATTTTACCGCCACTTACAATGGCAACGATGATGTGTTCGCCCTCCGGATGAGTGATAAGAAAACATTCCAGGTAAGCAGCGGGCCGTTGGGAAAATATTTTGTGAATGCTGCGAACGGCAAAATAACCTGGTCGGCATTTACTGCCGAAGGTTATCAACTGAAGCAGGTGAATGAAAACCCAGATGAATGGACGGAGCTGGGCAGCGCTGCACAGGATGTATTGACTGCAAAAATTCCGGTAAGCGCTGCATCTGATGGCGGGGATGTGCTTGGCGGCAAAGTGGAACAAAGAGATTTTGCGGTGAAAGATTATAAGAAGAGCAGCAACCCGCTTAACTTTCATAGCTGGCGGCCTTATTACGAAGATCCAATCTTCACATACACACTGTACGGCAAAAATATTCTGAACACTACGCAGACAGAACTCTACTATCTCTACAATCAAAATGAAAAGACCAGCGCCATTGGGGCCAATGCAGTGTACGGAGCCACGTTTCCGTTTATAGACATCGGCACAGAATACACTTTTGACATTGTGCAGCAAGTAACCCCGGCTTTGTCAAGAACCTACAACCAGCTAAACTCTCATGCAGGTTTGGTGATTCAGCTGAACCCGGTAAGCGGACAGACATTTAAGAACTTCAGCATCGGCAGTTATTATGTACTTCGCAATGAGTTTAACCGCGGGGCAAATAAGGATACGGCAGGTAATACCAATTTCAGTTTTCTGCAGCATTCCATCAGCTGGAGCCAGCGGGTGCAGCAGGCGGTGCAGCATATTTACCCGAGGTCAGGTTATTCGCTTTCTCTTACTTATCGCCATGCCATCACCCGGTTTGAGGGCAATCATTTTATTGGCGGGGGAACCGTATATGCCCCCGGTTTTGCATCCAATCATAGTTTGGTATTGACTGGTTCGTTTCAGCAACGGGACACATTGAATCAGGTGGGTTTCAGCAACCGGTTTGCTTATTCCAGGGGATATACAGGCAGGTATTTCTCCCGTATGTGGCGGCTATCGGCCAATTATCATTTCCCGCTCTGGCATATGGATTGGGGCTTTGCTGATATCTTATACATTCAGCGTATACGGGCCAATGCCTTTTATGATTTCACCAAAGTGTATTCCAGAAATAAATTGCAAACAGCCGATCAGCGCAGTGTGGGCGGAGAAATTTATTTTGATACCAAATGGTGGAACCAGTACCCGCTTACATTCGGTTTCCGTGTAAGCAAGCTGCTGGACAGGGACCAGTTTGACGGGTTTAAAGGAATGATTTATGAATTCATCATGCCGGTGAATATTATACCGAGATAAGTGAACCGCAGAGGCGGAGGGAACGCAGAGTAATTTTATTGCTTTGCGCCTTAGCGCCTCTGCGGTTAAAATTTAAAGAGAAGCAAGACTTTCCACAATCACTTTGATCTTTGCTTCTGCATCGGCTTTTTTCTTTCTTTCGGCTTCTAATACTTCAGCCCTGGCATTCTGCACGAATTTTTCGTTGCTGAGTTTCTTTTCTACCGAAACGAGGAAGCCTTTCAGGTAGTCAAGGTCTTTTTGCAGTTGTTCTTTTTGTGCCGATGTATCAAGTGCTGTAGTTGTTTCAATAAAGAATTTATCTTTTTGCACTACCACAGTTATACTGTTGGCTACAGAAGTTGAAGTATAGGAAACAGATTCGGCATTCACCTGCTTCAGGAGAATGCTTTCAATCAATTTATATGTTTCATTGTTTTCAGTGAGTATATGCAGGCGGATGCTGTCTTTCGGCTTCAACTGATTTTTATTCCTTGCATCACGAATGGTGGTAATCACTTCTTTCAATATAGCTCCGTTTTTCAATGTCTCAGTGTGTGGAGTGTTTGTAGCAGGAAACAGTTTGACCGTCAGGTCTTCTTTCTGTTCCTTTAGCTGATGATAGATATCTTCTGTAATAAAAGGCATGAAGGGATGCAGCAGCTGCATGAGCTGCTCAAAATAGCTGACTGTTTTTTCATACACATGCTTATCAATGGGTTGTTCAAACCCGGGCTTTACCCACTCCAGGTACCAGCTGCAGAAATCATCCCAGATGAGTGAGTAAATGGTTTTCAATGCTTCACTCAACCTGAACTCTTTGAACTGGCCTTCTAATTCATTCCTTACTTCAATCAGGCGGTTTTCAAACCAATTAACGGCAAAATCATTTGATGTAGCCTGACTCCCGACTCTCGACTCCCAACTCCTGACTAATTTCAAAGCATTCCACATTTTGTTGATGAAGAAGCGACCTTGTTCATTTCCTGCAGGGTCCCACATCAGGTCGTTACCGGCAGGAGAGGATATCATGATGCCAAAGCGTACTGCATCGGCACCATCTTTATCGATCATTTCCAAAAGGTCTGGAGAATTACCGAGTTGTTTACTCATCTTTCTTCCCTGCTTATCCCGGACGATACCCGTAAAATAAACTTCATTAAAAGGTTTTTGTCCTTTGTATTCAAATCCCGCCATGATCATTCTGGCCACCCAAAAGAAAATGATTTCGGGAGCAGTCACCAATGTATTAGTGGGGTAGTAGTACTTCTCATCTGCATTGCCGGGATTGCTGTAGCCTTTAAACACTTCGAAAGGCCAGAGCCAGCTGGAGAACCAGGTGTCGAGACAGTCTTCGTCCTGTTTTAGTCCACGGTCTATAGTCCACTGTCCACTGTCAGACCTCTTCTGTGGACTGTCGTCTGTGGACTCTCGACCATACTTTGCTGAATAAAGTTTCAATGCATCATCATAATTAGCTGCCACAACATAATTCCCTTTCTTATCATACCATGCCGGTATCCTATGCCCCCACCAGAGTTGGCGACTGATACACCAGTCTTTGATATTCTCCATCCAATGCCGGTACAGGTTTTTAAACTTGGCCGGATAGAATTTTATTTCTTCATCCGCAACGGCGTTTAGTGCAGGGCCGGATATTTTTTTCATGTCCACCCACCATTGCAGCGATAGGCGTGGCTCCACCACCACATCTGTTCTTTCGCTATAACCTACTTCACTTGTATAATCTTCGGTCTTCAATAAATGGCCTTTTTCTTCCAGTTCTTTTACGATTTTTTTTCTTGCTGCAAAACGTTCTTCGCCAATAAATATCTGTGCCGCTTCATTCAGTGTGCCGTCTTCGTTGAAAATGTCAACCACTTCCAGGCTATGCTTTTGCCCCAGCTGGTTGTCGTTCATATCATGCGCCGGGGTCACTTTTAATGCGCCGGTGCCAAAGTCCATGGTTACATATTCATCCGTAATGATGGGAATACGGCGGTTGATTAAAGGAACGAATGCAAATTTTCCATGAAGATGTTTGTATCGTTCATCATCCGGGTGCACACAGATGGCGGTATCACCCATGATGGTTTCTGGCCTTACTGTCGCAATCACTATATGTTCATCACCCGATACATCCAGCTTATATTTTAAATGATACAGTTTTTGATTTGTCTGCTTTCTTATCACCTCTTCATCACTCAGCGCAGTCTTTGCCTTTACATCCCAGTTGATCATCCGTTTGCCGCGGTAGATATATCCCTTATTGTACAGGTCTATGAAAACATTGATGACGGATTGATAATAATCCGGGTCCATGGTAAAGCTGGTTCTTTCCCAATCGAGGCTGCACCCCAGTTTTTTTAATTGCTGTAAAATAATACCGCCATATTTTTCTTTCCATTCCCAGGCGTATTTTAAAAAATCTTCACGGCTGAGTGATGATTTGGCAATGCCTTTTTCCCGCAACATGTGCACTACTTTGGCTTCGGTGGCAATGGAAGCATGGTCGGTGCCCGGCACCCAGCAGGCATTTTTTCCCTGCATTCTTGCCCGGCGCACCAATATATCCTGAATGGTATTGTTGAGGCAGTGGCCCATGTGCAACACACCGGTCACATTGGGCGGCGGGATAACGACAGTATACGGTTCTCTTTCATCAGGTTCGCTGTGAAAGTATTTTTTGTCCAGCCAGTGCCTGTACCATTTTTCTTCTGCCGCCTGATGTTCAAAATTTTTGCTCAACTCCATATTACTTCGCTTACCGGTTTATTTCTAAATCCGTAGTCATTACAAAATGGCTACGTTGTACAAGTAAGGCGGCAAATTTACCGGGTTTTGAACAGATGGGAAACAGTAAGTAGGGCAAGTTGGCTATTCCGAAGGGGGCATATGCCTTTTCACTTCTTCGCAGATGTAGACATTACCATTCTGAACTTCCTGTATACCCCGGTTAATTTCATCCAGCGGGGAAGTTTTGGTGAGATAACCCCTTGCTCCAAGTGCTATCATTTTGTTTGCATACTTGGCCTGGTTGTTTACGGAAAGCCCGATGATCTTGATACCTGGCAGCTTTTCAAGTAACCGTTCAGTTACTGAAAACCCGTTAAGGGGTGACATATTAATATCCACTAACATAATGTCAGGGGCAAATTCCTCTGCCTGTTCAATGGCAGAATGGCCATTGTCGCAGTCAGCCACCACCCGGAAGCGGGGATTGTTCTCCAACAAGGTTTTCCAGGATTTTCGGACCAGTTTATGATCATCCACAAGGATGATACGGATTGGTTCATTATTCATTTGCCCAACATTTTTTGAACGATAAATACGGACTGCGGCAGAACATAAAACCTTGAATTACTTAGATATGGGTCTTCAAGGGCTTGGTTTTACTTATACAATGACCGGGCCGCAAATGCTACTATTGCAGGCTTTTTCAAACACTCTGTTGCTGGCACGAGCGGGGTACGATATTCAGGATAAGGGAAGGTTGATTTTTGTAAATAGTAAAAATACTGAAAGTCTAAAGTAATATTACCTGTTGAATTTACCAAGGATTTTTACTATTTTTTTATTTTGAGGGCTTAAGCGGCCAATGCCATTTCAGGCTATTTTCGTGCAATCTTCATCAGTTACTGTGCGTGATGCACTATTATTTAAACACAAAAGATCTGCATGAAAAGAGAATTGGCCTCCTGGTTCAGTCCGTCACTTAATAAAGAAATGCCGATTGCCAGCTATGGCGATTATGGCTTCGCATTGTTACTGGTTCCCACGGCAGCGGCCGATTACCTAGAGTATGAAAGATTTCAGTTGATGGACCATCTTGCTCCATTCATTGATGCAGGCAAGGTGAAAGTGTTTTCCATCGACAGTATTAACAACGAAAGCTGGCTGAATAATGATATGGACCCGAGGCAGAAGTCCATCCGCCATCAGCAGTGGAACAGCTATGTGTTCAATGAAGTGGTGCCTTTTATCCGCAACAGTACCAGTGCCGATACGCCCATCATTACCTGCGGCGCTTCTTTTGGCGCATTGCACAGCATGAATCTTTTTTTGAAAAGACCCGATATCATTAATGGCGTTATTGCTATGAGTGGTGTGTATGATCTTTCAGAATATACCAAAGGTTATTTTGATGATGATGTTTATTTCAACAGTCCCTGGCATTTCATGAATAACCTTGCTGATCATGCTATACTTGAGCAGATCAGGCAAAGCAAACATATTCACATTCTCACCGGCAGTGGCTCTTACGAAGATCCGGCAGCCAGCGGCAAATTTGCCAAAGTACTTTATGATAAAGGCATCTGGTATGAGCTGGATGTGTGGGGGCAGGAATGGCCGCATGACTGGAACACCTGGCGGGCCATGTTGCCGCATTATCTGGGAAGTAAATTCTGAACCCCAGAAACACCCTGATGTTTGATGATGCCTTTGCCCCTAAAGGGGAGAAATTGAAGTATTCAATTTTTGCAGGAGTTTAATGAATTCATTCCTGTCAATCATCCTCGCTCCCAGGCTTTCAAGGTATGCTGTGTAGACCTGGCAGTCTATTAATGCTATACCCTCTTCTTTCAACTGTTGCACATATTTGACAAAAGCATAGCGTGAAGCATTGCTTACCATACTGAACATGCTTTCTCCAAAAAATATTTTTCCCAGTTTAATGCCATACAGGCCACCAGCCAGCTTTCCGTCCTTCCATACTTCAGCGCTGTGGGCATGGCCCAGTTCATGCATCTTGCAATAAGCTTTTTCCACTTCATCGGTTATCCATGTTCCCTGCTGCCCCGGTCGTTTTACACTCTTGCATTGGTGTATAACTTCCTTGAAGGCTTTATTAACAGTAAACTCAAAAGCTTCTTTTTTAAGCAGTGATTTTACATCCTTATTTACTTTCAATTCAGAAGGAAATAAAACAAACCTTGGATCAGGGCACCACCATAGTACGGTATCGCCTTCATACCAGGGGAAGATGCCTTTTTTATATGCGAGTAATAACCTTTCCGATGATAAATCTCCGCCCATACCGAGCAGGCCATCGGGTTCGGCGAGATGAACCGGCGGAAAAACAAGTTCTTTTTCAATTGCAAATACTGGCATGGGAAGAGATGAATGATCAGCAGGCGGTTACTTCCACAGTGGCATTGATACCCCGCTCGGTGATGGCATCGCATAGGGGCTTGAGTGAGTCATAGCTGCCATTCTTCACCGCATATTTACCATGATAGTGGATGATATAGGCACATTGCTCTGCCTGTTCTTCCGAGTGACCGCAAATGGCCATTAATGTTTCAATCACCCATTCAAATGTATTCACATCATCATTCCATACTACTAAATGGCAGGGGTCTTCCATGTCGGTTAAAATACCTGCTTCCTCCAGGCTCTCGGGGTTCATATGAGGATCAATATCTTTCACGGCCCAAAAATACATTTTTGTTGTTTACTTTTAATCAAACTGATTTTTTATGGAAAAAGTGATTGGCCTGGGCGGCCCGTTCATAAAAGCAAATGACCCGAAAGGTCTTGCAGCCTGGTATGAAAAACATCTGGGAATCTCCTTTAATGGCAGTACATATACCGTCTGGCAGTTTACCAACGAGGATGGGAGCAAAAGGGCGGGGTATAATGTGTTTTCATTTTTCAAAAATGATGCTGATTATTTCAATCCCAGTCAAAAACAGGTAATGCTGAATTTTATAGTGAAAGACCTGTTTGCCTTGCTCGATGTATTGAAAACGGAAGGAGTGGAAGTGGTTGGTGAACCTATGGATGAGGAATATGGCAAATTCGGATGGATACTGGATCCGGAAGGGAATAAGATTGAGTTGTGGGAGCCGCCTGTATAATTAATAAAGCCTCGCAAGTATGAGGCTTTTAGTGGGAGTTGACGGGATCGAACCGCCGACCCTCTGCTTGTAAGGCAGATGCTCTGAACCAGCTGAGCTAAACTCCC
>CAYHPA010000116.1:0-10457 GCA_964358155.1 uncultured Chitinophaga sp.
GATTGGGCTAGGGGGCTTCACCGCCTACCAAACCCTGACAAACTCCGAATGCTAACAGATATTTACCGGGAGTGAGGCTACGGGTGCTAAGATCCGTGGCCGAGAGGGAAATAACCCAGAATAGCAGCTAAGGTCCCTAATAAGTAGTTAAGTTGATCAAACGAAGTGGGGCTTCTATAACAGCCAGGATGTTTGCTTGGAAGCAGCAATTCATTTAAAGAGTGCGTAACAGCTCACTGGTCGAGAGGTCCCGCACGGAAAATAATCGGGCATCAAACTACTAACCGAAGCTCTATGATTGCTCCGCCTCGGCGGAGTATATCGGTAGGGGAGCATTGAAACTGCATCGAAGGTGTACGGTGACGTATGCTGGAGCGGTTTCAAAAGAAAATGTAGGCATAAGTAACGATAAACAAGGTGAAAAACCTTGTCGCCGAAAGTCTAAGGGTTCCTGATCAACGTTAATCGGATCAGGGTTAGCCCGGTCCTTAGTCAAACCCGAAAGGGGTAGATGATGGAAAGCAGGTTAATATTCCTGCGCTTGCTATACAACAAAAGTGACGGAGAGCCGTGGTCGCTGCGTACTGACGGATATGTACGCCTGAGTGGAGTCTTCGGACGAAGCGAAGTGATAAAAGCTCTTCCAAGAAAAGCGAGTATAGCAACCGGTACCGCAAACCGACACAGGTAGACGGGATGAGAATTCTAAGGCGCTCGGGTGAGCCGTGGAGAAGGAACTAGGCAAATTGACGCTGTAACTTCGGGATAAAGCGTACCCACTTCGGTGGGTCTCAGTAAATTGGTTCAACCAACTGTTTAACAAAAACACAGGGCCCTGCAAAATCGAAAGATGACGTATAGAGCCTGATACCTGCCCGGTGCTGGAAGGTTAAGGAAGGGTGTTCGCCGCAAGGCAAAGCTCCTGACTGAAGCCCCAGTAAACGGCGGCCGTAACTATAACGGTCCTAAGGTAGCGAAATTCCTTGTCGGGTAAGTTCCGACCTGCACGAATGGTCTAATGAGTTGAACACTGTCTCCTCCACGAGCCCGGTGAAATTGTAGTATCGGTGAAGATGCCGGTTACCCGCCACGGGACGGAAAGACCCCGTGAACCTTCACTACAACTTTGCATTGATTTTGAATTACGGATGTGTAGAATAGTTGGGACGCTTTGAAGCTTTGCCGCCAGGTAGGGTGGAGCGGTCGTTGAAATACCAACCTTCTTTGATTTAGAATCTAATCCCTTGCGGGAAACAGTGCATGGTGGGTAGTTTGACTGGGGTGGTCGCCTCCTAAAGAGTAACGGAGGCTTGCAAAGGTACCCTCAGTACGGTTGGTAATCGTACGAAGAGCGCATTAGTATAAGGGTGCTTGACTGTGAGGCACACAAGCCGAGCAGGGACGAAAGTCGGCTAAAGTGATCCGGCGGTTCTGTGTGGAAGGGCCGTCGCTCAAAGGATAAAAGGTACTCCGGGGATAACAGGCTGATCTCCCCCAAGAGCTCATATCGACGGGGAGGTTTGGCACCTCGATGTCGGCTCGTCACATCCTGGGGCTGGAGAAGGTCCCAAGGGTTCGGCTGTTCGCCGATTAAAGTGGCACGTGAACTGGGTTCAGAACGTCGCAAGACAGTTCGGTCCCTATCTGTGGTGGGCGCAAGTAAATTGAGAGGACATGACCTTAGTACGAGAGGACCGGGTCGTACACACCGCTGGTGTATCAGTTGTGCCGCCAGGTGCAATGCTGAGTAGCTACGTGTGGCCAGGATAAACGCTGAAAGCATCTAAGCGTGAAACCTTCCTCAAGATGAGTTTACTTTTAAGGGCCGTCAGAGACTATGACGTTGATAGGCTACAGGTGTAAAAGTGGTAACACTAAAGCCGAGTAGTACTAATTGCCCGTACGCTTTAATTTTTTACTTATTTTCTAAAAATAAGTATATCAGATTTCTTCTAACATTCCCAATATGTCACTTTATTTACGCCAAAAGCGTAGCGCAAAATGCTGAATGCTCTATTGCATTTCTTGCTTATGCGTTCAATTTCTTATGGTGGTTTTTCCGAGGGTGTTCACCTCTTCCCATACCGAACAGAGAAGTTAAGCCCCTCATGGCCGATGGTACTGCACAACAATGCGGGAGAGTAGGTAGCTGCCATATTTATTAAAAGCCTTTCAACTTATGTTGGGAGGCTTTTTCATTTTAGGGAATTACAACTATCTTCAATAGCCATGTCGAGAAAGGAAAGATCTATATTACTTCTGCTGGCAGGAATGAATTTTACTCACATTCTTGACTTCATGATTATGATGCCTCTTGGCAATTACCTGATCAGTGATCTTGGCATCAGCCCCTTTCAATTCAGCCTGCTTGTGGCAGCTTACTCTATAAGCGCTTTTTTTTCAGGACTTGCCATAGCTACTTTCATAGATCATTTTGACAGGAAGAGGCCTTTACTGATTGCTTATACAGGGTTTTTATTGGGCACTGTTGCCTGTGGGTTTGCCCCTACTTTCGGATTGCTGCTGGCTGCCAGGATCGTAGCCGGTTTGTTCGGAGGTATTATTGGGGCACAGGTATTTGCGATAGTGGCCGACCTTTTCAGCTATGAAAGAAGGGGAAGGGCTATGGGTATTGTGATGGGAGGATTTGCAGCCGCATCCATACTGGGTGTCCCTCTTTCTTTATATGTAACGAACCTTTTCAAACATAACTGGCATCTTCCTTTCCTGCTTATCGGGGCTGTGGCCTTATTGCTGATACCATTGGTAATAAAAATTATTCCCCAAATGACTGGGCATGTCCGAAAAAGAGGGGAGAACGAATCTTTTTTTGCAGCACTAATAAAAGTGACGAAAGTTCCAATACAAAGATCAGCTCTTGCCTTTTCAGGGTTGTTGATGATGGGACATTTTCTGATCATACCTTTTATCAATCCCTATCTGGAGTTCAATAAGGGGTTTTCAAAAAACGATACCCCTTCTATTTACCTGGCAGGCGGTATTGCTTCCTTGTTGGCGGCGATATACCTTGGGAGGGTTGCAGATAAAAGGGGCAAGCTGAATATATTCTCCATTTCTGTTTTCTTTTCATTGTTTATGGTGCTTATCATTACCAGATTACCCAATGTGGCTTTTGGCGTGGTGCTTCTTTTTTTCGCTTTCTGGTTTATTGTTGCCACGGGCCGCATCGTTACGGCTCAGGCTATGATTACCCAGGTAGTAAGACCTGAACAACGGGGAAGTTTTATGAGTATCAATGGAAGTATTCAGCAATTAGGCAGTGGATTAGCGGCCCTATGCGGCGGCGCCATAGTAACTACGGAGAAGTCAGGCCGCATTTTAAATTATAATTGGGTAGGTTATCTCAGCATCCTTGTATTGGTACTCAGTCTTTTTTTTGGGAGGGCAATATTTCGTAAAATAGATAGTCCTGCTATCAACAATGATCAAGTTATTGACAAAGATCTTGTACAAGAATCCATTTAATCATTTAACTATCCGAAACACCGGGTAACGCAAATAATCCGGCTCAAACCAGGGAGAATTCTCATAAACAAAGTTCAATTGTGCTCTTCCGTTTTTTGCAAAAGCAGTATCAGTGATTCGTTTTTGTTCCAACTTATCTTTTAGCCACTGGTTGTTTTTAAGATAATCCGCTGCTATGTCCTCAAATACATAACCTGAATATCCTTCTTTTTGTCCCAGTATACCGTCAAAAAAATTCCATGCGAAATAAGAATCAGCGGCGGTTGGCTCCAGTGTCTCCATTAAAAAACGATTGGCAACCTGGTTCATTGGGATATAATAATCACCTTTCCTGAATTGCAGTTTTTGAACCGTAACACTTGATTTAACATCGCTGTTGATGTGGTGCATTTCATACTGACGCGGAGTTGTTTTGTAATCATCAATCCGGTATATTTCTACTTCTATTAAGCTGTCTTTTTTTAATTGTGTCATCGTCACCTTATTGGCTTTTAAAAGTTCGATGACCTTGTTCCATCCCTGTGGAATGACGTATGCCTTTGGTTTTTGAATAAAATTGCCCGGCTTATAGAAATTAAAAAAAGGAATCTCTTTTTCGTAAGGTTTGCTCCTGTCATAGAATAATCTTGGCAGCCCGGAAACCTCACTGGGTTTGCGGACAGCGGTATAACCTTTATATATTCTTTTAGATGATTGAGAACGATCCAGCGACCAGCTGGTTGGAAATTCAGTTTGATTCTTTACGGATAGTTTAGTCTGTTCTCTCAGTAGCTTTATGGTTGTGCTGTTTTGAGCGGTAAAATCTATGAAACTTTTCATCAGCTCATAGGTAGCCTTTACCCGTTGGTCGTAAGGCTTCAGCATATGTGTTTCAGCAACAAATGAGAATGTATGCCATAGTGCGGCATAGCCACTACTGTAACGAGGGCCTTCAAAAAACTCAGGCCAGCCACTATCAGGGGTATCGCTGAAGGAGTTTACATAAGGGATAAGGTCATATCCTTTTGCTTTCATGTCTGCATATAACCCCGGTTCAAAATTTTTATTCATGAATTCTCCTAATACCCCGCCGAGTTTATTATGCTGTGTACATATCAATGTCATGACATGCTGGTAATCGGCGCCGTTGCTGACATGATTATCCAGGAAAACATCCGGGTCGGTGAGATGAAATATTTCAGCAAAAGCTTTTGCTTCTTTTGAATCGCATTTAATAAAATCCCTGTTAAGGTCCAGGTTTTGAGAATTACCCCGGGATCCAAACTCTTCCGGGCCGTTTTGATCAACACGATAGTTAGCGCTCCTGTTCAGGCAGCCACCAATGTTATAGACAGGAATAATAGCCAGCACAATATTATCTGGATTTTTTATTTTACCAGTGATAATATCTCTTGCCAGCAGCATACTTGCATCAATGCCATCGGGCTCTCCGGGGTGAATGCCATTGTTGATAAGGATAACCCTCTTATTATTCTTTCTGATATTATCAAAATTGTAGTCGCCATTATTTGCTACCACTATCAGGTGCAAGGGATATCCGGCATCCGTCATTCCCATTGTCAGCATTTTTATTTTGCCGCTTTTCTCATCCAGCTTTTTCCACCAATCAATAATCTCATGATAAGTTGGAGTTTCTTTCCCCCCTGATTTTTCAAAACGGGTTGTAATGGATTGGGATGATGCAGCCATGGAAACAAGAGAAGCAAACAGCAACAGTAGTTTTGGCATGATTGTAAGATTGAATGCCCAACCTACATTAAACTTCGGCGGGCAAGTAAAAATAAAAAAGGCATCTCAATATGAGATGCCTTTCAAATAATTTGCGGTAATTATTTATTTACCAGCGTTTACTTTTCTTGCCAGTTTGCTCTTTAAGTTAGCCGCTTTGTTCTTATGAATTACATTCTTCTTAGCCAATTTATCAATCATAGAAGCAACGTCCGGGAACTTTTCACCCATTTCTTTGCCTTTAAGTGCCTTCAGATCGCGGATGGCATTACGGGTTGTTTTGCCATAATATTTATTTCTTTCGGTTCTTTTAGCTGCCTGGCGGGCATCTTTTTTTGTAGCACTGTGGTTAGCCATTCTTATCTGTTTTTAAGGAGGGCAAAGGTAAGTCTGCATGGCTTAATAGCCAAATTTTCAACTATTTAATTATAACCGCCGACAGCGCTAAGGCGACTGTCGGGGTTGATGTAACCCTCTCAAAATGAGGTCATTTTTTCGGGTTTTTCAACGATATTTGCCTCACTTCTGCCCCCTTTTCGCGAATGGAGAGGATGAGTTTTTGTAAACAAAGTTTTTGATGAAAGATTTTTCCTATATCACCAATTCCTCGCCTGCTTTTATTGAAAGTTTATACCAGCAGTTTTTACAAAATCCTGAGTCGGTTGACCCGGATCTGAAAAAATTTTTTGAAGGATTTGATTTTGCCATCAATAGTTCCGGCACAAAAACAAATGGAAAGGTTGAGGCTTCGGTTCTTCCAGCACAAGATAAACCGGCCATAAGTGTTGACCCGATAGCTCCCGATAGTTATCGGGACGGGTGGATGAAAGAAATCAGGGCTTACCGGATGATACTGGGCTATCGCAACAAAGGGCACCTGGTCGCTAAAACAAATCCCATTCGTGAAAGAAAGGACCGTGGCGCTAATATTGACCTTGCATTTTATGGCTTTACAGAAGCTGATTTAGATGAAAGTTTTCAGGCAGGTAATCTTGTCGGGCTTGGAACTACCTCACTTCGCAATATTCTTGAGCATCTGGAAAAATGTTATGCCAATCATCTTGGTATTGAATTCAAATACATCAGCGAACAGAAAAAAATAGACTGGATAACAGAAGCAGTGGAGAAGACCATGCTGGAACCCCTTCCGCTGAACAAAAGGAAAAGAATACTTGAAAAGCTGAACCAGGGTGTAATGTTTGAGAAATTCCTTCACACCAAATATGTAGGCCAGAAACGGTTTTCACTGGAAGGTGGCGAAACAACCATTGCAGCGTTAGATGCCATCATCAGTACAGCAGCAGATCATACTGTGAATGAAGTTGTCATCGGTATGGCACACCGGGGAAGGCTGAATGTGCTGGCGAATATCATGGGAAAAACCTATGAACAGATATTCAGTGAGTTTGAAGGAACGGCCAAGATGGATCAGACTATGGGAAGTGGTGATGTGAAGTACCATATGGGATATGGAAGCGAAGTGCAAACGATCAGCGATAAGACCATTCACCTGAAGTTGATGCCAAACCCATCTCACCTGGAGGCAGTGGATCCGGTGGTAGTGGGTTTTTCAAGAGCAAAGGCAGATGTGATGTATCACAGCGAGTTTGATAAAATACTTCCTATACTTATTCATGGCGATGCTTCGGTGGCAGGGCAGGGAGTTGTGTATGAAGTGTTGCAGATGGCATACCTGAAAGGTTACTACACCGGCGGCACGATTCACTTTGTCATTAATAACCAGATAGGGTTTACCACTGATTTTGATGATGCCAGAAGTTCTGATTACTGTACATCATTGGCCGCTGCTATCCAGGCCCCGGTATTTCATGTGAACGGCGATGACCCGGAGGCTGTAGTAAAATGTGTGGAGATAGCAACAAGATACAGGCAAGAATTTAATTCAGATGTATTTATCGACATGGTTTGTTATCGCCGCCATGGACATAATGAAGGAGATGATCCTAAATTTACCCAACCACATTTGTATGCCCTGATTGACAAGCATCCGAATCCAAGAGAAGTTTATGTGAAGTATTTGCTGGAGAACGGAGAACCTGATGCACAGGAACTGGCAAAAGAAATGGAGAAAAAATTTTGGGCAGACCTGCAGGAGCGGTTGGAAGAAGTGAAACAGAATCCCCTTCCTTACCATTATCAGGCTCCCGAGATTGAGTGGAAAAAATTAAGAAGAGCTACGACGGAGGATTTTGATTTTTCTCCTGTAACAGCAATCAGCACGGATAATTTCAAAAAAGTATTTGAGGCAATGATGAAATGGCCTGAGAATTTCAAGCCGCTGCGAAAGGTGGAAAAAATATTGCAGGATAAAATAAAACTGTTTGAAACAGAGCATAAGATGGATTGGGCCACTGCTGAATTGCTGGCTTATGGCTCATTATTGATGGAAGGAAAAGATGTACGCATGAGTGGACAGGATGTAAGGCGGGGTACTTTTTCTCACCGTCATGCAGTATTGAGAGATGAACAAAACGATAAACCCTACAACAGGCTGAGCCGGATACCGGGTGCAAAAGGTAAGTTTAGAATTTATAACTCGCTGCTAAGTGAATTTGCTGTGCTCGGTTTTGAATATGGTTATGCAATGGCCAATCCGAATGCGTTAGTGTTATGGGAAGCGCAGTTTGGTGATTTTGCCAATGGCGCCCAAACGATGATCGATCAGTTCATTGCTGCCGGCGAACAAAAATGGAACCGGATGAATGGGGTGACATTATTACTCCCACATGGATATGAAGGGCAGGGGCCGGAGCATAGCAGCGCCAGGCTGGAGAGATTTTTGCAATTGTGTGCAGAGTTGAATATGGTAATAGCAAATATTACCACCGCTTCCAACTTCTTTCATGCGTTAAGAAGACAACTGGCATGGCCGTTCCGTAAACCGTTGATTATTTTTTCACCGAAGGCGAACCTTCGTCACCCTGGTTCGTATTCCCAAATGGATGAATTTATAAGTGGTGGGTTTAAAGAGGTAATGGATGATACAGCAGCAGACCCGGTTAAAATAAAAAAAGTTCTATTCTGCAGCGGTAAGATTTATTTTGACCTTGCCGAACGGCAGCAAAAAGACAAAAGGAAGGATATTGCCCTTGTTCGTGTTGAGCAGTTATATCCCTTACCTGCAAAACAACTGGAAGCATTGTATGGCAAGTATGCAAAAGCTACCTGGTTCTGGGTGCAGGAAGAGCCACTGAATATGGGTGCTGCTTCTTTTTTGCAAACTAACCTGAGAAGTATCAACTTTGGAGTAATAAGCCGTCAGCCTTCTGCTTCTACTGCAACAGGATATAATAAAGTTCATTTGCAGGAACAGGCCGAATTGGTTGAAACAGCGTTTAGTATTTAAACAGAAAGTAAATCGTATGATTGACATAAAAGTTCCGACAGTAGGCGAATCCATCAACGAAGTCACTTTGCTGAAGTGGAATAAAAAAGATGGCGATTATGTGGAAAGGGATGAAGTGATAGCCGAACTGGAAAGTGAGAAGGCTACTTTTGAAGTGAATGCTGAACAGGCCGGCGTTATCAAACTTGCATCTATTAAAGAAGGAGATATCATTAAGATCGGCGACCTGCTTGCCAGTATTGATGAATCAGCTGCTAAGCCTGCTTCAAACGGAACTGCTGCGGCAGAAAAGAATGAAGAACTGCCGGCGGCTAAAAAGGAAAAGAAAGCAGCACCTAAAGAAGAAAAAAAACCTGCAGTTCCTGTTGTTGAGTTTGAGAATGATGTCCGGGCAACACCTGTTGCTTCAGCAATTATTGCAGATAAAAAAGTTGATCTCAAAACGGTGACGGCAAGTGGTGCACAGGGTAAAATATTAAAAGAGGATGTGCTGGCTGCTCTCAGCAACCCCGGGAAAAAGGCTTTTGACGGAGCAGAATTATTCGGCCGCAATACCCGCAGTGAAAAAATGAGTAACCTGCGTAAAACAATTTCCCGCAGATTGGTAGAAGCAAAGAATACAACCGCCATGCTCACCACTTTTAATGAAGTGGACATGAGCAGCATCATGGAAATAAGAAGCAAGTACAAGGATAAATTCAAAGAAATACATGGTGTGGGTCTTGGGTTTATGAGCTTTTTTGCCAAGGCCTGTTCCATTGCATTGGCAGAATGGCCTTCGGTGAATGCCTACATTGACGGCGACCAGCTGGTGTATCATGATTATGCAGATATCAGCATTGCTGTGAGTACGCCAAGGGGGTTGACGGTGCCGGTGATCCGCAACGTAGAAAGCCTCAGCATGGCTGATATAGAAAAGAAAGTTATTGATCTTGCCACAAAGGCAAAGGACAGCAAATTAACGGCAGAAGAGCTGACAGGCGGTACATTCACCATCACCAATGGCGGTGTATTCGGCTCATTGATGAGTACGCCAATCATCAATATTCCACAGAGCGCCATACTGGGTATGCATAAAATAGAAGAAAGACCGGTAGTGATAAGCGGGCAGATAGTGGCGAGGCCGATGATGTATCTGGCGCTGAGTTATGACCACCGCATTATTGACGGAAGAGAGAGTGTTAGTTTCCTGGTGAGAGTGAAAGAGCTGCTGGAGCATCCCGATCAGTTATTATTTGGTAAGGACCCTGTAAAAACTTTATTGGAATTATAAAAACTGATTCATGAAAAAACTGTTATTTATTCTCCCGCTGATTGCAATAGTATTTTTCTCTTGTCAAAAAGAAATTGACTGGGGGCTTGGAGGAAGCACTGCTCCTGCCAACAAGCTATTGGTGAAGATCAATTCCAAAACAGGAACAGACAGCACACTGCTGGAATATTTTTATGATGCTAATAAAAGGATCATCCGGGAAAAAACAACCGGCATGGCTGCAGGGCAGAATCTCGACAATGAACTTACCATTAACCGTAATTCATCCGGCATCATTACTTCTACGGTACAAAAAGCAGCTGCCCTTATTGCTGCAGGAATAGACAGTGTGGTTACCCGCTACAACTACAGCATCACGACTTCCCGATATACCTCTTCTGTTTTTGACCTGGCCATACCAGGTTTTGCGGTTACCGACAGCGCTGTTTACACTTACGATGCTAATGGAAGAATTACCAGCGATTCACATTATTTATCAATCGGAGGCCTGCCCATTCCTTTACCACCAATACTAACCGGCAGAAACACTTACACCTATTCAGCTGATGGGAAAAATTTACTGAACGTAGCTACCGATGCCGCTATACCACCGGCCACTACCTT
>CAYHPA010000117.1:0-10323 GCA_964358155.1 uncultured Chitinophaga sp.
ATATATCCGTTGGGAACCACAATTCCAACTATATAGTTGCCGGGAGCAAGCCCGCTGAAAGAATAATTTCCGCTGGAATTAGTGGTGGTAGTAGAAACGGAAGCTCCGTCTGCTACGTTGTCATTATCGGCATCATTGTACAGTTTCACTGTTACACCTGACACACCTGGCTCACCGTTATTATTCAGGCCATCGCCGTTGGTATCTCTCCACACCAGGTTGCCAAGGGCTACCGTAGTTGAGGTTTTGGTAAGACAGAAGCCATCAATTTTTAGAGTATTGCAGGTAATAGAACCCTGCACCCTTACTTTCACTGCACCGGCAGGGGCAGTGGTATTGATTGTGTATAGCGCCAATTGATTACCCGAGCCAACATCGTATGTAACCGGAGCATCAACTTGTGAGATAACCGAGTTAGAAGAGTTATAGAAAATAAGGCTCAGCTTGGGGCTGCAGGCCAAACCGGGTGCATGAGTACCGGCAAAACCTTTAAAATTAATAATATCACCTGCTGTGATGCCGCTAACATCCTGGTACACTTTAGCAGTGCCTGATGAGTGATTGAGAAATCCATTGTAGCTGCCGCACATTACATAACCAGTGCCGAAAGTGAGGGAACCACCGCTTACTGACCATCCTGAGGAACTGTTTTCAAAACTTCCATTGGTAAGCAGATTGCCGGGACAATCACAACTGTTGGTAAGGGTAAAAGTAATAGTTGTATCATGGCAAAGTGTACCGGTGGCACCTGAGCTGCTGTATGTTTTTAAATTCACACTATAGCTGCCTGCAGCGCCTGTCCAGGCGCCGCTGCCGGTACCAGGAGAGTTATACGGTGCAGCATTTTCTATATTGCTGGTTGCAGTGGGGCCGGTGATAGTGAATTTAACACTACCCACAGTACCTGTTGTGCCCGCTTCCATATTATATAAAGAACCTAATTGGGCAGAAGTAAAACTTGACCCGTTTGTAATGGGAATATCAGCGCCCCCATCCAGTTTGTTGAAATAAAGGCTGGTTACTTTTGCATTACAGGTCGGAGGAGTGTTGGTGGTTACGCACCACATATCCGTTTTAATCCAGTTACCTGTTCCTTTAAAACCTATTCTTGTAAATTTGGCTCCGGAAGGAACTGTTGCTGATAAATTATATAATTGCGGCCCGGTTGGAGAATTTGCAAGTACTTTATCTACCTCTACTTCAACAGAGCCAGTTGACATATATACATTACTGGCATCATAAAAATGAATAAAAACTTTATGACTGTAAGAATTATTATGTGTTCCTGCCCATACGCTGGCATTCACAACAGTTCCTACAGCTAAATCAGTTCCAATTACCTGATAAACCGAATTGGAACTCGTATTAGTGATTTCAAAATCACCTGATTTACTTCCGCATTTAACGGCACCAGTACCTGCATTAAAGTTTCATCCTGACCATGTCCGGCTTGTTGTACCGCTTTCAAAACTAGGGTTGGCTACAAGATTGCCGGTGCAAGTACATTGCGCCTGAATCTTTTGAGCCGATAGAAGGAAAACGAGAAAAATAAAAAGGGGTTGCCACAGGGGCATACGGATCGGGGTTTGGGTAACATTGTTCATTGTGCTCAATTTGAAGTTTAAGTTCTATTAGGGCCAGGCACAGGATACAGTGAAACAGCATGGATTAAATGCTTTCCAGGATTCTTCAAATTGGTTTTAGGAAGGAAATCGGGGGAGGGAATTCAAGGAATTGGGAGAGGTTCTTTTAAAATCAGGCAGCTAAAATATAAACGATTTAACCATTCTACAAGTTTTTACCTGTTTTATTTCCAACAATTTTTGTGGAAACCCCTCAAACAGTTAGTAAAATTACGATTGTCATAGCATGATTATGAGCAAGAAAAAAAGCTCCTTAAAAAGGAGCTTTGAAATGATATCTGTGAGGTCTTACTCAGCTTTAGGTTCTTCCGTGTCAGGCTTATCACCCTCGTTATCCATTTTCTTCTTCAGGTCAGCCAGCACTCCCAGATCGCCCAGTGTTGCTTTCTCTACCTTGCTCTGTACTGTCTTCACCGCCTTTCGTGTCTTATCTGCTTCTACCCTGGCTTCTTTTTTAACGGCTTCTGCTTCTTCTACTTTGCCCTGCTCCCATATTCGGGTATGAGAAACGACGATTCTCTTCTCATTGCGGTCAAATTCAATGACCATAAACTGGGCAGTCTCTTCAGCGCCAATACTCTTTCCATCTTCTTTGGAAAGATGACGGTTAGGAGCAAATCCTTCCAGACCGTAAGACAGTTGTACGATAGCGCCTTTATCATCCCTCCTGCTCACTGTACCTTCATGAATACTACCGACAGCAAAAGTGTCCTGCAGCGTATTCCAGGGGTCTTCTTCCAGTTGCTTATGACCTAATTGTAGTTTGCGGTTTTCTTTATCAATACCGAGGATCATTACATCAATATTGCTGGCAACTTTTGTGTACTCACCGGGGTGATTGAAACGCTTTAACCAGCTCAGGTCGCTGATATGGATCATACCACCAATGCCGGGGGCCAGCTCAACAAACACTCCATAATTAGTAATGTTCTTTACCAACCCGCTGTGGCGGCTGCCTTCGGCAAATTTGGTTTCAATATCATTCCAGGGATCTGGCGAAAGTTGTTTGATAGACAAGCTCATCTTGCGGCTGGCTTTATCCAGCGTTACAATCTTGGCTTCATGCTCGTCACCAAGTTTGAAAAATTCTTTTGCATTGATCGGTGTGTTGGCCCAGGTAATTTCAGATACATGCACCAGTCCTTCCACACCGGGTTGAATTTCCAGGAAAGCGCCGTAGTCTTCAATATTCACCACTTTGCCTTTCACCACATTTGCTTCTACAATATTTTCACCCAGCACATCCCAGGGATGAGGGGTGAGTTGTTTGAGACCAAGGCTGATACGTTTTTTCTCATCATCAAAATCAAGTACCACCACGTTGATCTTCTGATCAAGTTTCAATACCTCTGTCGGATGAGAAATACGGCCCCATGAAATATCGGTGATATAAAGAAGTCCATCCAATCCACCCAGATCCATGAATGCACCAAAGTCTGTAATGTTCTTCACGGTTCCTTCCAGCACCTGGCCTTTTTCCAGTTTGCTCATGATCTCCGCCCTTTGTGCTTCAATATCACTTTCAATAAGCGCTTTGTGAGATACAACGGCATTCTTAATAGCTTCATTGATCTTCACCACTTTGAACTCCATTGTTTTTCCTACAAACTGATCGTAATCTGTAACAGGCTTCACATCAATCTGTGAACCGGGCAGGAACGTTTCCATTCCAAATACATCAACGATCAATCCGCCTTTTGTTTTGGAAGTAACGGAACCGGTAATCACCTCGCCGGTCTTATGCACTTCTACAATGCGCTCCCATGCACGGGTGATCCTTGCCTGGCGGCGACTTAAATTAAGATGACCTTCCCTGTCTTCTTTTTCCACTATCATCACTTCCACTTCATCGCCCACCTGCAGGTTTGCGAGGTCACGAAATTCATTCAGGGAGATCAAACCATCGCTTTTAAAGCCAATGTTTAATACAACATCTGTTTTAGTTAATCCAACTACGAGTCCTTTGATCAATTCGCCATCATTCAGCTGTACAAAAGTGTTGTCGTACACCTGGTGATACTTTTCTTTTTCTTCAGCTGTGTAAGAAATAACGTTGCGTTTGTCAACGTTCCAGTCAAAATCATCATGAGCAGTTTCAATGGTAGCAATTCCGCTTTGCGGAATTTCGGCAACTGAAGTTGCCTCAACAGGTGCAGTTATTGTCGCTGTAGTTGCTTCGGCCGTATCTCCGGAAGCAGTCTCCTGTGCATCAGCGTTTAGTTGTTTTTTAATAATGTTTTCAAACATGATAAAATAGTCCCGAAGGGTTTTATTTCGGGGCAGCAAAGATAAGGCAAATGGAGTGTAATGTTAAGTCCTGTCGGAGGGATTTTTTGGCTATTCCAAAGGCACAAATCGTTGATTTGAATTATTTTAGGAAATGGCCTAAATGAATGATTCTTACTATTTTCACCAAAACAACCCATTGCTTTATCCATTTCTTAAGGTTCTGTCCCGCCTGGCGATGTTTGTCTGGTGCCGGCGTATCATTATCAATAAGCCCGAACTCCTGAATTCAAATGGCCCTGTTTTGCTGGCAAGCAATCATCCGAACTCTTTTTTAGACTCTATTGTTCTGGATACTTTATTCAAACAACCTGTATGGTCGCTGGCAAGAGGTGATGTTTTTAAAAAACCATTTTATATAAAGTTGCTCACAGCTTTAAAGATTTTGCCAGTGTACCGAACGAGTGAGGGTGTGGAAAATCTTGGAGAGAATTACAAGACTTTTGATGCCTGCATCGATATCTTCAAAAAGAATGGCATCATAACTATTTTCAGCGAAGGCAAGTGCATCAATGAATGGCATCTGCGACCATTAAAAAAAGGAACGGCAAGGCTTGCCATTAAAGCATGGGAGGATGGCATCCCGGTAACCGTAATTCCTGTGGGGATTACCTATAGCTCGTTTACCCGTTTCGGGAAAAACTTATTCATCAATTTTGGCGAACCGGTCTCCCTTAGCAACGAAGAGATGACGGGGCCCGATGGCAGCCGTCATCTTGCCTTCAATAACAAACTAAACGACCAACTGTCGCAACTGGTTTTTGAGATCCCGAATAAAGACAAACAAAGGCAAAGGGAATTGCTGGAAATACAACCATCGTTGTTAAAAAAAATATTGCTTGCCATACCTGCAGCTATCGGCTACCTGGTTCATTTCCCCCTTTACCTGCCTTTAAAAAAATTTGTCTGGAACAGAACGAATGGTATTGACCACTTTGATTCAGTACTGGTATCAATTCTCCTCGTCGTATATCCTTTATACCTGGTATTGATTATCGCCACATGGTGGATAGCAGCAAAATGCTGGTGGCCCATTTTTCTTTTATTGATATTACCATTTACTGCCTGGTCCTATGTGCAATTAAAACCACAGCTTGACAAATAAACTACTTGCTTAATCCTGCAATTGTTTTTGCAGCTATCCAGCCGCTTGTCCATGCATGTTGAAAATTGAATCCCCCGGTGATGCCATCCACATCCAGCACTTCGCCGGCAAAGAACAGGTTAGAAAGCTTTTTACTCATCATTGTATTGGCATCCACCTCACTTAATCTGATACCACCTGCGGTCACAAATTCTTCTTTGAAAGTTGTTTTGCCTTTTATTACACATTCATAGCTGCAAAGATTTTTTATAACCCGGTTTTGTTCAGCAGAAGGAAGGTCGGCCCAACGCCACCCGGCTTTTATTCCTGATTGTATCGCTAAAAATTCCCACAGCCTGGCCGGCAGACCAAACGGATTTTTGCCGATCATTTTTTGTGAAGCCGTTTCTGACCGCATACGTTTAAACTCCTCCCGCAATTGCTGCTCGTTAAAATCAGGAAGCCAGTTAATGCTGATAACAAATTCCCAATTTCTTTCTTTCAGCTCCCTTGCTCCCCATGCACTCAGCCGGAGGATGACAGGACCACTCAATCCCCAATGAGTGATGAGCAGTGGCCCTTGCTCAGCTAAACCTGTTCCTGCGATCTTCACTTTTACGTTTTCAACAGATACACCCATCAATTTGGTAATAGAATGATCAGGCATATTGAAAGTAAATAAAGAGGGGACAGGCTCTTCAATAGTATGCCCCAATTGCCTCAGCCAATCGAACATTTGCGTTTTAGGATAGCCGCCAGAAGCAATGCAAATGAAATCGGATGCCAGTATTCTCAAGTCTGATAATTGAAGTTTGAATCCTCTTGCTTCTGACTTCAGGCTTCTAACCTCAACGTTCATCATTATTTCCACTCCATACTTATTTGCTTCCCTGATCAGGCAGTCAATAATGGTTTGAGATGAGTCAGTAACCGGAAACATTCTTCCATCCTGCTCGGTTTTCAGCTTCACTCCTCTTTCTTCAAACCACTGAATGATATCCGTTGTAAAAAATTGATGAAAGGTTTTCTTCACAAAATTCTGCCCTCTTGGATATTGCCTGCTCATCTTTCCAATGTCAAAACAGGCATGGGTTACATTACAACGGCCACCACCGCTCACTTTCACTTTGGATAAAAGCTTATTGCTTTTTTCAACGATCGTGACTTTTAACAACGGGTTCATCCTGGCTGCATTCACAGCACAGAAAAAACCGGCAGCGCCGCCGCCAATCACAACTAAATGTTTGCTCACCGGGCAAAGAAAGACGAAATTTTATTAAGTTCGTTTCACTATGGCTGAACTAATTACCAAAAAGCAGATTAAAGCACTTCCTGTCATTCCGTACGATAAAATAAGGGACCAGCTTAAAACCGGTCATATCTTTTTCAGTTCGGGCAGCTATTTGTTTTCCGGCATCATTCAACGCCTCACTAAAAGCGCCTGGAGCCATGTAGCTATTATTTACAAAGATGAAGAACTGGGAAGAGTGCTGGTGCTTGAATCAGAACCCAAAATCGGCATACGGCTGATACCTCTTTCCAAATACCTGAGGAATTACAAAGGCACCCGAAGACCCTACAAAGGACAGGTTGTTCTTGCTAAACTGAATTTTGAACTGGAACAGGAAAAACTGAATAAAGCCATCAGTTTCGGGCTTGACGAATTGACAAGACCTTACGATAACTGGGAGATCATCCGCATCATGACGAGAATACTTTTTAAGGTTGGCAAGAAAGAGAAAAACAAGAATTATATCTGTTCAGAACTGGTAAGGGATGCCTTTGCAAAAGCAGGAGTGGTATTTAAACTGAATGATACGTATATCAGCCCCCAGGAAATATGGAAGGACATAAGAGTGCAGATGAAATACCGGGTACTCTAATAATCGCTGAACAGATTGGGATTCGCCTTTTCAGCGGCTTCAATAGGTTTGTAATCGGAAAGTATATCGGCTTTCAATTTTCTCACACACACATCATGCTCAAAATGCACCGATGGTTTTCCATCTTTTGTCCTTACTGTCCAGCCATCCTCTTCGGTAAACACATCTTTTTTCCCAAGATTGATCATTGGTTCAATGGCCAGCACCAGCCCCTCTCTAAGTTTTTTGCCACTGCCCCGTTTGCCATAATTGGGCACCTGCGGGTCTTCGTGCAGATTCTTTCCCAAGCCATGCCCCACCAGCTCCCGCACTACTCCATAGCCATTTTTTCTCTCCGTATGTTCCTGTATGGCGTATGCTATGTCTCCGACATAGTTGCCTGCAACAGCTTTCTCAATGCCTTTGTACAATGATTCTTTGGTGACTTTTATTAATTGTATCACTGCAATACCGGGATTGCCAATAGCAAAAGTATAAGCATGATCGCCATGCCAACTGTTCAATATCACTCCGATATCAATAGAGACAATATCCCCCTCTTTAAGTTCTTTACTTCCGGGAAAGCCATGCACCACCACATCATTAATTGATATGCAGGAATTGAACGGATAGCCTTTGTAATGCAAAAAAGATGGTATTGCATGATGGTCACGGATAAATGCGCCGATCATTTTATCAATAGAAACTGTAGTGATACCCGGTTTTAATGTGCCCGCCACCTCGCTTAATGTTTTGCTCACCAGCAAGGCGCTTTGCCGCATCAGTTCCACCTGCTCATCTGTCTTACAAATCATCATTTGGCAAATATCCTTTAAAAAGAAAACCCGGCAAAGTTGCTTACCGGGTTCTGCTATTATTATAAATGAGCTTACATCTGTACTGCAGAGGCCGTCTGTCTTCCCTGTATACGGCCGCTCTTCATCAGACCATCATACTGCCGCATCAGCAACTGTGTTTCTATCTGCTGCAGGGTGTCCAGAATAACTCCGACCATGATCAGCAGCGATGTACCACCAAAGAATGTTGAGAACTGATTGGTGACGCCAAACCGCTGGGCAATACCCGGCAGGATACCTACAAAAGCAAGTAATACCGCCCCGGGCAATGTAATCCGGTCCATGATAGTGCCGATATAATCTGCAGTGGGTTGTCCAGGTTTTACACCGGGAATAAATCCATTATTCTGTTTCAGGTTATCTGCTATCTGCTTGGGATTAAAAATTAAAGCCGTGTACAGGAAGGTAAAACCAATCACCACCATTGAATAAATAAGCATATACCAGATATTGCTGTGGTCGGTCAATGCTTTTAAAAGACCTGTGCTTCCCGTAGTGCTGAAATTGGAAAAGATAGTGGGTATAAAAATGATGGCCTGTGCAAAGATGATAGGCATTACACCGGCACCATTCACTTTCAGTGGAAGGAACTGCCTGGCGCCGCCAAACTGGCGGTTGCCAACAATTTGCTTGGCATAATTAACCGGCACTTTACGAACACCCTGTATCAGCAGTATGCAGCCCATAATGATAGCAATCAGAATGGCAATTTCAATAATGAATACCAGTATATCTCCGCTACGGTTTGATTTTTGGCTCAACTCCTGCAAAAAATTCTGCGGAAGCCGGGCCACAATACCAATCATGATGATCAGTGATGTACCGTTGCCCAATCCTTTGTCTGTTATCTTTTCACCCATCCACATTACAAACATGGTTCCTGCTGTAAGTATTACCAGGCAGGAAAGCCAGAAATAGGCGTCAAACGAGGCCATAATTGCCCCATTCTGTCCATACATCCCCCGTAAATAAGAAACATAAGCGGAAGCCTGAAGCAAGGTAACTGCTACCGTCAGGTAGCGGGTATATTGATTTATTTTTTTGCGGCCACTGTCGCCTTCCTTCTGCATTTTCTGGAAACGGGGCACCAGCACGGTCATCAGCTGCATGAAGATAGAGGCAGAAATATAAGGCATGATGCCCAGGGCGAAAATGGAGGCATTGTTGAATGCACCTCCCGAAAAAGTGTCAATCAGGCCAAGAATACCTGTGTTGGCGCTGCCATCAGTCAGTTTTGAAGGATCAATACCGGGCAGCACTATATGAGAGCCGATACGGTAAATGGCGATCATCATAAGAGTGAAGAGTATCTTACCTCTCAGCTCTTCGATGCTCCAGATGTTTTTTAGTGTCTGTATTAATTTCTTCACGGGGATAAAAAAAATTTAGTGCGCTATAAACATAAAAGACGCATGTAAAATGCGTCGCTGCAATTTACCGAAATTACTTTACAATCTCCACCGTTCCTCCGGCAGCTTCAATGGCCGACTTTGCTTTATCACTTACCGCATTCACTTTAAAAGCAAATTTGCCCTTCAATTCGCCATTACCAAGCACCTTTACCTTATCGGTCTGGCTTACCAGCCCGTTTATATAAAGATTCTCCATTGAAAATTCGCTGATATTGTATTTCTCTGCCAATTGTTCAATTTGTCCCAGGTTAAATACTTTATATTCTACCCTGTGCGGGTTTTTGAATCCACGCTTAGGCAAGCGGCGCTGGATAGGCATCTGGCCTCCTTCATGCGCCATTTTTCTTTTGTAACCGGCACGGCTCTGGCCACCTTTGGTACCTTTTGTAGAGGTGCCTCCATGCCCTGAACCATCACCCCGGCCTATTCGTTTTACTTTTTGCGTGGCGCCTTTTGCAGGTCTTAATTCATGTAGTTTCATTGCTTCTATTTTTTACTCATCGCCCCAAAAGCATCGGGGCTCGCATTATTAATAATTATTTTACCTCTTCCACTTTCACCATATGGTTTACTTTACGAACCATACCCAGTATCTGCGGAGTAGCTTCTACTTCTTTGGTAGAATTGGTTTTATTCAAGCCCAATGCCTGCAATGTCAGTTTCTGACGCTCCGGTCTGTCAATAGGGCTTTTTACCAATGTTATTTTTATCTTTTTCATAATTCAATTCGTTTATAGAACGGGTTATCCGTTGAATACTTTCTTCAATGCCAGGCTTCTTGTTTTAGAGATCTGGATAGGTTCACGAAGCAATGCCAGCGCTTTGAAAGTAGCTTTTACCACATTGTGCGGGTTGGCAGAACCTAATGACTTAGCCAATACGTCTGTAACACCGGCGCTTTCCAATACGGCACGCATAGAGCCTCCGGCAATCACACCAGTACCATGGGCAGCTGGCTTGATTAATACTTTGGCAGCGCCTTCTTTGGCCCACTGGTCATGAGGGATCGTGCCTTTCATCACCGGAACTTTGATGAGATTTTTCTTTGCCTCACGCATGAATATCGCTGCAAAAATGACGAGTGCAGAAAGGAGAAAGTAAATAAATCCGTCCCAAGCATTGGTCATGTACATAATTGCCAATAAAAGACTTGCGAGCATTAAGTACCCGAACTCTAAA
>CAYHPA010000118.1:0-10235 GCA_964358155.1 uncultured Chitinophaga sp.
CTTTTATCAGAATGGCGTATCCTCATCACCCATATCATTCATCTTGCTTCCTGTCTGAATGAACACTTTGGCGCCACCTTCCCCATCAATATCATTCACGGGTTTCCAGTTGCCGGACAGGCCGGTGCCGAAACTGCCGTCATCTTCTGTAAACTTCTGTATATGCAACAAAGCTCTCAGCTTAATTGTTTCCAATGAACCATTCCTGTGCTTCGCTATCCTTACCAATGTTTCGCCCCGGTTATTCTCTCCCATTTCATTTTGGGTAATATCATAATATTCCGGCCGGTACAGGAACATGACCATGTCCGCATCCTGCTCAATAGCTCCGGACTCACGAAGGTCACTTAGTTGCGGCATCTTGTTTCCGTCCTTGCCTGCGCTTCTTGTTTCCACCGCACGGCTTAACTGTGATAGGGCAATGATCGGAACACTCAATTCCTTGGCCAGCGCTTTCAGGTTTCTGGAGATATTACTGATCTCCTGTTCCCGGTTGCTGTTGCGGTTTTCGCCGGTGCCGCTCATCAGTTGCAAATAGTCAATGATGATAAGACCGATATTATGTTTGTTCTTTAACCGGCGGCATTTGGCCCGCAATTCAAAAATATTCAATGCCGGCGTATCATCAATAAACAATGGCGCCTGTGCCAGCCGCTGAATACCCCGTGCATAGAGTTGCTTCATCTCATGCTCTTCTAATTTTCCCCTGGCAATTTTTTCCAGCCATATCTCGCTTTCTGCAGACAGTATCCTTTGCACCAACTGGCCTGCACTCATCTCTAAGGAAAACAATGCCACCGGTGTCGATTTGCTTGCATGCATCACCGCATTGCGGGCAAGGTTCAGCGCAAAGGCAGTTTTACCAACAGCAGGACGGGCAGCCAGAATAATAAGATCGGTATTCTGCCACCCATAGGTTACCCTGTCCAGCGACTGGAATCCGCTAGGTACACCGGATATGTCCTCATTCTTATGACGGAGATCTTCAATACGCTGAATGGTCTTTACCAGCACCGAATCAAGTGTATCAAAATTTTTGCGCAGGTGGTTATTGGTTATTTCGAAAAGTTTGCTTTCGGCATCATCCAGCAGGTCAAAAACATCGGTTGAATCTTCGTATGCATCCCCAATGATCTCGCCGCTTATGCGTATCAGCTCACGTTGAATAAATTTTTGAAGAATTATCCTGGAGTGGGCTTCAATATTGGCAGATGAAACGACTGCATTGGTGAGTTTGGTGACGTAATAAGCGCCACCCACCATTTCCAGTTCTTCCTTGAACTTCAGTTCTTCCGCCACTGTCAGTATATCTATTGGCTGGCTTTTATTGGAAAGGCTTTGCATAGCCCGGTAGATACGCTGGTGTGCCTCCACATAAAAACACTCAGGTTTCAGTATTTCCACAACGGTGTCAAATGCATTTTTCTCCAGCATCATGGCGCCGAGCACTGCCTCTTCCAGGTCTTTGGCCTGTGGCGGCACTTTGCCATATACCATCGTTCCTAAATCGAGAGAGGATTTTCTTCTTTGCTTGCGGTCTTTGTTGAGGTTCGTCAGGTCCATGTTCTTGTACGGCGATAAAAGATTATACCATTGATGTTTTTACCAATGACTTTGGGTTAGTCTTCCGGTCTTGCTTTCAGTATTCGTTACCTCTTAGTTAGTGGAATGTTTCCGCAGTCAGTGAAGCGAAAATAAGGCGGTAAGCCATTCAATTTTCTTTTTAAAAAACTTTTTCTTTCTGCACTAATTTTTCACTCCAAATTCCGGGTTATCCACATTTCTTTTTGCCCCCAATGTCGTTCTACAATTTACATGAATAATAGCGTAAAAGTCCCAAAAGATTGCCACAGCGGTGCATAAAAAAATACTTACCGCTGTCATATTTAACAGGGAACCTGCAATAAAGCCGGGACGATAGCAGTTATCCCTTTATATCCTGCCAAAGCTGCTGCTGTAACCCTATTCTCTTATTTAAAACCCCTGTATGAAAACTCTCCAACAAGGCAACCAACCTACACCGGGCTACGGAAGACAAAGCCGCCCCGTGCTTACACAAACACAAAACAATACCACCCTTTGGGTAGGTCATTTACAAAGTGATCCAAACGGCCGTTTGGCCGGACAGACTTTTCAATGCCCCTCCGATGGGCTATTGAGCAATATCCAGGTATTTTCCTCCGCTGTGGGCCAGGAAGGTGAAGTGCTGCTGACCCTTCATGAATTTGACCAGGCATCCAAAACATGGGGACCTGCTATAGCCGACAGCCATTTCCTGATTGAAAGGAAAGATGTTTCCCACTGGATCAGTTTTGAACTGGAACCGGTGCAACTGCAAAAAGACAAAGTGTATGGCTTTCGCCTGAAAAGTGATACCGCCCTTATTGGTTTTGGTGAAGCGGCCAGCCATGCCCATCAGCCTTTTTCATTTGGGCATTCGTGGAGTTGCCACGCTGCTAATGAGCAGGGGCATTTTTATAAATATTTCAGTTTGGCGTTTAAGGTGGAGATGTGTGCCTGAGGAGAAATGTCATTAGCGATTGATCAGAGTATAATCAATAAGTGTTACACTTCTGCACGTCCGCACGGATGAAAAATATTTTTGCCCATTATATGCAAAGAGGGCCTCACGGCCCTCTTTCAATTATTTGACTTTTGTATTTCTTGCTACCGAATCTTCACAAGTTTCTGCTGCAGCTTTTCAGTTGATGTATTTACCCGCAGCAGGTAAATACCTGCCTGCAAACTGCTGAGTTGATCCAGGATAATATTATTGATCCCGTTATTACATACCACATCCCGGCTATAGATCATCTTTCCTGACATATCGGACAGGAGCAATTGTATGGGCTGAGTTTTATCCGAAAGTAACTGAACATTCAATTCGCTGGTAAAAGGATTCGGGAAACTTTTTTGAATATCCAATCCGGTTTGTTTTTTGTTCAACAAAATAATGGGGCTGTACGTATGGCGGCTATCCCTGTCAATCATTTTTAATCGATACTGATTACTACCGGCAGCCGGGAAGGAATCAATAAAATAATACGGGTGCGCCGATGAAGAAACGCCTGCTGCAGCCACCTGTCCTATCTTTTCAAAAGGCATGGTGCCGTTGCTTTTTTCAATTTCAAAATCGCTGGTATTAGTTTCCCTTGCCGTCACCCAGCTCAGTTTTACATCATGATCATTCAACCACCCTGCAGTAAATGAAAGCAGCATGACCGGCAATGTAGCCGACACGGAAACAGTATTGGATGCAGAACCTACTTCTGTATCACCCACATAATCCCTTGCAGTGGTAAGCAGATTAGATGCAGAAGTTGGGCAGGTTGTTGCTGTATATTTAACGGTAATACTTCCTCCCGCTGCTATATAATATGAGCTGTTTCCTCCGGAACTGACACCGCCTTCAAAGCTAATATTGCCGGTAGCACCGGTAGCAGGTACTGAAGTTGAATTAGAAGCCTTAACATAACTGCTGGCGTCAAAAGACTGGAAAGTGAACCCTGTTGGCAACTGATCGGTCACCTTGTCTATTGTAACGCCATAAGCACCCGGATTACTGATAGTAATGGTAAAAACAGCCGGAGAGTTTACTCCATAAAGTGATTGGTCTGAAGTTTTGATAATGGTAAGCGGATTAGCTGCGGATGAGACAGTGACGGGTGAACCTGAACCCAGGCTGGTGTTCAGGGCATATTTATAGTTCGAACTACCACTGGTAGCACCTGCACAAGGTAAAAGATAGGTAGTAAAATTAGTAGCGGCAATCCGGAATGTCCAGCGAATCGTGATTGTAGCGCCGGTGGATCCGTTTCCGGTAATAAAGTACAAAGAATCTGTTGCACCCACAGTAATTCCTGGAACAGTGCTTGCAGTTACCTGCGTGGCAAGCAGTGTTATTTTAGTTGGATCAAACTGGGAAGACACTGCTACCTGGAAATCACTCTCATCACCATTCTGCACATTACCTACTGCATAAGTCACATCGTCATACACCAATCCGCCAATCAGATCCTGATTGGTAAATGTCTGCGTAGCTGTACCTCCGGCATTGGCGCTGATGCATGACCTGTTGTAAATGACAAAACTTTGTGATTTTGAGCTTGCCGTATTATCTGTTAGCTGTACGTTGAAGGTTGCCTGTGCTGTTGTATGGGCCGGATACGAAACATAGTAATAACAAACTTTTGTTTCACCCGGAGCCAGAGTACCTATATTAATGATGCCGCTTGCCGGAGAAACCACTCCATAGTTTTGTCCTGAAACGGATGTACTGATGGATGTTATCGTAAACTTTAAATTCGAATATGTAGTGCCGCTATTGCTGTTGTTCTTTATTTCAAACCCTGCATAGGATTTGGTAATGGTGGCCGGACTGTTACCATCCACAATAAAATACGGAGCGCTGATTCTTGTAATGGTAAAATGATTCGGATCTAATGCGAAAAGTTTTGCTGAAATGCATAGCAAGACAAGTGTAAAAAGGTTTTTCATTTACGGGGCTTAAAGGATGGATAAAGGATGTTTGTTCTATACCAATCCTGCTGATAAAGCAGAATACACCTAAAAATAGGGACAGATGTGAGAAATCAGTAACCCCCGATACTGTTTCTCAGTTATCCGGGTATTTCTACTTTGCAGTTTCCGGTAAACATCCCTGACGTTAATGGTAACCTCTTATTTCCTTACCACAATCTTCATACTTTTTTCTTTCAACGTAACAGTAGAACGTAACACCAGCAGATAGACACCGTCGGGCAATGAACTTACATCCAGCCGTGCGGCATTTCCTTTGGCTGTTTGCTGAAGTATCACGGCCCCCTGCATATTGTACACAGTGATCTTGTCAAAATCTTCTGCCTTCAGGTTGGAAACAGTAAGCTGGTCCTGCACGGGGTTAGGATATACCGCCAGTTTAGTTTCTGCTGTCAGCTTTTCACTTTCAGGTTCCTTTTCACCGGCAGTTATCATTTCTGCATCAGCGCCGGATTTATTGGCAGGGTTGCAGACATTATTTCCAAACCGCACGGCAAAGGCCCTTAAATATGTATTCATATAAACTGTAGTGTCAAAATCTGATGTGCCTCCCACAGCAACCAGCCGGTTATCATTATCCGTCACCCCTTCGCTTAGCCAGTGCAGCCGTTGAAAAGCCACACTGTCCGGGCCCGGAAGATTTCCATCTATTTGCCCGGTTTTTCTCATACGCAGGGCGAACCCTTTGGAAAAATAAGTGTTGCTGTTCCTCTGCCCTACTGCATAAAACTTCTCATTATCGTTTACCACTAACCTGGTCAGCACACAGCTATCATCCTCATAAGGCATGGCATGGTTCCAGGAGATATTTCCTGTGCGGGAATTGATGCGGCTGATGAGACATGCCTGGGCGCCGGGCCCGGGGTATAAAGTTGTTAGCACAAATATTTTTCCCTGCCGGTCCACTTTCAGATCGTTGAGCTGGGAACCCGGCCCTTTAAAATGTGTCTTCTGGTACATCACCGCACCGTTGCTGCGGGATATCTTGTATAAGAACATACCCTGCGCAGTGTCCCCAATCGTTTTGCCACCGTAAAGCAGGATGTTGTCATCCTGATCCAGTGAAGAAAATAAACTGTAGCGGCCGGCGCTGGTACTTATCGTATTGGTCTGTGCAAGCTGTCCGTTTGGATTGATTTTTTTAATCCGGATATCAGGAAAGAAAGTATAAAAATCTTCTATCAGCGTTATCCTTCCCCAACGGTCTGTATGCAATCGGGTGTAGGATGTTTGTGTGGAGTCCATGCGGCTCCATTGTGTAGTAAGGTTCTTGTTTGTTTTCATCACAAAAGAAGCGGGGTCAAACCCTCCGTTTGCGGGATACTGTCCATCTCCTGCCAGGTACACATTGTCGGACTTATCCAGTTCAAAACAATTCAGGTTAAAGGCATAGTAGCCCCCTGAAAACGATAATGTTTTTTGTGCCCTCACAACAAGATTAGCGTCCAGTTTATAAACGATATACTCCGGATTTCCGCCTAAAGGATAATTGCGTTGTAACACATACACCGTGTTGTAATGCCCCACCCTTATTTCAACAAGGCTGGTGATTCCGCTTACAAAAAAAGTCTTCACCTCTGTTCCGTTAAAATTGGTTTTGGATATTTTCCAGGTGTAGGTATCTCCCTGCGTATTCCATAGATAGCATGCCACAAATGAATTGGAATTAAATGGCAATACGGATGTAGCTGATGTGCCGTTAGGCGGTTGGTTATTGCCGTCCTGGTTCTGGTACCATTGTATCTGTGCAGAAAGAGATAGTTGCAGCAGCAACAGCTGCATAAGCAGAAGGGGTCTGGGTGTTTTCATAAAGCCGGATTTTAGTTGTTGTTGTTCGTCCGCAGTTATGGGTACAACAACTGTGCAGAAGACAGCTTTTAATACCGTTTATCGGGCATTTTCAATTGGTAAAAGCAGAATTACGAAGTAAAAGATAGGGGCTGCTGTAAAGATGCTAAGGCTTTTTCACTAATTCATCAGCATCTCACGGGCATTCTCCATTGCTGCAGCAGTGGGTTTTTCGCCACTGAGCATTTTGGCGATAGCTGTAATTCTTTCTTCTGTTGTCAGCAACCGGATACTGGTTTTCACCTTATCCCTCACTATCTCTTTATAGACAAAGAAGTGGGCATCCGCCTTGCCTGCTATCTGTGGCTGATGGGTGATGCAGATCACCTGTCTCCTCGCAGCAAGCCCTTTCATGATGATAGAAACCTGCCTTGCTGCCTCACCGGAAATGCCGGTATCAATTTCATCAAAGATAAGGGTGGGCAGATCAATGGACTGTGCCACTAATGATTTAATGCAAAGCATCAGACGGCTCAGCTCGCCGCCACTTGCCACTTTGCGAACCGGTTGAAACTGTTCACTCTTATTTGCATCAAACAAAAACTCAATGCTGTCAGCGCCGGATAAACCAATATCAACAGGTCTGATGTCAACCTTTAGTTTGGCATTCGGCATTCCTACCTGTGCCAGCAGCTTATTCACCTTGTCTTCTAATGGTTTTATTTGTTTGCGGCGGTTGTCAGAAATTTTGGCAGCTTGCTTTGATGCTGCGGTAAAAAGTTTTTCGCCTTCCTTTTCTTTTTGTTGAATAGCTTCATCAATATTCAATACAGCCTGCAATTTTTCCTCCAGCTGCTTTTGTATAGCCAGCAATTCATTGGTTGAATTCACCCCATGCTTTTTTTGCAGTTTGTATCCAAGCGAGAGCCGTTCATTTAGCAATTCTATCCGCTTCGGGTCATAATTTACCTCGCTGCTGATATGATCAACCTCTGCTGCTATATCCTGCAATTCTATTTGTGCAGACTGGAGACGCTGCAGCAGATCCGGCAAACCGGGATGAAGCGATGAATAAACATTAAGCTGGTTAAATAATACTTTTAACTGCTGCACAACGGGTGTTTCATTTTCCTTCAGTTCAAAATATACTTTGCTTAATGCTGCTTTAATGCCTTCTGAATTATTCAGCAATTTTAACTCGGTATCAATTTCTTCCAGTTCATTTTCTTTAAACCCGGCTTCTCCCAGCTCGCTAAACTGAAACCGGTTGTAATCAGCTTCTTTATTAAACTGCTGTTGCTGCTTTTTTAATTCTTCTGCCTCCTTCTTTATATGCTGCCATTGCCGGAAACTGGTTTGATACTCATCCAGCAATATTCCGTTACCCGCCAAAGCATCCAGCACCTGTCGTTGAAAATCATTTGCAGTAAGCTCCAGGGTATCAAACTGCTGGTGCAGGTCCACCATCAGGCTGCAAAGCTCCGTGAGTTGGGCAAGTGTAACGGGAGTATCATTGATAAAGGCCCTTGATTTGCCGTTGCTGCCAATCTCTCTTCGTATCACCAGTTCATCACCTGCATCAACATCATTTGTTGTTAGAAATTGTTTTACTTCTTTTTTACCTTTTGCCTCAAATATCCCTTCCACTATGCATTTCTTCTCCTTATTCACCAGCACAGTTGAGTCGGCCCTTTCGCCCAATATCAGTCCCAATGCTCCCGCAATAATTGATTTACCGGCACCTGTTTCGCCGGTGATAACATTTAGCTGGCTGGAAAAATCAATTTCCAGTTCATCAATGATGGCGTAGTTCTGTATGGAAAGTTTTTGCAGCAAGGTCAGGCAAATTACTTAATCAGCAGGAATTGGATGATGTTTCAAAAAAAAACTGCCCTGGCAAAAACCAAGGCAGTTTATGTATCAAAATAGTTCAACGCTTATTTCACTTCCACCTTACTGTTCATCTCCTCATCCACCAGGATGCGGCCGCAGTTTTCGCAGATCATTATCTTTTTGTGCTGTTTGATCTCGCTTTGCTTTTGCGGGGGTATGGCATTGAAACAACCGCCGCAGGCATCTCTTTCTACCGACACTACTGACAATCCATTCCGATAGCTTTTACGGATCTTTTCATAACTGGCCAGTAACCTTTCGTCCACATGCTGGCGGGCTTCGGCAGCCAGTTTATTAAAGTGTTTTTCTTCTTTTTCATTAGCTACGATGATTTTTTCCAGTTCGGATTTCTTGGTAGCCAATGCGCCTTCCTTAGCGGCAATATTCTTCTTTGCTTTTTCCAGGTTTATCGCTTTCTCGGCAATATCATCCGTAGCGTCCTTAATATGTTTTTCTGCCAGCTTTACTTCCAGTTGCTGCATCTCTATTTCCTTGTTGATGGCCTCAAACTCCCGGTTGTTCTTTACATTGCTGCTCTGCTTCTCGTATTTTTTAACCAGCGCCTCTGCTTCTTTGATGGCATTCTTGCGTTGTTCTATAAAGTCGGTAACGCCGTTGATCTCTTCTTCAATCCTTTGCTGGCGGGCATGCAATCCCTGTATCTCATCTTCCAAGTCAGCCACTTCCATCGGCAGCTCGCCTTTCAGGATATGCAGTTCATCCAGCTTGCTTTCAATTTTTTGAAGGGTAAGAAGCGAAGTGAGTTTTTCTTCTACGGAAAATTCTTTGACGTGTGCCATTATGGATTTGATGTTTTAGGTTTGAAGTTTACCAGCCCGGCCCGGAACCATACAGCTCATAAAAAATAATGTACGGGGTTGGTTTTCACCTCTGTTTTAAGGACGGCAAAGGTAGGGAATTTTTGCTCTAAAATTTCCTTCAAAAGGTCAATAGTAAACTGCTCGCTTTCATAGTGGCCGATATCGGCAATCAGCATCCGGTCGTTGGCATCAAAAAACTCGTGGTACTTCATATCGGCAGTAATGTACAGGTCCGCTCCGGCGGCTAAGGCTTTGGAAATCAGGAAGCTTCCTGCTCCGCCGCATGCCGCCACTTTTTTTACCGGCCTGTTCAGAAAGCTCGTATGACGGACAACCGGCACATTAAATATCCGCTTGATTTGACCCAGCAGTTCCTTTTCTGTAACCGGATCCGGAAGTTCCCCCACAATCCCCGACCCCACACCCGGATGCATATTAGCAAGGGATATTACATCATACGCCACTTCCTCATAAGGATGGGCCGCTTTCATGGCAGACAATATCCTGCTCTCCAAAAAAGCAGGAAAGACCACTTCTATCCTTATTTCTTTTTCCTGGTGCTGTTTGCCAATCTCTCCCACATAAGGCTTCGCCCCTTCGCCTCCTTTAAAAGTGCCGGTGCCTTCTGTATTAAAACTGCATTCACTATAGTTGCTGATGTTTCCGCCGCCTGCAGCAAAGATGGCATTACGCACCTGCTCCGCTTTATCAATCGGTGCGAAGCTGAAAAGCTTTTTAAGTGTACCGCTCTTCGCATCAAGGATGGAAGTATTTGTCAGTCCTATCTTTTCCGCTATCCTTCCGTTCACCCCCGCCGCCACATTATCAAGATTGGTATGAATGGCATAAATGGCTATATCATTTTTGATGGCTGTAATGATTGCCCTTTCAACATAATTCTTTCCGTTTATTTTTTTCAGGCCGCCAAAAATGATGGGGTGATGGGCTGCAATAAGGTTACATTTTTTGGCTATCGCTTCATTTACCACATCTTCAGTTGCATCAAGCGAACAAAGGATACCCGTGCAGCTCCAATCATTGTTTCCGGTTATCAATCCGGCATTGTCATACGGCTCCTGCAGTGATGGATGGGCCTGGGATTCAAGAAAAGAAATTATTTCACTGATTTTCATACAGGCAAGTTAAGTATTTGGATTTATGTGAATGGATTTCATGCCATTTGCAGCGGGTCAT
>CAYHPA010000119.1:0-10194 GCA_964358155.1 uncultured Chitinophaga sp.
AAATATCATTTCTTACCGGTATCACGGTATTCAATCCATCATTACCGCCACTTAGCTGCAATATCACCAGCACTTTGTTGCCTTGGGGAACCAGCGTACCTCCTTCAAATGCCTTCAGAAATTTTGGCAATAACATGGAAGCGGTGGCCAATGAACCGATCTGGATGAATTCTTTACGTTTAATAAACATAGCTTTTAGCTTTTGGCTGTTAGCTATCAGCTTATGGCTAACAGCTAACGGCTTAATTAACACAATTGATATTCCGGTGTACTCATTATTTGCAAAGTGGCTGTCTTAATAAAATTCTCCCTTCCGCTGTTGTCTGCATACTGCATTATCAAATCCGGTTTCACCTGGCTTTTTACCTGCAGCAGGTTGCTACTCACCGTTGTCAGCAAGGCTTCCCTCGGTATGGATTCATAATGCTTCGTGTATAATGACCAATCTATGTTTACGATCAACGGCCTGTTCATTCGTTTTAAAGAATTGGCGGCCTTTGCTTTGGGATCTTCATCGGGGTCATTCTTTCTGCCCATCATCTGGTCATCATCATCTTTTGGACGAACATTGAAGTCATCTTTGTCGTTCAGCATTTGCGGAATGCGCATACGCAACATAAGAGTTGAACTGTCAATCCATGTTTTTCCCCCGGGCCATCCTGCCACATTGGGCGGGTAAAAAAGCAATTGACCCAATCCTCTTTGAAGCAACAGCAATGCTTCATCTCTTTCAAATGTCATGGGCAGCATCCGCTGAATGCCTGCCATCAGTTCAATGGGTGATTTTATTTTGCAGCCTATGTTCTTTGCATCGTAAAACCAATCGCTGGTAAAAATATCTTCCAGCAGTTTGGAAATATCATAGTTGTTTTTGAAGAACCTGTCGGCCAGCCATTCCACTTTTTCGGTATCCGGCTGTTCATTCACTAAAAACTTATACAGCTTCTGTGTAATGAACCGGGCTGTTTGCTTTTGCTGTAATAAGATATCGAGCACTTCGCCGCCATCAAAATTTCCTGTTTTGCCTAACACCGTCTTGCTTGCATAGTCGTGTTGAAAACGGCGGAACTGGAACTCTCCTTTTATATTGGCGCTCCAACCGGTAAAAGCCCTTGCCGCTTCTTTCACATCATCTTCAGTATAATTTCCACGCCCAAGTGTGAAGAGCTCCATTACTTCCCGTGCAAAATTTTCATTAGGATGATCTTTCCTGTTTTGCTGGTTATTCAAAAAATTCAGCATGGCGGCTGTTTTGGAAACCTCTTTGAGCATGGTTCCAAAATTGCCGAGGGCATTCCTTCTTATTGCATCCAGCAATCCCTGCTGAAAGAAAATATTCAGGTTGCGGCAGGCAAAATGCCCATGCCAGAAAAAAGCCAGTTTCTCCCGTAGCTGGGCGCTGCTGTTCACCATTTCATGCAGCCAGTAGATGTTCAGATTGCGGATGCCTTCCCTGTTCTTTTGCTGCACCATTTTCCTTTCCTCGGCATCAAGCTCTTTGCGCTGTTGTTGACGGCCGGCTTCTTCAATGCCTTTGTAAAGCCCGTCAAGATAATTATCAGCTACATTTACATACTCCGGTTTTTTATCCGAAGCTTTTTGCAGGGCTTTATAAAATTGTTTGGGAGAGTATTTGGAAAGGTCGCCGAGCTGTTCAACAGCGGGGCCGAAACCAGCCCGCCACATGAGGTGCTGGTTTTTAATTTGATTGGTCAACGACATGGGGCTAAACGTTTTGTTTCGGACTCAGATGTGCCGTACTGGTTTAAAAATGATGCCAGAATATAGGACGTAAAACGTTAAAACTACTTTCTTATTTTTTCCCAAAGGGATGGCTTTGCCATAAATTTGAGGTATTGTCCATTATGCAGCTAAGATTTATCAAATTCCTCCTGCCATTTGTCATTTTTGCCGGCTCTATCCGGTCATTCAACTCCTATGGCTGGGTGATATACCTGCCGCTCTTATTTGCCTGGCTCTTTATACCGCTTGCGGAGGTCTTTATTAAGCCCAATCCATCCAATATGAGTGCGGCAGAGGAAGAGTTGGCTAAAAAGAACAAGGGTTATGATATTTTATTATACCTCGTTGTGGTTGCTCAATACTTTGCACTGTACGAGTTTCTTTCTTCTATGAAAAATGACACCCTCACCTGGTATGAAACCGCCGGGAGGATAGTAGTGATGGGGATGCTATGTGGAGTGTTTGGCATAAATGTGGGGCATGAGTTGGGCCACCGGGTCAATAAATTTGAACAGACATTGGCCAAAGCATTATTGCTTACTTCTCTTTACATGCATTTCTTTACCGAACACAACAAAGGACATCATAAACGGGTGGCTACACCGGAAGACCCGAGCAGTGCACGATATGGCGAACCGGTTTATCTTTTTTATTTCCGCACTATCATCTTCAGTTATATCAGCGCCTGGCATATTGCCAATGATGAAGTAAGAAAAAAGGGCAAGCCGGTTATCTCTCTGCATAATGAAATGATTCAGTTCAGTTTGATCCAGCTTGCTTTTTTGTCGTTGATATTTTTTGTTTTTGGCTGGTTGGTCACCTTATATTTTTTAGCCGCTGCCTTTATCGGAATACTGTTGCTGGAAACAGTGAATTATATTGAACATTATGGTTTGCAAAGAAAACCGACCGGCGAGGGAAAGTATGAGCGGGCCATGCCCGAGCATAGCTGGAACAGCGATCATGTAATTGGACGCATCATGCTCTTTGAACTCAGCCGCCACAGCGATCATCATTACCTCGCCAGCCGCAAGTACCAGATACTCCGTCATCATGATGATTCGCCGCAGATGCCAACAGGCTATCCGGGTATGATCATCCTATCGCTGATACCACCTGTATGGTTTTATGTGATGAACCGGAAAATCCGGAAAATGCAAAAAGAAAAAACTACTTAGCAGCATTAGTTTTTATATACTCCGTAACATGCACTTCCTGCACCCGGTTGATGCCGGCACGGGGAATCATTGTTCTCAAAATACCATCCCATCTTTCTGCAGTGTATTTAGCCGGATCAGGCAGATCGTGGCATTTGCCGCATTGGTTCGTAAACACTCTTTGTCCAATAGCAAGATCTGGTTTTACATTAGCTACCGGCGATTCCGGCTTGGGCGGATCAGTAGTCCTGTCTGAAATGGTTGGCATAGCCTTTTTACTGCAAGCCTGCAGGATGCCGATTGTTACTATTAAAAGAAGAATTATTTTTTTCATAATGAAGAACAGACAAAAAAGAAATGCTGACGTTTAAAGAAGTCAGCTATTTTATTTTCTTAAGAAATAGATGAAGCGCCAAAATAACTGTGCAATATCTCCGGCAGTTTAATCCCATCGGCTGATTGATTATTTTCCAGCAGGCAGGCCACAATTCTTGGCAAGGCCAATGAACTTCCGTTAAGTGTATGCACTAATTGTGATTTGCCGTTGGCATCCTTGAACCGGATCTTCATCCTGTTGGTCTGGAATGTTTCAAAATTAGATACAGAACTTACTTCCAGCCATCTTTCCTGGGCGGCGCTGTACACTTCAAAATCATAGGTAAGCGCTGAAGCAAAACTCATATCACCACCGCAAAGTTTTAAGATGCGGTAGGGAAGCTCCAGTGTATTCAATAGTTTTTCTACATGACCCACCATTTCTTCCAGCACATCATAACTTTTTTCGGGGTGAACGATCTGAACGATCTCTACTTTATCAAACTGGTGCACCCGGTTCAATCCACGGACATCTTTGCCAAAACTTCCTGCCTCCCTTCTGAAACAGGGAGAGTAGGCCGTCATTTTGATCGGCAGTTTTTCCTCTTTCAATATCTCATCCCGATAAATATTGGTAACAGGCACCTCTGATGTCGGTATCATATAAAAATTATCCGCCGGCATAAAATACATCTGGCCTTCCTTATCCGGTAATTGTCCGGTGCCATAAGCAGTAGCCTCATTTACCATGAACGGAGGAAGGTATTCTGTATAACCAGCCGTTGTATTGAAGTCAAGAAAATACTGTATCAATGCCCGTTGCAGTTTTGCCCCTTTCCCTTTATACAACGGAAATCCACTGCCGGTAATTTTTGCCCCGGTTTCAAAATCAACGATGTCGTATTTTTTTATCAGGTCCCAATGAGGAACTGAACCTGCGGGAAGCATTGGCTTTACTCCTCCTTCTTTGACAGTTACATTATCTGCCGGTGTTTTTCCGGCAGGCACTTTAGCTGATGGGAGATTAGGGAGCAACACTAATTTGTCCTGCTGTTCTTTTTCCGTTTCGGATAGTTTGTCAGCAATAGGTTGCAAAGAGGTTTTCAATGCCGCAACCTCCTGTTTCTTTTTTTCCGCTTCTTCCTTTTGTCCTTTCGCCATCAACTGCCCTATCTCTTTGGATGCAGCATTTATTTTTGACTGTGTGGTGTCTGACTCAAGTTGCAGTTTTTTTCTTTCATCATCCAATGCAATGATCTCATCTACCAGGCCGGTTTCTGTAAAATGTTTAATAGCCAGTCTTTCTTTTACTGCCTGCGGGTTTTGCCGTAATACCTGTAACTGCAACATCCTGTTTTAAGATTTGCGACAAAGATAAAGGACAAGCCTAAAAATGATGACCCCTATCTTTGCGGGCTATGTTTGTAAGTGATGATCTGCAGCAACGCTGGTGGAACCTGGAAGCTAAACTGGTGGAGCGGTTTGGCAAAAAACCCGACATGGAAACCATATTATTCCTCATAGGCATACAGGAGTTTGGTGATATCAAAGAAAAATTCACCAAAGAACAAAAACAGGACCTGATGCATATTGCCGTTTGCTCACTTCTTTCGCACAGCGGTTATTACGAACTGGAAAATGTGGATGAAGACGGCTGGCCGCATTTCAAACAACTGAAAGCCATGCCGGATATGAATGCCATTGAACAGGAAAATTTTCTGAAAGACCATATATTGCTCTATTTTGAAAACAATACCCCTAGCCCCTAAAGGGAGTGAAAATCGTCCTTATATGAAAAAACAAATCGCTTTCATCGTTTGTATTTTTTTGACAGCTTTATCATATGCTCAAAAAGATTCAACATTAAAAAAGAAAGACAGGAAAAGAGATGTACTGCTGCAGACCAGTATGGGAGATATCGTTATCCGTTTGTCTGATTCCACACCACTTCACCGGGATAATTTTTTAAAACTGGTGAAAGTTGGTTTTTATGACAGCATCCTGTTTCACCGGGTAATAAAAGATTTTATGATACAGGGGGGCGACCCTGACAGCAGATCAGCTCCGGCAGGAAAACAATTAGGCAATGGTGGCCCGAAGTACACAGTACCGGCTGAATTCGTACCCACGCTATTCCATAAAAAAGGAGTGATAGCCGCCGCCAGGACGAGTGATAATGTAAACCCGCTAAAAGCCAGCAGCGGCAGCCAGTTTTATCTGGCGCAGGGGAAAAAATTTACCGACGAAGAACTGGATAATCTTGAAAAGACCCGGCTCGGCGGAATAAAAATTCCGGCCGATCAGCGGGAAGTTTATAAAACAGTTGGAGGTATTCCTCATCTCGACCGCAACTATACTGTTTTTGGTGAAGTGGTAAAAGGTATTGAAACGATAGATAAAATTTCCGCAGTGGCAACCAGTAGAAGAGCTGACAAGGACAGGCCATTGACTGATGTAAGAATCATCAAAGCCAAACTGGTGAAACGAAAGAAAAAATAATGGTTTATTTCTGATAAATAAAAAAAGGCGCCTGCATAACAGTGCGCCTTTTTTATCAAATATCATTTCTCTGTTTAGTTAGCTCCGCCTATTCCACCGCTTGATTTAGTTCTTTTCTTTTCTTCTTCCGCAGCATCTTTTCTCTCACGGGCTGCTTTCACAGTGTTGCTGCCAAACCTCCAGCTAAGGCTTGTTTTAAACTGGCGGCTTTCAAAATTTCCGCTGGCAATTGTCTGCTGACCGGCAAAATTACTTTCACCACTAAACTTCATGCTGAAAAACATATCAGCAAAAGTGACTTTGAAGGTGCCTTTGCCTTTAAATATTGTTTTTTGCAATCCTGCATCTAATGTCCACATGGATTTGCTTTTGAAAGAACCTTCCCAAATGGACGGGGCATTGTACCAACCGCTTATTTCAGCAGTCCAGTCCTGTTTTTTTCCAAACCGGAGACTGTGCTGCATATAGATATTGAATGTAACCACATCCAGATCCACTGTTCTGCTGCCACCGCCAAAGTCAGCTTTGTAATGCGAATAATTTCCACTGAAGTTTACAAAAGCCATATAAGTTTTGTACATGAAGGGATAGCTGATATTGATTGCTATCACATCCTGTGTAGCTAAATTCTTCCTGGTAATAAAGCTTTTGGATTTATCGGCAGTATCCACCAGTTGGGTAAATACATCCGCCACATGACTGTAGCTGAGTGATGTGTTCAGTTTATACTTGTATGTATTCGTCAACGTCACAATATTGGTGTACTGCGGACGGAGTGATGTGTTTCCTTTCATGAAAGTATATTCATCCAGCTTGAATTCAAACGGGTTCAGGTCCTGGTATGCAGGCCTGTCTATGCGCCGGCTATAAGAAAGTCCCCACTGGTTCATCGGGTTCTTATTGAAAGTAAGCGCTGCGCTGGGAAAGAAGTCGGTATATTTTCTTTCAAAACCCTGTTTGCTTGCTGTATTAACTGAACCATCTGCATTCAATCCATAGGAATCGCCGGTAGTTACCGTATTTTCCATTCTTACCCCTGCCTGGAACATAACTCCTTTTAGCTGCTTATTGTAGTTTATGTACAATGCATTGATATTTTCCTTGTAATCAAACTGGTTGCTGCGTGCAATGTCAAGGGTTTTTTGCTCCGGGTTTAGCTGCTGAACGTCAAACCGCTGAAAATTATTACCCGTGTTGATCACAGAAGTTTTAGCGCCAAAGCCAAGCCTTCCTTTCTGGAAATTTTGCTCGTAATCCGCTTTCAATGTATAAATATCAATATCAGTGGGTGAAATAAATCGGTAGAAATACTGGTTTAGCAAAACGGTGCCTGCCGGGTTGTAATAATAGTTGGGCTGCAGCTGGTTCCCTTCATTGCGAAACAGTCCATAATCGGCGTCAACAGTAAGCTCACGACCTGAAGTATCGGCAAATCTATAGTTGAGATTAAAGTTCGCATTGTTCTGCTCCATATCGTTGCTGTTATTGGCAACGAGGACACGGTCCACCACTCCGGTTGGTTTGTAACTGATAGGTGTGCGGCTGTAATTATTAAAACTGTTATCAGAAAGATTGCCATTCACCAATATGCCGAATGTGTTTTTATTGTTGATGAAAAAATCAATCCCTGTTTTAAAGCCGTGACTTTTATTCCGAATAGTCATCGAAGTGGTATTATCAAAAATGGTATCAAGAACACTTCTGTAGAGATTGAAATCCATATTTTGTTTGGTATTGTTGTAGTTGTAGTTTCCAAATACATTAATACCCTTGTTCCGGTGATTAAGAGAAAGACCGGCATTGTATTTCGGATAAACACCAATGTTGTACCCTGCATTAAATGATCCGTTGGTACCAAAGGCTTTATTTTTCTTCAACCTGATATTGATGATACCTGCATTTCCTGCTGCATCATATTTGGCAGACGGGTTAGTTATGATTTCTATTGCTTCAATCTGAGCCGACTGAACAGATTTCAGGTAATTAGCCAGGTCAGTACCATCAAGCGGCGTAGGCTTTCCGTCCACATAAATTCTTACACCGTTTTTTCCGGCGAGACTCAGGTTATCATCTTTATCCACCATTACTCCGGGTGATTTGCGGAGCAGGTCCAATGCGGTGCTTCCGGTCGCATTGATAGTACCCTCCACATTTAAAATCATTTTGTCGGCCTTTACTTCCACCATCGGCTTTTTACTGCTAACGGTCACACCTTTTAAATCGGCGGCCAGTTTGGTCATAGTAATTGTTCCGAGATCCATATCACCGGAACCAGACACTTCAAATACTTTGGAATAAACAGTGGTATGGCCAACATGCGATGTGCTGACAAGGTAGCTACCCGAACCAGTTTGAAAACTGAACTGGCCATTGGCACCTGTTACGACTAACTTGATAACTGATGAATCTTTTGCATGAAGCAGGGCGGCCGTTGATTTTTCCATTCCCTTTCCTTGTTCATCTTTCACGGTACCTGAAATTTTCTGGGCACCGGCTGTGAATGACAGAGCAATCACAGACACCATAAGCACAAATAACTTTCTCATTGTATATCCTGGTTTTTGATTAGGACGCAAAAATACCCCTGTGTCATGGCATTGTAAAAGTCATTACCGACAAAAGGCGCAAAATCTGCCATGAACGGCGTCAATTTTCCGGCGAACTGTAAAATCTCAGTCTGTATTTCTGCATTTTTGGTGTCATCATTTTCCCTTAGGTTTGCAGCCAAAATACATTGAGTATGAACATTCCTGCCAATCTCCGCTATACAAAAGACCATGAATGGATAAGCCTTGAAGGCAATGTGGCCACCATCGGTATTACCGATTTTGCTCAAAGGGAATTAGGGGATATCGTGTATGTGGAAGTGGACACTATTGGAAAGGAACTGGAGGCTGGTTCTGTTTTTGGCACCGTTGAAGCCGTAAAAACCGTTTCGGACCTGTTTCTGCCTGTAAACGGAACCATTACAGAGCTAAATCCCGCTTTGGCCGGTAAGCCGGAGTCTGTCAACAATGATCCCTATGGGGCCGGTTGGATGATTAAAATGACCGTTAATGTTCCGGCTGATGTGGAAGCCCTGCTGGATGCCGCCGCTTACGAGGCTCTTGTCGGTTAAATCCAGCCAGGCAACAATTAACGTATATCAACCGATGCAATCGTTTTTCAGAATCATTGTATCTTAACCAACCATTTGAATCCCAAGACCACATACAGCGAGCAAGAGCTGGTGGCTTTGCTGCAACAGCGCAACGAAAAAGCCTTCGGTTATTTGTATGACAACTACTGCGGTGCCTTGTATGGCATTGTAAATTCCATTGTACCAGATAAGGAAATAGCCAATGATGTTTTACAAAATGTATTTGTGAACATCTGGAGAAAGATTGAGTCGTACGACCCCGCAAAGGGAAGATTATTTACCTGGATGTTGAATATAGCCCGCAATGCCGCCATTGATGAAGTGCGGTCAAAGGGATACCGGGACTCGCAAAAAAACCAGTCCTTCCCTGAGAACGTAGATAGTGTAGCCGGCGGAGCCTTGTCAGCGCCTGTGTTTAATGATGTGGGATTGAGAAAAGTGCTGTCAAAATTAAAGAGCGATTTAAGGGTGTTGATTGATCTGTCGTATTTTCAGGGTTTCACTCACGAGGAAATTTCAAAAGCACTGAACATTCCATTGGGAACAGTAAAAACAAGAATAAGGACAGCATTGATACAGTTAAGAACAATGATACAATAACGGTGAACGTACAGGAATACATATCAAGTGGAATTGTCGAGAGCTATGTGCTTGGGCTGGCTTCTGCGGAAGAAAGAAGAGAGTTTGAGCAGATGTGCTTGCAATATCCGGAAGTGCTGGATGCAAGATCAGCTTTTGAACTTTCGCTGGAAAAACAAGCGATGGAGAATGCTATTGCCCCGCCTGCTGATTTGAAGAATAAAATTCTAAGTGAAATTGGCTCAACCGGTAAAATTGTTCCTATGCAGTTGACCTCCGCAAGAGGTACAAACTGGATGAAGTATGCCGCTGCTGCCTGTTTTATCCTTCTATCCGGAAGCCTCTATTACAATATTTCACTTTACAACAAGAATAAAACGCTTCGCAATAACTACGATACCACTGTGGCAAAGTTGAGTGACATGGAAAAAGACATACAGGTGCTTCAGCAGAACCCTAACGTAAGAATGGCTTCCATGAAGGGACAACCAATTTCGCCTGCATCTTTTGCCACTGTATACTGGGACACCACTTCACAGGATGTTTATCTTTGGGTAAACAATATGCCCAAACCCGCTTCCGACAAGCAGTACCAGCTATGGGCATTTTTGGATGGACAACCGGTGGATATGGGGCTTATTGAAATCACCGAAAAGCCACTTCAGTTTTACCGACTTAAAAAAACTCAGGCGGCACAGGCATTTGCCATTACACTTGAAAAAAGAGGACGTAGCGACATCTCAAAACCGGGAGGAGATGTGT
>CAYHPA010000120.1:0-10191 GCA_964358155.1 uncultured Chitinophaga sp.
CAAACTAAGGTCGGGGCTTACATCAAAACTTTTAAGATGTGCATCTACGGTGGCATCCACCACATTCAGTCCCCAGAGAAGGATAAATACCAGCACAGAATAATCAATATCCCGGCGGAACTGGTTCCTGTAAAACTGCAATGCAGTTTCATCAATGGGCTGCAGGTTGGGTTTTATGCTGGAGAATAATGCAGAGTCGGTATGGTTGACCCGCATATTGTATTTTACTGTGTAGGCGAATTTGGTGTTCTTGTAATTACTGAGGTTATAAAAGAATATACCGGCGCAGGTGCCAAGGCCTCCGTACACAATCGGCAGCTTCCAGTATTTTTTATTGTATATCTGCCCCCAGCCGGGCAAAATGGCTGAACGCAGCGCTGCTTTTTTCGGGCTATGCGCTTTCATGGCCGAGTCGTACCTGTTCATTGTTGTTTTTGTAACAACAGGAGTGGAGTCTTTAGCGTCTTTTAAAGGAGTGATTTTTTGGGCAGAACAAATAAAGCTGGGCAACAGGAATAACAGTAAAAGGGAAAATTTATTTCTGGAATGAGGTTTTAAAATTTGAAACATCTTCTTGCCCCTTCAGGGGTTGGGTTATTAATCAAAAGATGCATTCGTTTGCCGGAGTATATTATTCAGTTCTTCCTGCGAATAATATTCAATGATGATCTGCCCGCTTCCGTTTCGGCCGTGCCTGAGTTTTACCCGGGTACTGAAATGCGATGCTAATTTATCTTCAATCCGCTGAAATGCGGGCGGTAATGTGTTTTTTGAACTTTTTTTAACAGCGCCATCCCGGTACAGGTTGCGGACAAGCGCCTCTGTCTGTCTTACAGACAATCCTTTATCCTTTATTTCTTTAAAAATATAAAGCTGCTTGTCTATCGTGTCCACATTGATCAATGCACGGGCATGTCCCATACTGAGTTCGCCATTGCGCACTGCCAGTTGAATATCCGGGGGCAGTTTTAGCAAACGGATAAAGTTTGCCACGGTGCTCCTGTCTTTTCCCATTCTTTCTGCTACCTGTTCCTGTGTGTATTCCAGTTCTTCCATCATTCGCTTATAGCTCAGCGAGATCTCCATGGCATTCAGGTCTTCCCGCTGCAGATTTTCCAGCAAAGCCAGTTCCAGTAACTGTGCATCGTTGGTCTGTCTTATATAAGCAGGTATATCTCTTATGCCGGCGATCTTCGCAGCTCTCAATCTCCGTTCGCCGGAAACGAGCCGGTATTTTCCTGACGGCAGCCTGGAAACTGTAATCGGCTGAATGATATCATGCAGCTTGATGGAGTTGGCCAGTTCCTGTAAAGATTGTTCATCAAAATCACGGCGGGGTTGTTTGGGATTGGGTTCCACATCATCTACAGAAATGCGGTTGGTGCCCGTAGCATTTTCTACTACAGTCTGTTTCAATGTACCGCTGCTGGTCTTCAGGTCTGCATCAATGCTCTGCAATAAGGAACGGATGCCTTTGCCTAATAGCTCTTTATTTTGCTTCGGATTCGTCATGACCTTTTATTGTAAATAGATTTTCAAATCCCGGCTAACGACTAATGACTAACGACTCCAGACTTACAACTCCAGAATCTTCTCCTCATTCTTCATCTTCGTCATGTCGTTCTTCTGGAGGATTTCCTTTGCAAGATTAAGGTAATTCATTGAACCTTTACTGTTGGCATCGTATAAAATCACGGGTTTGCCGGCGCTGGGGGCTTCGGCAAGGCGGGCATTGCGGTGGATGATGGTGCTGAAGACCATATCATCAAAATGGCGGCGTACTTCACTTACCACCTGGTTGCATAGGCGGAGGCGGCCATCGTACATGGTCATTAAGATACCTTCTATAACCAATGCAGTATTGAGGCGGCTTTGAACGATCTTGATGGTGTTTAATAGTTTTCCCAGGCCTTCCAATGCAAAGAATTCACATTGCACCGGCACCACCACAGCATCGGCTGCTGTTAATGCATTTACGGTTATCAGGCCAAGGGAGGGAGAGCAGTCAATAATGATGAAGTCGTATTCATCGCGGAGGGCATCCAACTGGCTTTTGAGTACCATTTCCCGGTTGGGATAATTGATCATTTCAATTTCAGCGCCAACAAGGTCAATATGGGAGGGTAGAAGATCAAGGTAAGGGATTTCCGTTTTCAGTATCACATCTTTGGCCCTTGCCTCATTCACCATGCAGTCGTAGAGGCTTTGGGTCACATTGTGCAGATCAAAGCCAACACCGGTGGTGCTGTTGGCCTGGGGGTCGCCATCTACCAGCAAGGTTTTAAATTCCAGTACGGCAAAACTGGCCGCCAGGTTGATAGCGGTAGTTGTCTTTCCCACGCCTCCTTTTTGATTTGCTACACCGATTATTCTTGCCATTGACCGAAAACTGCTTGATTGATTATGATGAATACAGGTAAAATTGCCGACTGAAAAGAGGAAAACAAAATTAAGTTTTGCCCATTTTGGAAGACCGGGGCAAAAATAAGTGTTCAAGCAAACAAAGCCGATAAAGGTTACCCACTTAAATTTGACAATTACTTATGCGCAACACACCCTTCTGGTGGATACTGATAGGCTTCATGGTGCTGCTGGACATTTATTTCTTCCAGGCACTGAAGACGGTTTCCCACTCCGCCTCCGGCCGAACCCGAACTATTATTTATGCCAGTTATTGGACATTGTCTGTTCTGGCTATCGTCATCCTGCTGCTGCTCCCATACCTGCATTTTAGCAAGCAGATGAAGTTTTTCCGCACCACCCTATTTGCCCTCATCGCCGGTTTATTTTTTGCCAAGTTGATTGCTGCACTTTTCTTTCTTATTGATGATATACGACGGGGCATACAATGGGTGGCCGGAAAATTATTTTTTGCCAAAACAGAAGGGGAGGATATACAATCGGGAGAAGGAATTTCCCGTTCCGTTTTTCTCAGCTGGGCCGGAATGATAGCAGGCAGCGGACTTTTTGGTTCATTGGTCTATGGCTTTGGCAATAAATACCGCTACCAGGTAAAAAGGATAAAACTTTCTTATAGTAATCTCCCAGCAACTTTCAAGGGGTTGAAAGTGGTACAGATATCCGATATCCATTCCGGCAGTTTTACCAATAAGAAAGCCGTGATGAAAGGGGTGCAGAAAATCCTTAATGAGAAGCCCGACCTTATTCTTTTTACCGGCGATCTGGTGAATAATGTGGCGGATGAAATGAATGAGTATATGGATGTGTTTGATAAACTGCAAGCGCCGATGGGTGTTTACTCTACATTAGGCAACCATGATTATGGTGATTATGTTCATTGGGATACAGTAGAAGAAAAGAAAGCTAATCTGGAGAAACTGAAACAGGTTCACGCCAAACTGGGCTGGCGGTTACTGATGAATGAGCATGTAGCGCTGGAAAAGGGTGCTGATAAGATCGCCCTGATAGGTATTGAGAACTGGAGCTCCAAGGCCCGGTTCACCAAGTATGGTGATATGCAAAAAGCTTATGCGGGTTCGGAGTCATATCCTTTTAAAATACTGATGAGTCATGATCCGTCACACTGGAGGTCGGAGGTATTAAAGCAATATCGTGATGTTGACCTTACCCTGTCGGGTCATACCCATGGAATGCAATTTGGGGTAGAGATACCAGGGCTCAAGTGGAGCCCGGTTCAATATGTTTATAAGGAATGGGCAGGTTTGTATGAAAAGGATGCCCAAAAGCTATATGTCAACCGGGGCTACGGCTTCATCGGCTACCCCGGCCGGGTGGGTATTTTGCCTGAGATCACCGTTTTGGAGCTTTCCTGAGTGATTTTTCCCGTATTATTCCCCAATATTTGGTACCGGATATTCGTTTTGGAGGTTGGATTACAGGTTATTAAACTTTTTTTTAACCTTTAAGTCCTAAAACCCAAAGCTTCAAGCCGCCAATATCCATGAAGCCGAATTACAACTGCCAGATGCTTAAAAAATGGGCAATACTTCCGGCCTTTTTAGCACTGGGTTGTGCCGCATGGTCGCAGCACAGCTCGGTTGATTCTGCTATTGGCCCTTCCAAAGAAATTATTACGGCTGATACCATCGATTACGAAGAGCTGTTTCAGGATTTTGATGCCTTTATGGATTCTATCTTATCTCCAAACAGTTATTTTCTTGCAAGTGTCTCCATGGGCAAAGGCTATTATAATTTTGAAACCAAGAGCACTGCTGCGCAGATTGAGAGTTCAAAGAAACTTACCTATGCACCCACTTTGGGTTATTACAATAAAAGCGGATTTGGGCTAACGCTGACCGGATCGGTTGTAAATGATGAACAGAACCTGAATATGTACCAGGTGGCAGGTTCATTGTCGTTTGACTATCTGAAAAACAAAGACCTTGCTACCGGTATTGCTTTCACCAAGTTCTTTACCAAGGATTCACTTCCGTTTTATACCACGCCATTGCAAAATGAGCTGTATGGTTATTTTACTTACCGCAAATGGTGGATACGACCAACGATTGCTGCCAGCTATGGCTGGGGAAGCCGAACGGACTATATGAAAAGAGAATCTGTGATACAGGATCTTCGTTTGAGAAGGCGGGGCTTTACCTATATCAACACCACCGAATCAGTAAGCGACTTTTCTTTAGTGGCATCCATCCGCCATGATTTTTACTTTTTAGATGTATTCACTTTCAACGATCATATCCGCCTGACACCACAGCTGGCGCTGACCAGTGGCACACAGAAATTCGGGTTTAACCAGTCCGCCAGCACTTATGCTACTGTTATAAGAACAGGGTCGAATGTGCTGTATAGCACCGAAGACCTTTATCTGGATGACCAGATCAATTTCCAGCCACAGTCACTTACCTTATATCTCCGTACAGAGTACTCTATCGGTAAATTTTTTATACAGCCCCAATTGATGCTGGATTATTATTTCCCGTCCAGCAATAAAAATTTCAGTACCCTGTTCTCTGTGAATGCGGGCTTCCTGTTCTGATGTGGGTAAATTCAAAAACATCTTCACATTTTTGTTGCAATAAAATGGTTACGGCAACGATTATAGTATTTACTTATTGCCGTTAACGAAATTTAACAGGCCGGCTGCTGTGCTGGCATTATCCTTGAAAGTTTTCAGGGTCTTTTAATTACAGGTCAAAAAAACTAAACTTCATGAAAACAAAACTTCTTCCGCTGCTGGCAGCTTTATTCTTTGCACAGGCCACCATGGCCCAGTTTCATATCGGCGCCAAGGCCGGCGCCAATATCATCAAAATAGATGGTAAATCATTTAATGACAAATTCAAGTATGGTTACCACCTCGGCGGTTTTATGGAAATACCACTGGGTAAAAAATTCGTGGTGCAACCCGAAGTCCTGTTCAACCAGTATTCGACAACAGTCGACAGCAACTTCAGTCATGTGTACCAGAATGTATTTAATTCCGGGTACCAGAGCAATGTAAAACTGAATTATCTCTCCATTCCGCTCCTGCTGAATTACAAATTGATTGGTAATTTCCTTTCGTTGCAGGCCGGGCCTCAGTTTGGGATATTAATAAGTCAGAATAAAACCTTGCTGCAAAATGGCGGTGATGCTTTTAAGAAAGGTGATTTCTCCATGGTGGGCGGTGCGCAGGTAAAAGTCGGTCCCTTGCGTTTTAATGGCCGGTATGTGATCGGTTTGAATAATATTAATGATATAGATAACCAGGACAAATGGAAAAGTCAGGGTTTTCAATTATCCGTTGGATTAGCCTTATAAAATCAGTAACCTGATGAATAAGAGCCTTCCCGTTTGGGAGGGCTTTTTTTGGCTAAATCCTTGCCGGGTACTTATATCACTTTGAGCCATCCGCTGATACTCATTCTTGGCCGGGAGGCTTTTGTTACCTCATGTTCCATCTCATCACTTTTAAAGAATACTGCTGTTTGTGCCTGGGGTAAGATTTTCTGCACCCCTTCATCCTGGTACACGAGCAATTGCCCGCCGTCTTCCTCCAGCCAATTCTCATTTAAATAACTGATGAGTGAGTACTTCCGGCTGCTGTTATTGTTAAACCGGTCCCTATGCCGCCCGTAGGAGTTGCCTTCTTCATAAAGGGCATAGTGAAATTCATAACCGTTGATCCCGGTGTAACAGGTATTGTTGAGATGGGCAATAAAATCTTCTGCAAGCTGTAAAAATTCCTGCTCATAGACATTGTCATGAGAACGGTCCATCCAATAGATCTTATCGCTTCTTATTCTTTGATCTTTTATTGATTCATTGCTGATGCCTGCTGCTGTCAGTAGCTGTTCATTTTGTAAGCGGAGTATGTTTTGCTGCAATCCGTCTGCAAGCCGTTTATTCAGAAAGCCATTGTCAATGCCAATTTTTTTATGGAGGTAACCATCAATCAGCAGTTCAAATTGATTACTCATTATCTTGTTTGTAAAGAGCAGGGGTTAAGCTGTCACAGCACATTCTTTGTAAATGGCTGCATCCACACCTGGTCTTTGCTGCAACTGCAGGAGTAGTTCGTTCGCATGGGCTTCGGCAATATAGAACTCGAGTATGTAAGCATACGCACAGCTTTCATAAAAAGCCTGATAAATATCCAGGTGATGGAAGTACGGCAGGCGGCGATAAGCGTCTATGTCATTTTCGTTATGGCTCACAAATGCAACTAGTTTCACATCAGCATCCTGCTCTGTATATCTTTTCCGATCAATCAGCAACCTGTAACCACCCACCTGCATCACCCGTACCGTATGTTCGGAAAAATGTTCTGATTTTTTTTCGCCCAAAAAAGAAAAATGAAAATCACGGTCGGGCCACTCATGCTTTGAAATGAACCTGAACTTGTTTTTTGTTTCACCTGTCAGCTCCAGCAGACAGGGTTCCTGCCTTTTGTGCTGTAGTCTTTTTGCAAAAGGTTCCCACTCGGATATAAACTGATCGGGGCCAAGCTTTGTTATAAAGCAGACAAACTGAACAATAGTGTCTTTTATCATGTTAAAACTTTTTCTGCTGTTGGGAGATTGACTACATCAATGGAATGAACGACTCCATTGGAGCCTTGTCTGTCTTTGGCCAGTATCTTAGCACCGTTGATGCGAATGTCGCCATCGGTTATTGTTACAGCCAGCTCCTGACCATTAACAGTCGGTAATTTTTGCCCGTGGCGGAAGTCCCTTGCTAATTTTCTCCCGATAATTACATGAAAGCTGAGCAGGTCAGAAAGTTTGCTGTTGCTGCCGCTTTGCTTTACCATATTTTCGAAAGTATCTGGAGCGCTTAAATTGCCGAATGCAAGATTAATGGGTGCCAGAATCGTAAACGGACCGATGCCGCTAAGTGTTTCTTCCAGGTTGGCCGCTTTTAATCCTTTCATCAAGGCACTAAGATTCCTGTCTGCGTTCGCAAGTTCTAAAATGGTTGCCATCTTGTTAGGGAGTTTTTGCAGACAGAATGATCTGCAGTGCATGTAATGTACGCCTTATTAACGGGATTAACTATTTCATTCATCAGTGAAGCAGTATAGCACAGTAAAACATTAACAGCACAGCCGGTCTTAAAAGACTACCTTCCTGCGCTTGCAGGTGTATTGCCTGCAGTTAAATCAATCAACATGTCAAATATCACACAAACCGTTAACGTAGATAAAACACTGAGAACTTTAAAAAAAACTGTGCATGCATCCGATATGGACCAGCTCCTCAGCAGCACAGGCCCTTATACTTTATTTGCACCCAGCGACCTTGCTTTTGAAAAACTGGAAAAAGGGTTGATAGAAAAATTGCTGGAGCCGCAAAACAGGTCACGGTTAGCCGACTTGGTCAACAATCATATCGTAAGCGGAAGGATATTGTACAAAGAATTAAAAGACGGCGACAAACTCACTACTATAAGCGGCAAAGAATTAATGGTGCAGGAAAAGAATGGTACTGTTACTGTGGGCAACATCAATATCCTCCCCCGTGATGCAAAAATATCGAATGGGGCAGTGCATTTAGCGGATACGGTGATACAGTAATCCCGAATTACATAGTTATTACTATTTTCCCTTTCTGTTCTCCTTTACTAAAAAGACGGAACGCTTCAGGAACTTCATTGAGCTGATAGGTGCAGCCTATCACTGGTTTTACTTTGCCTGCTTCGAAAAGTTCATTCATATAAACCAGGTCTTTGTTTGCCTTCATCGCCACTAAACGGTAGTGTTTTTTGCTTATCCATGCTATCCAGGGTTTGAAGAATGATGCTCCGAGTATCCGTGGTATCGAACCGCCAACAGTAAGATAAACACCGTGGCGGCATAGTGCCCGGGTATACGAGAATATTGAACGGTCTGTGCGCACATCAAGAATGATATCATAACGTTTCCCGTTTCTTGTGAAATCTTCTTGAGTATAATCAATTACATGATCAAATCCGATAGAACGCATCAAGTCAAATTTATCCGGGTGATCCACACCCGTCACTTCGGCTTCGTATAGTTTGGCTATCTGCACAGCAAAAGTTCCCACCGCACCACCTGCTCCATTGATCAGCAATTTTTGTCCTGGCCGGATACGCACTTTATCACGAAGGGCCTGCACAGCCATCATGCCCGCCTGTGGTGTGGCTGCTGCTTGCTCAAAGGTCATTGCGGGTGACTTTAATGCTAATGCATTTTCACGGGCACATTTGTATTCGGCAAAAGCTCCGAAACCGGATTCACACATATCCCCATACACTTCATCACCCACTTTGAATTTTGTTACACCCTTGCCAACCATTTCTACCACACCTGCTATATCACATCCTGGTATCTTGTATTTTGGTTTAAACAGTCCCCACATGCGGACAATAAATGGTTTGCCTCTTACCATATCCCAGTCCCAGGAATTGATGGATGCTGCATGCACTTTCATCAGCACTTCATTATCTGCCGTAACAGGTTTATCCACTTCTTTCAACTGAAGCACATCGGGTGATCCATATTTGGTATAAACGATTGCTTTCATTCTTATTTACCATTAGTAAATTGAACTAAATCCCAGAGATTGCCATAAAGATCCTTGAAGACAGCGACAGTTCCATAGTCTTCGGTTTTGGGTTCCCTTACGAATTCAACGCCATTGTTCCGGAATTTTTTATAATCTCTTTCAAAATCATCTGTCTTTAAAAAAAGGAAAACCCTGCCGCCGGTTTGATTGCCGATGCGGCTTCTTTGTTCATCACCTACTCCTTTGGCAAGTAATAAACAACATTCGCCATTGCCCGGTGGCTTTATCAGCACCCATCTTTTTGTTTCGCTTTGGGGAGTATCTTCCAGTAAGGTGAAATCGAGTTTCTGCGTATAGAATTGAATGGCTTCGTCGTAATCGTCAACGATCAGTGCGATATGGACTAATTGCTGGTTCATATTTAGGAATCAAGAGTGATAAAGTTAGTGAAGATCATTTTTGAATGTTATTGGTAAAAAACACCAACTGCGGCGTGAAAGTTCATGATCTATTTTTTATAGCATCGCTAAAATCTCTTGCCATTCTATGAACCATTTCTTTTTCTTCAGGTGTGGGTTCCCAATCTTTTTCAGGAGGCCAGTCCACATGCATTTTCTTCCAAATTTTGTATGATAATAATTCTTCATTACGAGGAGGTTCGGAATGAGTTCTTTGTAGGTCTTTACCCAACAGTGTTAGTTTAATTTCCTCTATTCTTTTGAAATCATTTTTTAAATCTTCTCCTAATACGAATTCTTGATCAACTCTTAAAAGATGCGGGACCAACTTTTTGTGTAATGAGTCGTTAGATACAAATACTCTGCAAAACGGCAAATAATAAATATATTCTAAATCGATTAGGTTAGTTGCTCTTGTGCCAATAATATTATTTTGCAAACATATATTGAAAAATAATTTAGACATTAAGCAGAACATAGTATATGGTGCAAATACAAATAAATTATCCTGCTTAGAGTTTCCCACCTATAAAATATTTGTCCAGGGTAAGGAAGCTTGAATTCTTCAATTGCGGATTTCAAAATATCTGCGGAAAGTTCAGGGTTAGCAAAAGCTGATTTAATAAGGACAATTATGCTATCTGGATCTTTTAGTTTATTTAATTGAGGATTTCTCTTCCTTAAATTATCTTTTAAGTTATTAATGGTTTGAGGATTTAATGTTTCTTCCCTCTATGATGTCCCCCAATCTCAGGACAGTTTTGTCAGTAGTTTAAGATAGTGTTTGT
>CAYHPA010000121.1:0-10075 GCA_964358155.1 uncultured Chitinophaga sp.
ATAAGTGATGGAATGATAGCCGGAATGACCATTGATGGGCTGATCGTTCTCGTCGAAGTAGGATTGTTTGATTTGATTGCCACGGTCGTCATATTCATACTTTAGGATAGCGATGCCATCGCCGGCGGCAGAAGCACGGGCCGTTTTAAAATGTTCATCAAACCGGGTTGTCCTGGTAATTAATCCGTTTTTATATTCATAAGAGGAGCCCGCCACGCCGTACGAATTGGCGACCGGTTCGTCATTGAGGCCGTAGGTGGTGTTGCGGAGCTGGCGGTCATTGTTGTCGTATTCATTTTTAGATTTGAAGCGGCCAAAGCGGTTAAGAAGCGGCTCATTGTCGGTGCCATAGTAAGCGAAAGAAAGCTGGTTGCATCTTTCATCATATTCATAAATGATCTTGTGGTAATCGGCGCTCTGTGAGATAACGGGCTGGCCGGTCTCATCAAAATAGCTTACTTCATTTGACAGGGAATAGCGGTTTTTGTCGGTATATCTTTTATACTTGATAATGGCCACCCCATCGCTGAAAGGAGTCACCTTGTTATTAAAATCAATATAGCGGACTTCAGCAAGCATACCAGTTTTAAAAATATACCTGGCGGCCTTGCAGGGAAGAAAACTGTTTTTACCCGAGCTTTTTCTTGTTACAATAAACTGGTCGGGGCCGGCGATGGCGAATTTGGTGACTTCATAAGTATCACCCCATCTGTCCGTGCGGGCCATCTGGGTTATTTTGCCATTTACAAAGCGGAATGTTATCATGCCGGTTTGCAGGCCTGCTGCATTATAGCTGTAAACCTTAGTGGTTTGTGCATCTGTTTTTACAATCTTGTAATAAGATCTTTCTGCAACATCAGTCAGCTTTACCAGGCCAAATACTGCTGTGGAGGAATAATTCCAGTCTTTAAAGAATGCCTCTTTCGCAGTGGCAGGCACCTGCGCCCCGGCAGGCCATATTGTTGAAAAAAACAGTGAGGCAATAACGAATATTTTTTTCATAACTGAGTTTTAGGTGAGAAGATGCTGCGAATGTTATGAAAAGGTATAACAGTTTTATAGACTTGCCCATACCAACATTTTGGTATTTTGCAACAGCCTGGATTTTCAACTGTTTTTTGGTAAACAGGTCTGAAAACTTCTTCCCTTCGGTTTGCTGCTTCTTTTTTATCTTTCACCATCATTCATAGCCTATGCGTATTGTTCCTTTTGCTATTTCCACCGTTGTTACCGCCGGATTAGTGTTTGCCTTTAACCGTCCGCTCGGGCCACTACCCATGCCTTTGGGAAAGTTTATCAGTCCGCAGCATGGTTTCTGGCAAAATGCCGAACCGGCCAACAAGCGTTTTGATGCCAACCTGAAACTGGAGGGATTGAAAGGGAAGGCAGAAGTATATTTTGATGAGCGGCTAGTGCCACATGTATTTGCAGAGAATGACGAAGACCTTTATTTCATACAGGGCTACCTGCATGCAAAATTCCGGCTGTTCCAGATGGACCTGCAGACAAAGGCAGCGGAAGGAAGGGCCAGCGAGATAGCGGGAAAAAAAGCTATTGACTATGACAGGAAGCAGCGAAGGCTCGGGATGCGGTTCGCTGCCGAGAATGCCATGAAGGAAATTGAAAAAGACCCGCAGTCATTGGCTATGTTCAGCGCCTATACAAATGGAGTCAATGCTTATATCGGGTCATTAAAAGAGTCGCAGATACCGGTTGAGTACAAACTGCTCAACTTTAAACCGGAGAAATGGAGCAATATCCGCACAGCCTTATTATTAAAGATGATGGCCAATATGCTTTCCGGCGACACAGAAAAGGATTTGCCCAACACCAATGCCAAATCATTTTTTTCAGAAGATGAATTAAAACTGATGTATCCGCAGGTACCGGATTCGCTGGAACCGATCGTACCCAAAGGAACAGTTTTTGAAAAACCGGGCATTGTGCCTGTACAGCCTGCTTTGGCCGATTCAATGTATTTTAACAACAAGGAAACCGTATCTGTAAAGCCCGCGCAGAAGGCAAACGGAGTGAATGGCAGCAACAACTGGGTAGTGTCCGGAAGCAAAACAAAAAGCAAAGCGCCTATCTTATGCAATGATCCGCACCTTGAACTTTCTCTTCCTTCCATCTGGTACGAAATACAACTGCAAACTCCAACGAGCAATGCTTATGGAGTTTCATTGCCCGGCAGCCCGTTCATCATTATCGGTTTCAACGACAGCATTGCATGGGGAGTTACCAATGCACAACGTGATGTGAAGGATTATTATGAAGTGAAATTCAATCCCGATAGCTATCGGGACAAGGCAAAAAGCGAATACTGGTTCAATAACAATTGGGAAAAAACAACCCTGCGGCCCGAAACGATAAAAGTAAAAGGTGGAAAGACGGTAACTGATACGGTAGCCTACACCATCTTTGGCCCGGTGATGTATGATGAGAGTTTCTCCGACACTCTCTCCAATAAAAGAAACCTTGCCATCCGCTGGACAGCGCATGACCCCAGCAATGAGGGCATGACTTTTTACAAACTGAACCGTGCAAAGAATTATGATGATTATGCGGATGCCATCAAGTCATTTGAATGTCCCGGCCAGAATTTTGTATTTGCCTCCAAAGCAGGTGATATTGCCATCTGGCAGCAGGGAAAATTTCCGGCCCGGTGGGACAGGCAGGGATTGTATGTGATGCCGGGGCAAGACAGCAGTTATATGTGGCAGGGATTTATTCCTCAACCGGAAAACCCGCACAGCAAAAACCCTGAAAGAGGATTTTTAGAAAGCGCCAATCAGCGGCCGGTTGATTCCACTTACCCTTATTTTATTCCGGGCAGTTATATCACACCCAGGGCAATTACCATTACCAATCAGTTGGCATCAGACAGCAATATTACTCCCGAACACATGATGAGGCTGCAGAACAATTATTTCAACACACTGGCAGAAGATGCAAGAAGCACATTGTTGAAATATGTACAAGAAAATGAGCTGGATGCTAACGGCAAAAAATATCTGGACCTCGTAAAAAGCTGGGACCTGATGGCATCTCCTGACTCAAAAGGGCAAACCGTTTTTCAATGCTGGTGGGACAGCCTCGAAGTGGAGATATGGAGAGATGAATTGGAAAAAGTAAAACCCCGTGCCCCCTGGCCCGAAGAACAAACAACCATGGAACTGCTGAAAAAAGATTCAGCCCTGAAATTCATTGACAATATCAATACAACAGCAAAAGAAACATTGTACGATGTGGTGACCACCGCTTTGAAAAAAGCATCTGTTTACCTCGCTAAAGAAGAGGCGGCAGGAAAATTAGAATGGACAAAATTCAAAGACCCGGCCGTTTATCATTTGCTGAAGGAGTCGTTATTACCATTTGCGAGAAGAGGATTGCATGTGGGCGGCAATGGAAATATTGTAAATGCGGTTACAAAAAGCCATGGCCCCAGCTGGAGAATGGTTGTTCAACTGACAAATGAGACAGAAGCGTACGGCGTATACCCCGGCGGGCAAAGCGGCAATCCCGGAAGTAAATATTATGATGATTATATTGACAAATGGGTGGCCGGAAAATATAATAAGCTTTGGTTTATGAAAGAAACTGATCGCGGAGATAAAAATGTAAAATGGACGATGAAATTTGAAAAGAAGTAATTAACTATTCAACTCAGGCAAATGAAATTTTTTGTAGCAACAATATTGACAGCATTACTCGCCTTTATCAGCGGATTATTTCTTCCCTGGTGGGGCATTGCCATCACATCATTATTAATAGCGGTGCTGGTGCATCAGAAAGCAGGAAAGGCTTTTCTTGCAGGGTTTGTTGGAGTTTTTATTTTATGGGCAGGCCTTGCGTGGTGGATTGATATGAAGAATAATCATATTCTGTCTCAAAAAATATCTGTGGTACTTAAATTTGGCGGCAGCTCAATTGTACTGATACTTGTTACAGGTTTAGTCGGCGGCCTTGTAGCTGGCTTTGCCGCCATGAGCGGTAGTTATCTTCGTGCATCTGCCTCCCGATAGCTATCGGGATGATGTTAAAACTTTCTGAACAAAACGGATAATCCGCATTCAATTCAGCGGCAGACTTTATCTTGTTGCACCGCCGGCTTATGAAACGATACATCATTCTTCTGTTTATCTTATTCTGCTCTCAATTTTTGCATGCCCAAAAAATAAAGGGCACTGTTACCGATAACGAAGGCAAACCGCTGCCCAACGCTTCCATATTTGTAAAGGGGAGCACCAAAGGCACCAATGCCAACAACGAAGGCAAATACTCCCTGAAATTAGAATCCGGCAAATACATACTGGTTTGTCAGCATGTGGGATATGCAAAGCAGGAAATACCTGTTACAGTGAACGAAGATGACCATGAAATAAATTTTATACTTCGTGTGCAGGAAATGACAATGGGGGAGGTGATTGTGAAAAATGGTGAAGATCCCGCCTACCAGGTTATCCGAAATGCCATTAAGAAAAGGGAATACTACAAAGGTCAGCCTGCTGAGTTTGAATGCAGAGTTTATACAAAAGGGCAATTGAAACTGAGGGATTATCCCAAAAAGGTATTTGGTCAAAAAGTGGATTTTGAAGATGGCGATACCAGCAGAAAGAAAATGCTCTATCTGTCTGAAACCATTTCAAAATATGCGGTGAGCAGGCCGGATAAGGAAAAAATAGAAGTGATCTCTTCCAAAGTAAGCGGGCAAAATGATGGTTTCGGCCTGGCAGCGCCACGCTTTTTTTCTTTTTACAACAACAATGTATCCATTGGCAATAACCTGAACCCAAGGGGTTTTATTTCTCCGATCAGCGAGAATGCACTTAATTATTACCGCTACAAACTGGAAGGCACTTATTTTGAGGACAGCACTATGGTGAACCATATCAAAGTGATCCCTAAAAGAAAATACGAGCCTTTGTTCAGCGGGTATATTGATATAGTGGATGGCGACTGGCGCATACATTCGCTTCAGCTTCAGCTGACCAAAGAATCACAGATGGAACTGGTGGACACACTTCGTATTGAACAATTGTACCGCCCGGTTGATAAAGACACCTGGTTCTTCAGCAGCCAGGCCATTTACCCGGCCATAAAATTTTTGGGCTTTGATGCCTATGGCAGTTTTGTAAATGTGTACACCGATGCAGACATTGAACCTTCGTTTACTAAAAAGACTTTCAATAATGTTATTCTAAAATATACCGACAGCGCTAATAAAAGGCCCGAAGATTATTGGGAGAAAAACCGGCCTATGCCGCTGGTGGAAGAGGAAGTAAATGATTACCGGAGAAAAGACAGTCTTGCACAGGTTCGTAAAGATCCCCGCTATCTTGATTCGCTGGATAAGAAAAGAAATAAAATAACAGTGGCCGGACTTTTGTTGTTCGGGCAGTCATTCAGCAAAGAGAAAAAAAGAACCAACATCAGCTTTAATCCGTTGCTGGAACAAATCAATTTTAATCCCGCTGAAGGATGGCTCATCAATACCGGCTTTGCCTGGTCAAAAAGATTAGACAGCAGTTCCGTTGGCCGTAAAAGAATTGCAATAACCCCGGTACTTCGCTATGGCTTTGCCAATAAACACTTGAATGCTCACCTTACTTTCAATTATACGTTTGGGAAAAAATATTTTTCGTCTTTTACATTATCAGGAGGCAAGAGAGTGTTTCAATTCAATCCGAACAGCCCTATCAGCGGAAGATCTAATTCCATTTCCTGTTTGTTCGGTGAGGAGAACCGGATAAAAAGTTATGAGGCATATTACCTGCGGGGCAGTTTCCGCAGGGGCATAGGCGAGGGTTTTACATTCGTTACCGGGTTTCAGTACCAGGACAGGTTGCCGCTGGATAACCGGACAGATTATACATGGCGGGATAAGGCCAACCGGGCATACACGCCTAATTATCCTTACGAGATCATGACCGAGAACATCAAACGGCACCAGGTATTTATGCTGATGTTTGGAATGACATGGCAGCCCGGCAGCAAATACATTGAACTGCCCGACCGTAAGATCAATATTGGTTCTAAATACCCGGTGTTCTCCCTGCAATACAGCACCGGCTTAAAAAATGTATTTGGCAGCGATGCATCATTCAGCAAATGGAAACTGGGAATTACAGATGATATTAATCTTAAATTGAAAGGCAAGTTTCGTTACCGGCTTGGCGTAGGCGGATTTATTGATACCGGCAGTAATGTGCAGGTCCCTGATTACAATCATTTCAACGGCAATATTTCTACAACGGCTACCGAATACCTGAATAGTTTCCAGCTATTGCCCCTTTACCAGTTCAGCAATACATCCCGGTTTTATGCATTGGCGCATATTGAACATAACTTTAATGGGTTTCTGACGAATAAAATACCCGGCATTCAAAAATTGAACATTTACCTGGTGGCAGGCGGCAATGGATTTTATATTAACAGTAATAAAAATTATTACGAATACTTCGTTGGCATTGATAATATCTTCAAACAACTGCGGGTGGATTTTGTACAGTCGTACCTGGACGGAAAGAAATGGCAGAATGGTATCCGTGTCGGCTTCAGCAAACTATCAACGGGAAGAAGGGGGGATGATTGGCCGTAAAGAACGACCCCCTGTCCCCCTAAAGGGGAGACTTAGGCCAATGAGTCCAATTGATTAAACTTTTTATTAAAGAACATATTGGGGTTTAAATATTTTTTGAAAAGCAAGGGCTGTGTGCTGGTGGCCTGCCCTTTAGGGAGGTCGGGAGGGTTTCCTATCTTTGCCTCGCTTTAGAATTTTGCCCAACCTGCAATTGGGATTCTGTAAGCTCAGGATTAAAATTCATCATATGACAGCATTACACAACCGCATCTCCCGCAAGGAGCTGAAGGAACGCATTCAGAACGATCCCACTCCCCGCACTACCATTTCCTTTTACTGTTATTTTAAAATTGATGAGCCGAAGGAATTCCGCAATATCCTTTACCTGCGGCTGAAAGAACTGGATGTAATGGGCAGGATATACCTGGCGCATGAAGGCATCAATGCGCAGATAAGTGTGCCCACCAAAAACATGGAAGCATTCAGGGCATATCTCTATTCTCATGAACCACTGAATGGTTTGAGGCTGAATGTTGCTGTGGACGACGATGGCAAAAGTTTTTATGTGCTGGATATAAAAGTGAGGAACAAGATTGTGGCCGACGGCATCAGCGACCCGGAATTTGATATGGCCAACAGGGGCAGGTATGTAAATGCGGAGCAGTTTAATGAACTGGTGCTGGACCCGGAGACCATCGTTATTGATATGCGTAATCATTACGAATACGAAGTAGGACATTTTGAAAAGGCGATAGAAATTCCCAGCGATACTTTCCGTGAGCAGCTACCTATGGCGGCGGATATGATGAAGGAGAATAAGGAGAAGAACATCATTATGTATTGTACCGGCGGCATCCGTTGCGAGAAAGCTTCGGCTTATATGTTGCACAATGGGTTTAAAAATGTTTTTCATCTGGAGGGCGGCATCATCAATTATGTGAACGAGGCCAAACAAAAAGGGCTGGATATAAAATTTCATGGAAAGAATTTTGTGTTTGACCAGCGGCTGGGGGAAAGGGTGACGGAAGAGATCATTTCCCAATGCCACCAATGTGGTAAGCCTGCAGACACACATGTAAACTGCGCCAGCGATGCCTGCCATCTTTTATTTATCCAGTGTGAGGAGTGTAATAAGAAAATGGAGGAAACCTGCAGTAAGGAATGTTTGGATTTTATTCACCTGCCGGAGGAAGAACAGAAAAGACTAAGAAGCGGAATTGATAAAGGCCGAAATGTTTTTAATAAGTCGAGGAAGAGGAGGATTGGGGAATCTTTATTGTAGTTGCGATAATGACATTTCCTAGGTGACGAGTCCCTCCGCTAAATTCTTTATAGCAAGGAGACCATGCTGGAGGAGACTCGTCAGGGAACGAAGCAGCCCTTCGTCCACCAAGCCATTTTCTATAGCTATTTCTTTTTGCCTTTGTTGAGTTGTTTATTCTTTTTTGGTTCTGGAATGTAATTCTCTGATGATACTACTTTCTTACCTGTTTTAACTTCAAGGTCTCGTCTTGCCTTACCAGCAACAGATCCGCCTTGTTTAGCGGCTACTTGATTTTCAACAAATCCTTTTGGGTTTCTCGTCTTAACAATTGCAGTTGTTGATGCCTCTCCAAGCATTGAAAAAATCAATTCAAGGTCGTTCATATGGTCACGAAGGTTTTGGCTTTTCAACCCTTTAACTTTTTTGTATTCAGAAGGTGTCAAACCGAAAGTTGCTTTTGAAATCTCAGCAGTCAGAATTGCATATTCCTTTTGCTCTTTTACCCCTCTGTTTTTCCATTCCTCTGTCAGTTCTTCACGAATAGCGATGCTTCGCATCCGTTTCTCAATCCAGTCGTCCGGATAACCTTTAAGTTTGTATAATTCTCTTGTGCGTTGTGTTGCCAGTTCGGGGTTTTCAATTTCATCTAACCTGTCAGAGCCTACTTGTGCTAACCACAATTTGAATGGTTCTGCTTTCGGAGAGGGAATAGACTGGATAATTCTTAAAAGCCCCTTTGTGTCCGCTGCTTGTACCTTGCGTCTTTTGCCGTCTGCGGCTTCCATTTCAACCAGGGTACAGATTGTACCCCAGTTGCTTTTAAGTTGTTCATCCCGGCTGAGCATCTTTTTTATATACTGCTTTACATCCGAGCTATCTGTCAATATTTCTACAACATCCTGTACTGAGAAGTACCATTTCTGCTCCTTCTCATTCCAATGGGAACGTACTTGTTTGCTTTCAAAAAGTTTGATGTTGCTCATGAATCAAAAATACGAAGTATTTCAGTTTATTTGCTTCGTTTGAAATCATGTAAGTATTGCGGGTCTTTGCAATTATTGCTTTCACTGAATTTTGGTTCAACTCTTTCACTCCCCCAGATTTTATTGCCTGCTCTTTTGGGATTTTCAGTATAAAACTTGTTTCTGTCTTTAAAGTATCTGTCTATAGCATTTATGCATTCATTTGTTGATTGATAGTCGCTGTTGTGAATGATAGCTTTTGCCATCCCGCTAAATACAGATTCAATTACGTTTAAAAATTGAGCACATGCTGGCAAGGGAGCAAGTTTTACTTTGGGTAGTTCTTTACTCTTGTTATGTTCATCAACTCGTAGCTTAAATTTTTTAGAAGCATGCCAAGATGCTGCGTCCCATGAGAAAAAAATACGCTTTTGGTTTGAGTATTTTGCAACAAGTAATTCCAATAGCTTTATCATTTCTCCCGTGTCTTTCTTCTTGGAATAAAAATGAGTAATCTGATTAGTTGATAATTCAAGAGCAGCAGTTATGATTAAAAAACCTTTGCTCTTTTGAAGTTGGGGAATCACTCTTGCCTTGCCGGGTGGTACATAAGACTTACCGCCTTGTATTTTGATTGCAAATGGGCCAAACTCGTCTATTGAAAAGAATTTTTCGTTTGTCTTTAATCTTGATAAAATTCCGGTTATTAGCTTCAGTTTCTCCTTATACTCCGGATCAGTGCTAGTTAATACCTTTCTGGCACTTCTAAATCTATAACCAGCATTCTTGATAATCTTACAAATGTAGTTGTGTCCAAGTGGTAGCCCTTTTACTCTCATTGCTGCATGAATATCTGACAGTCTCCAGGAAGTCCGATTGAAACCATAGTCTTTTGGTGGTGCATGAAGAATAGAAAAAAGACCTCCTATATACTCTTCCTTCTGATACTTATGTTTTCTGATTTCTGATAGGCTTTCAGTTTTACCTTTCATCTCTATTTCCTGCCTCCAATAATAATATGAGCCTCGGGTGATGCCCAATTCTTTCAGCAACGAAATCTTACTTTTTTGTGCACATTCAACTATTTGAATTAAATCTGATTTTTCTTTATTTGTAAATCGCTGTTGTTTAATAATCCCCTTTGACTTTAGAATTCCTTTATACGATTTTAATAATTCATGTTGCTTTTGAATAACAAGTCTTTGTGTGCATATGAGGTCGTCTTGCACTTTGTTTAAGAGTGAGTAACCAGTGGTAGGTTTTTTG
>CAYHPA010000122.1:0-10040 GCA_964358155.1 uncultured Chitinophaga sp.
CCAATGGCAACAGCAACGCCGGTTGAAATTTGCGATTGCCCGTTGGAAAGTCCCCATGCCCAGGTATCATGCCCCTCTTTCATGTTTTTTGCATATAAAGTATCCCAAATGGGAGTTCCCATGGCTTCTGCTACGCCAAGACCTGCCTGTACGATGAATAAATGCCAGGGATTAGAAACAAATAAATATCCGAAAGTGAATAAAGCATTGAGTGCATACCCGGCCACCATCACTTTTGCCTTATAGGATTTGCCGTTCACTAATTTACCTACAAGAATATAGACAAGCCCGGTGATGACAAGATAAGTGGCCCATGCCCAGGTGATATCAAGAATATCACCACCTACTTTTTCAGCAAAGATTGCATACAGGGGACCGAACAAACCCTCGCCAAAATACCAGACATTGGCGCCAAATAAAAGAATCTTTGATGTTTTGGACAAGCCCATAAACAGGTTAATTTTTGTGTAACCTTCAGACTGGAAAACATGGTTAAGGTTAAAATATCGGTCAGCTGAAAATAAATTCACCTTCTATCATCACCTTATGAATCAGATTACTTCCAAAAGCATAAGGAAGATATGCCAGCGAAGGAATGGGCCTGGTGAAAATAAGATTGGCTTTTTTACCAACGGTTATACTTCCCAGTTCTTTTTCCAGTTCCATAGCATAAGCCCCGTTGATGGTAGCGGCATTGATTGCCTCTTCCGGCAGCATTTTCATCTGGATACAACTCATGGCAACAACTAAGTTCATATTGCCTGATGGTGATGAACCGGGATTAAAGTCAGAAGCTAAAGCAATGGCACAGCCGGCATCAATCAATTGTCTTGCCGGCTGAAAAGGCATGCGCAAAAAGAAAGCAGCTGTAGGCAGTAAGGTTCCGATGGTACCAGAGTTGGCAAGTGCGGCGATTGTTTTCTCATCCATTGTTTCAAGATGATCAACTGACAAAGCTCCGAGCTTCACTCCTGTTTCTACGCCGCCGGATAAATTCAGCTGGTTCGCATGGATTTTTGGCTTCAATCCATAACCTATGCCAGCTTTGCAGATAGTTTCTGTTTCTTCTGCCGAAAAGAAACCTGTTTCACAAAACACATCAATATAATCAGCCAGTTTTTCTTTCTCTATCACCGGCAGCATTTCCCTAATGATAAGGTCAATATAGCTCTGGTGGTTCTCTTTATATTCCAACGGATAAGTATGTGCGCCCAGGAAAGTTGCTTTGACAGGAATGGGTGATATTTCTTTCAGCTTTTTTATTACCCGCAGCATTTTCAATTCTCCTTCCACCGAAAGACCGTAACCACTTTTTATTTCTATAGCACCCGTTCCGGACTGCATCACTTCATTTAACCTTGTCATTGCCATCCGCAGCAATTCTGATTCGGAAGTTTCATTCAGCTTTCTTGCGGAGTTAAGAATGCCCCCGCCTTTTGCAGCGATCTCAGCATAGCTCAGACCCTTTATCTTATCAGCGAACTCTTCTTCCCGGCTGGCCGCAAATACAAGGTGTGTATGCGAATCACACCAGGCGGGTAATATCATCTGGCCGGATGCATCAATAGTGTTTTCAGAATCCTGCTGCCCAAGCATACCCATTGAGCCATACTCCGCAATGGTTCCATCTTCAATAATGAGGTAAGCGTTTTCAATACAGGGAAGCTCAGCCAGTTCTTTTCCACGCAATAACCTGTTTTCCTTCCGGGTATTGACAAGCAATTTGATATTAGTAATGATAACAACGGACATAGCGCCGCTAATTTACTTGTAAATATTCATGTGGCAGCAAAAACAAACGTCCCGCCTGCGGCGGGACGTTTTATATAAGTTGTTTTATTGAAAAATCAATAAGGCAATAATGTAGTACGGGTAATGCCGTTCGGGCCTGTCCATTCAACTTTCATGTAATAATTGCCTGCACCGGGACAAGTAGTGGGGTTACCGCTTGCATTCAATCCAAATGTTGCCGAAGCAGTGAATACCGGAGTGGTATGCGTAACCTTTCCGCTCCCTACCCTGAAACTGCAATCCTGCCGTCTTACAATCGGTTCTGCAATAGCAGTAGTAAAACTGCGGCCAAACCGGTTGGTACCCCATTCTGCAATGCCGGTAACACTACCTTCCGTGTGCATGCCTGTAACAGTAATGACTGCTCCATTGTTGTATGTAAACACCCGGCGACGGGCTACCTGCCAGGTACGCTGGCTGCCGTTGTCAAATGTAACAGACATATTGCTGCTGGTAATCGTATGTGTAATAGTATTAAGCAGGGCAAGATTGATAAGCAATCCGCCGCTTACATTGGTATAGGTTTGCGTACCGTTGATCGTTATGCTTTTATTATCCCTCAACCGGGTAATCCTGAAGTTCTGGAATGTGACATTCAGCACTGCCCCGGCATTTGCCCAACGAACACCCTGTGCCATGGACACCACAATAACACCCGTGCGGGTGCGGTTACCAAGACAATTGATTCCATTAAAAGTAATAGTGATGGTGCGGGGGTTGCTCAGGGTATCCACCACTACAGTGGCATCGCAGATAAGTGACTGCACCTGTTGCCCCCGGCCGAATCCGGCGGTGGCTTCCAATTGAAGACTGATATCACTTGCTGCCGCATCCGATTCATCAGCAAAGCGGGAATCATCATCAGAATGGGTGGCAGTTTCAGCCGAATAATCTGCTTGACTATCGGCAGCGTCCTTTTGACAGGACACTAATAAAAAACTTAAGGATAAAATAATGGCTGTGAGTGAGAGAATCCGGGCTTTCATAAACGGTATTTAAGATTAAGAATTGAAATGACCGACAATAGACAGTTATTAATCCGGCAGGTTTAATGACGTTGACCTTACCTTCAAAAAAATCGGACAATCCTCCTAAAACGGATAATAAAAGGTTTTTAGTGCAGACAAATCGGGAAAGTTGGTTGCAAATTGGGGAAAATCGCTACTCATCATCATCCGTCCATTCAATTTTCACTTTACGGCGCATTAGTTCTTTGAGAGGCCGGCCTGTGTCGTCATAATCGGCTACCGCAATAAAAAAAAGATAAAGCGGTTTGTCTATATCCCTGATTTTGATGGTGAAATTGTCCGCCACATCATAAAACTCTTTAACCAATTTGGTACAGACGAAACTAACACTGTCCAGCGGATATACTTTTTTGCTGAATGGGTGGGATTCGGAGGAAGGGCTATAATGCCAATAGGACCAGCCCGTTTCACTGATATTAAGTGATTTAAAGCGGTTAAACTCATCTTCATTCAGCTTTAGCAACGGCAGGTAGATAAAGTCGCGGATTGGGCCTGTTTCTGTGTAACGATACACGGAATCCCGTATGCTGGCAAATACATATACACCTTCTACGTTCTGCAGCAGCACCTGGAATTTAAAGGCTTTTTTTTCAAGCCTTAGTACTGAATAAAACTCTGTCAGCGTAACAGGATCATCCTGGCCAATGCGGATACTTACCCTTTGCTCCTGTGCAAGAGAAACGAAGGGCATAATGCCCAAAAGAAAGACAAAGCCAGCAATGTAGTTTTTAAATGGGTTCATAAATTTATCAGCAGGCAAATTACTATTTAATTTTCATCAATTCTTTTTTCAACAGCCAGTCAGTCTGCGGGTCATTGCCCAGTACAAAAATATGTGTACCGAATTTCTCAAATCCCCATTTGGTGTAAAAGTCAATAGCCCTTCGGTTCTTTTCCCACACACCCAGCCAAACCAGTTCTTTATTCATTTCTTTTGCCACATCAATACATTTTTGCATCAGGGCCTTGCCTACACCCTTTCCGATAGATGCAGTGGTTGCATAAATACGGGCAATCTCAATAGATTTCTTTTCACCCAGTTCCGGCGGATTACTGCTCTCCCGCATATAGGCATAGCCAACCGGAGTTTCATTATCATAAGCAAGAAAGAAAATATTTCCTTCCGCTCCCACTTCCTTCATTAGCGACTCACGGGAAAATTGCTCTGCCATAAACTTTTCCATATCGGCAGCAGTATTCTCTGACGCAAAAGTCTCGTAAAAGGTTTGCCGGCTAAGGTCGGCTATAACGAGGGCATCGGCTTCCGTGCAAAACCTTATTTGAATCATACCAACAGCTTAAGAGGTAAATATACTTTTCCCTTGCAGGAAAACCTACTTGTTAAAGCACCCATTTGTGGAAAAATATCCTGATTTCATTGAGGCTCCCTCCTATGAATTGTATTTTTCAGATTGCATTCCAGGAAAACCAATTTATTCTTTATGAAAAACACCATCCTGCTGGTAATGCAATTTTTAAGCATTATCCGTCTTGCCGCCCAGGCCGAAGGGCCTCATAGCCCGGCCTCATTTTCCAATATAAGCATCCCCGGATATAACCAGCAATGGACGAATATCAGTTATGCAGCAGTAAGCGATAATAACTATGCAAGCTTTGGTGACCTTATAGGCGGAGCCGGCAGTCATACAGATTACCTGGCTGCCAGCAATTTTGGATTTGATATTCCGGGGGGAACCAGCATCACCGGCATTAAAGTAGAAGTGGAATGTTCTGATCCTAATGCCCGCACTTCCGATTACAGTGTACGGCTTTTACAAAAAGGGGTTGTCACGGGTGATGATAAGGCTATCGGAACTGCTTATACAGTTTCAGATGATTATATGGTGTACGGCGACAACAAAGATCTTTGGGGATCTGCCTGGACATACAAGGATATTAACGATGTACAATTCGGGGTGGCGGTGGCAGCGCAACGGAACCTGGATGACTCCATTATTGCAACGGCCGGCCGGATCAACAGTATCAGGATCACTGTTACCTTCAGCTACAGCACACTCCCGGTAACACTCATCAGTTTCACAGCAATCAAAGCAGGCAGCACAGTAAAGTTGAACTGGGAAACAGCATCGGAAAACAATATGGCGCTGTATGAAGTGGAACGTTCAATCAATGCTGTGCAATTTACTTCCATCATGACTATTCCATCGGTGAATGCACCCCTGTTTGAATACACTTACACTGACAATAATCCTGTGAAAGGAATTTCTTATTATCGTTTAGTCATGAAAGAACTGACCGGTGAGCAAAAATATTCACAGGTGGTTGCTGTTTCCTTCGCTAAAAACATGAATGTCTCCCTTTATCCAAGTCCATGGAAAAAAGGAGCAACACTTAATGTGAGTAATATGAATAGTGAGAAGCTGACCATCCATTTTACGAATGCAAGCGGACAGGTTTTATCCACAGCCATAACGGAAACAGGACTTGTGCCAACAGAAACACTGCTAAACAGAAAGGGGCTGATTTATTACAAAATATTTGACCGGGCAAAGAATCAACTTGCAAAGGGAAGCTTGTTAGTTTTATAGATGATATTTTTATTTATTGGTTGAAATATTAGCTTCCACCTTCCATTCACCCTTTTGCCTGCGATAAATAGAAACCCATGCATAATTCGCAGTATCAATAAATGGTTTTCCTGTACTGTCAGGATAAGAAACAATCACTTGCTTCTGAATAACTGCATAGGCCATGCTGCCATCATCAGAAAACCGGATAACCGGCTCAGCCACATCGTCCCACTTGATGAATTGAACACTTTCAAAATAAGGCTGTATTCTTTTCTTGTTTTGTTCAGGGCTAAGCACCGAAACTTTGCCTTTATTGACGGCAAGCATGCTGTCGGCAAATTCCGATACAAACAGATCCACATTCTTTTCGAAATGTGCTTTTCGCTCCTGTTGCAGCAAACTGCGGATCGCTTTCTCTTCTTTTGGTAAATCGCTTTTCCTGCAGCAGGAAAACAGGCCAGCGATAGTTGATAAAACAATCAAAATAAAATACCGTTGCATGTTTACAATTTTATTTTCCGGATTATGATATTTGCCAGGCTGTCCAAAGGCTTTATTGTTTGCTTTTCATAATCAACCCCGCTTTGTATTTGTGAATTGACGATAAAATAGTAATAGCCATTCCCAATTTCTCCGGTAGTGGACCCGTCAAATTCTTTCCCGCTGTTCAGCGTATCTGAATGGCGGATACTGTCCCTGTCTGCCGACAGATAAAATCGGCTAACCTTTGTACTCTGGTGCCCAATAAAATACCCGCCGGTAAACGACAACCCATCAATGTCTCTATGATCAATACCAGGAACAGACGGGACCAGCGAAAAACTTTTGGCAAACAGGTCAATGGAAATGATGCCTTCGGTGCTGCTCACAAAAAGATAACCGGGTTTGTCGGTAAAGCAAATGCCGTTGATGAAATGAAAAGGGTTTAATTCAATAAAAAGCCTGAGACTGTCGCTGCCGGGTTCAATGCAATATACTGCATTGCCCACCGACTCTGTAACGAATACTGTTCCATCATCTCCAACAGTGATGTCGTTTAAAAATGCACTGTCCTTCTGAAGCTGATATTTTTGAATGAGTTTTCCGTTGCTCAAATTAAACTGGTAAACAGATGACCTCCATTGTGCCTCGCTTGGGTTTTTGAGGGGCAGCACCTCATTGGCTTCCGAACTGACCGCCCACAGACAGTTCCGCTTTCCATCAACTTCCATTCCGACAACACTCTTAATATCATCCTGAGCTTCGCTGATAAAATCTTTAACGTTTCCTTCCTGGCTGATACTGATTATTTTTTTCTTATAAGTACTGCTCACATAAATGGTCTGGGTGGCAGTATCAAAAGCCAACCCTTCGGGGATAATATCTTTTTCTGAAATGATATAATCACGGATCGGATTTTTGCTGTCAGACTTACAGGAAACAGCAATCACCGAAACAACAAGTATGTATATAAAAAAAGCCTGCTTCATCAGGCCTAAAATATCAAAAAATTATCCAGTAGAATTTATTATTAAATGGACGGTACTATAGCTACTTAAATGCAAACTGATTTCAGAGGTTCTCAATCACCATGGCCGAAGCGCCGCCGCCGCCGTTGCAAATTCCGGCTGCGCCATATTTCGCATTATTTGCTTTCAGTACATTAATAAGGGTGACAATGATCCTTGCGCCACTGCAACCCAGGGGATGACCAAGTGACACTGCACCTCCATGCACATTTACTTTAGTCGGATCAAGTTGCATCCTTCTTGTATTTTCAATACCCACTACGGCAAATGCTTCGTTCAGCTCCCAGTAAGAAATATCCTCCATTTTCAACCCGGCCTTCGCTACTGCTTTTGGAACTGCTACAGATGGAGTGGTAGTAAACCATTCCGGCGCCTGTTCTGCATCCGCATACGATAATATTTTTGCGATAGGCTTCAAGCCCAGCCCTTTCGCCTTATCTGCACTCATCAATACCAATGCAGCAGCGCCATCATTCATGGTTGAGGCATTAGCTGCAGTTACTGTTCCGTCTTTTTGAAAAGCAGGGTTCAACGTTGGTATCTTTTCAAATTTTACATTAAAGGGTTCTTCATCCTTTGAAATAATAACCGGGTCGCCTTTACGCTGCGGTATCTCTACCGGTACCACTTCATCCGTAAATTTTCCCTGCTCCCATGCAGCCTGCGACCTCTTATAACTTTCCACCGCAAATGTGTCCTGTGCCTCCCGGCTGATGCCACAGTCTTTGGCACATAACTCGGCTGCATTACCCATCGCTTTGCCATCATATACATCAGTAAGGCCGTCTTTTGCCAAACCATCTATCAGTGTTACATCCCCATATTTATTACCCCAGCGCAGCATGGGTGAATAAAACGGCACATTGCTCATACTCTCCATGCCGCCGGCCACTACAATATCCGCATCTCCCAGCATGATGCTCTGTGCAGCCTGTGCTATTGCCTTCATACCACTGGCGCAAACCTTATTTACTGTTGTACAATTCACTTCGTTTGGCAAACCTGCAAACTTTGCTGCCTGTCTTGCGGGAGCCTGCCCAAGATTAGCCGTCAGTACACAGCCCATCAGCACATCCTGTACCAGATCTGCGCTGATACCTGCTTTTTCAACGGCCCCCTTAATAGCCACTGCACCTAATTGTGTAGCTGATAAATTCTTTAATGAACCTCCAAAACTGCCCATGGGCGTACGGACTGCCGAAACGATAACTACTTCTTTCATATAGCGTTTGAATTTGCGATGCAAAGGTAAGGATTATGTCCCGGTGACAGTACTACTACCATCGTCTGGGGGGTTACTCTGAGATAAGGAAAGGTCGCACTCTTGTACGTTCGATAACCCTATTGAGTTAAAACTCGTCATTCTTGCTAAATTTGATCCTTAAAAGCTCCAAATGGGCACCCGTTTAAACACTTTAATTAATGAATATATTAAGGGGGCTAATAAATTCTTTCCCGAACTTGATTTTAGCTCATCTTTCTCAATGTACGCCGGTAATGAACCGACTTCGACCAAATTTGAGTTTGGCAATCATGACGCAGCTATAAAAAATAGTTTATATCGGATAAATAGTGAACAAACATTTATTCATTTCACCACAATTGACTCATTATTTAATATTCTTAATACTGCTCAACTAAGACTTTACAATCTTTATAATCTCAATGATCCAAAAGAATTTAGATATGCTTTAAGTAACGCTGGTATTAAGCAAAACGAAATTAATCTGGAATACTATAAAAGGAATATGTTTTTGACTTCATTCTGCAGCTATAACATGAAAGAACAAGATGAAGACTACAATATGTGGAGATTGTATGGCGGCGATGGAAATGGCGTAGGGCTTGTTTTTGGGATTGAAGACTATCAAAACCACTGGAATGAAGTTTATTTTGGAAAAGTCCATTATGGCAATTCCAATGAGGCTTTTAATAACTTAAAAGCTTTTATAGACTATCATCACTCTTTTAACAACGATCACAAAATTTTAGACACATATCCGACGTGGATTCCGGTCATGTGCATGTTGCACAAGGATAAAATTTGGGAAATTGAAAAGGAATGCAGACTTTTTGCATTTTGTCCATTTGATGAATATACTTTTGAGAGCAACCCTGGTATAAAAAACTATTTGATGTATGATCATATCAATCATTGTATCAATAAGAAAGGTGAAAAGGTTGCCTATACCCATATTCCGCTCAACCTTCCAAAAATCAAGGAAGAATTTCAGAAAAAATTAAAAAATATCGAAGGAGGTGCAGAATCTCTTTTTTCATCTTTCCCTCATTTTAAATTGAAAAGAATAGTATTGGGATACAACCTTAACAAAGCTGCGTTCAATACGATGGATTATGCCTATAAAATAGCCAAAGAAAAGCTTGGTTATTCAGTTGAAATCTTTGATTCAGTTTTCAAAAAAATTCTTCAATAATCCCAGCTCTGCGAAGTTTCATGTCATGGTTGGTGTTTTCCTCCACCAACCACACAAACAACAACAATTCCCAGCACCTTGTTCCCAATATAAAAAAGCCGACAACGGTCGGCTTTATGATCCTTCAAAAAAATATAAACTATTATCTATCTCATCACCATCACTTTCACCGTCTTCACTACACCATCCACCGTTACCAACACAGCAACGGCTTATTTCAGGAATTCATCAATAGCCGAATACGTTTCTTTCGGGTTATCTTTCCAAACAAAAACACCAGAATTCCGTACATCCCTTACCAGTATCCGGGTATTTCTGCGACTTGCATCATTCCAGGCATCAATAAACTGGTGCCTTACATAATTATTCACAGGATTACTTAATATTTCCCCGTTAAAGAGTGCTTTTAATATCAGGGTCGGACATTTTATTTTGTGCAAATCAGATTTTATATCAGATGCAAAAAACTCGCAGAGATACTGGATTAACACGGGCAACTGTACGCGGCAACTTGTTTCCACAATTTCCGGCCTTCAACGGTATCAATTGAATAAACTGAAGGGCTATAATTGTTGTCATCAAAATACTGGTCTGTTATATTTTTAAACCATTTTTGCGATGTATACCTGTCTGTATACATAATCATGGTATCTAATGAAAATTCCCTGGGAGTTCCCTGAATAACAGAGATAAATTTTGCATGCCCGCCCAATACAATAACCCTGCTGATTTTATCAGGATATTTGA
>CAYHPA010000123.1:0-10024 GCA_964358155.1 uncultured Chitinophaga sp.
CCAGCCAGTCCTTCTTTGATTTTGAGGCCAAGAACCAGGGCAAGTCGTCGGAGACCACACCGGCAGAAGTGGAGGAATTAATAGCAGATAAAATAAGAGATGCTGCCCGCAAGATATATGAAGTATTTAACTGCTGCGGTGTGGTACGGATCGATTTTATATATAATGAGGAAGCAGGCAGGCCGTATATGCTGGAGATAAATACCATTCCCGGCCAGAGCGAGGCCAGCATCGTACCGCAGCAAGTGAAAGTGATGGGGTGGAGCCTGCGGGAATTTTATACTAAATTGGTTGAGGAATGCTTTTAAATATTTTGAAAAGTATCCTGATGATTATCGGGAGAAAATTGGAAAATTTGTTTATGGCTGAGAATTTCTTAGCCTATAAAGCAATAACTAAGATTGAAAAAAGATTTGCGACAGTAAAGCAATTCCCCAATCTCCTAATTTCAAAATTCCAAAATTCATAACCTGTGTTCAAGTTCATCACACATCGTCCATTGTGGGTTAACATCCTGGTTGGTATTGTGCTGGCCATGGGGATCTTTTTTCTTTTTCTTTATTCGCTCAAATGCCTGACCGGTCATGGCAGGGCAGCCACCGTGCCGTCTGTGGCCGGAAAAAATTATGAGGAAGCAAAAAAAATGCTGAAGAAGGCGGGCTTTGATGTGGAGATACAGGACTCTCTCTATGTGGATACGATGAAACCGATGACGGTTATCAAACAGATACCTGATGCGGATGAAATAGTAAAAAGAAACCGTACGGTCTATCTTGTTATCAGCCGGGCAGTGCCTCCGATAGTGGAAATGCCGAACCTGGTTGGGTACAGTTTTCGTAATGCAGAGATGGTATTGAAGAATATGGACCTGAGGATCGGCGACACCACTTTCCGGCCGGACTTTGCGAAAAATGCAATACTGGAGCAATTATATCATGGCGCACCCATCTCTCCGGGAACTAAAATCAGGAAAGGCAGTGTTATTTCATTGGTGTTAGGTGATGGGGTGGGCAACAGGGAATTTACAGTGCCCGTCATTACCCGTATGCAGTTCTGCGATGTAAAAGCGAAATTAGAAGCAAGCGGAATTGTGATCGGCGCCATTGTGCTGGATGCGGATGTGACTGATACCTGCAGCGCCTGGATCTACCGGCAAAACCCCGAGCGGTTTGATGATGAGAAAAAACTAAATCATATCCGAACAGGGCAGACGATTGATGTATGGCTGCAATTAGATAAACCGGCCAAAAAAGATACACTGGATATTCCGGGACCACTATAACGACTGCTTATGCAAAACATTTCTGTAGAAGAACTGAAGGGCCGGATGGATGCCGGTGAAAAAATAAACCTGGTAGATGTGCGGGAGCCGCATGAATATGCCGAATTCAATCTCGGCGGTATGCTGATACCACTGGGTAAGATACAGACTATGCAGATTGATGAGATCGAAGACCTGAAAGAACAGGAGGTCATCATTCATTGCCGTAGCGGACAGAGAAGCATGATGGCCTGTATGTTCTTAGATACACTCGGATTTAAAGACACGAAGAACCTGGCGGGTGGGGTATTGGCTTGGCAGGAGAAGTATAGTCGTTGGTAGCAATTATAACGAGCCCTTTCGCTATGACAAATCATTTTATTAAACCTTTCATCTTAATTGTACTGACCATTGCTTCGGTTGACATATTTGCGCAAGACAACGATTTTGAAAAATTTTCAAAAATTCCAAAGGACACAACAATAAATTTCCCGTTAGACTATAAAATCTCAAGACCAAGACTTGATTACCCAAATTGGGACAAAGACTTTGATGTGTATTATAATTTTCTTACACCAGCTATTCGCAAGACACAGGCTTCATTTAGCTACAACGACAAAGGTGTAATTACAACTGTAACACCCAATTCTATTATACCTCATGCCCAACTTGACACTTTAACAACGATATACGACCCAAGAAATATTATAGGAACCTGGAGAATGATTAAGTTTCGTTCAATAAGATATAATGACTCTGTCTACATTCCTACAAAGACATATTACAGACTTGCCGACACACTTTTACATGACAAAAGCAATGACGAAGCATTTGCAGCTTTTACAGATAATAATTTCAAACTCTACGCAAAAGAATTAGGAAAGACGGACTTCAAAAGAATGATGTCTGCAAAGTATAAAATTGAGAACAGACGTTTTATGATGGTTTACAAGTTAGCTAAAGCAAGTGCTGGAGTTTCACAGTTTGGCTTTGACGAGAAAGGTCATTTAATCCTAAACTATCCAAAAGTAATAGAGAACGTAAAAAAGGGTGAGTACTTTTCTTATTACGCAATTATTGAACAATATATTTTTGAAAAAGTAAATTGAGAATAACTGCTACCAACATGCCCCAGCTTTTTGTTCGCTGCTCAGCTTCAGTTCGGGCTTGACCCAACACAGGAGCAGCAGAATATATTTTCAACTTTTTTCAGGACGGGTCATATCTTTAATGGTTACAGTACCGGGCAGGACATTTTTCAAATACCCTGCCGAACGCAAAGCTGTGACCGTTAGTCGGATGTTGCAAGTCTAATGACTCCAGACTAACGACTCATTACTCAAAAGGACAGATTCACTCCCACCATTACCGTCATCCCCGCCATAGGAAAATAATAATTGTTCACTGATAATTCCCCGTTGTAGATATAGTTGTAAGTATAGCCGTTGGGCTCATATTTGGCATTCAGAATATTGCTCACCTGCCCGGTAAGGCTAATTTGCTTCGGACATTTCTTTTTGATGGTATAAATAACCCGGAAGTCCTGTACATAAAAAGCGTCGAGCATACGGCCATTGTTCTGCGTGTTATCCAGGTATTGTTTACTTACATACTTGCTTAACAAACTCAGCTCGAGGTTTGCTGCCGGCAGAAAATTAATAGTGGCTCCGCCAACGATATGGGGTGAAAAAGCAATATCCGGGGAGGAATAGTTATTGACCTTCTGCCCGCCGTTGTCATAATCATCAATATACTCGGTAAAATTCTTCACTTTGTTTTTACTGAATGCAATATTGGCAACTGCGTTCACCCGTTTGCCGAATTGGTATCCACCCTGCAGTTCAATGCCGGCCCGGTAACTTTTTGGAATATTGGTTCTTGAGTAAGCACCCACATCATTGATCTTACCTGTCAGCACCAGTTGGTCTTTGTAGTTCATGAAATAAAATGTGGCTGACCAATTGTATTTGTTCCTGCTTTGTTCTATGCCGATTTCGGTATCATACAATCTTTCGGGTTTGGGTTGCTGTGTGGTGCCTGCTTCAAAATCATCCCGGTTGGGTTCTTTATTGGCAATGCCAAATGATGCATATCCCTTCCAGCCGTTCTTTGCATAGCTGACACCTGCTTTAGGATTGAAAAAATCAAACTCGCTTTGAATGATGAGCGATGGGTTATTTCTAAAACCATTGATATCATAATTGATATGCCTGTATTGCAGGTCATAGAACAGGAACCAATGCTGATCAAACTGCCATTGGTGTTTAAAATAAATGTTCAGGTCTGTTTTCAGGGCGCCAAGATCATAATATTTGCCAATATTGCTGGCGATGCCAAAACCATTGGCTGCCCAGATCAGTTTTCCATAATGCAGGCCCCGGTATTTTGTAAAACCACCACCGAGTGTAGCCTGGTTTTTCTTATTCTTGAATTGCAAGGATGAGATCGTGCCATAAAAATCATTGTTCAGCCATAGTTGACGAATCATGTCGGAAGTTGGGCCGGGCAGGGTACCCGAGATATGATAATCAGCATAAGCCTGGTCAGCTTTGTACTGTTCATAATATCCTTCTCCGTTTGTCAGGAACAATGCCGTGTTGAACGATAATTTTTCGCCGATGAGTTGATTGAAAAATAATTGATAGTGAGTTTGGGTATAATTATCAGTCTCATTGTTATAGGGACCATCTGGTTTCTCTGTTCCGGCATAATTGATCGTTCTCCTGCCGGCACGCAGATCAGATTCAGTGATACCGTACCAGGCCTGGTAAGTTTTTTCCTTGCCGGTAAATACATTCAGCCGTAAAGAATTTTTTTTACCGAAATAAGCAGGAGAAAAATATAAGGAACTCATCCGGCTGTCGGCACGGTCAATAAAGCCCTGGCTGCCCGTTGCTGATAGTCTCGCATCAAGCGTAAAATGACAACCCAGCAAGCCGGTACCCGCCTTGAGGGTAGTTTTATAACTATTGAAAGAGCCATAGCTGTTATTGAATTCAGCATAGGCGGCCTTAGTCATTTCATTTGTACTGAAATTGATGCTGGCCCCAAATGCACCGGTGCCATTGGAAGAAGTACCGGCACCACGTTGTATTTGTATACTTCCTGTTGAAGATGTAAAATCAGGCAGGTCCACAAAAAAAGTTCCCTGGCTTTCGGCATCGTTGTAGGGAATGCCATTCAGTGTTACGTTAATTCTTGTTGCATCGGTTCCTCTTATTCTGATTCCTGTATAACCAAAACCATTGCCTGCATCGGAGTTGATGACCACTGACGGAGTTTGGTTCAGCATAAATGGAATGTCCTGCCCGAGGTTGTTCTTCGCAATCTCCTTTTTAGAAAGATTGGTTTTGGTGAAGGGGGCATTATCACCTGCCCGGATGGCCCTTACTTCCACCGGGGTCAGTAAATAGAAACTGTCTTTAACAGGTTCAGTGTTCTGCGCTGATGCGATATTGCACAGCAAAACGGGAATAACGAAAATGGCAATCCTCTTCATTTTTTAAATTTTATTGATTAAAAAATAAGAGGGAAATGCTGTTGAGAAAGGTGATGGTGCTGCCGCTTTTGGCGGCGACTCCCTTCGCAGGCATTACCCTGACCAGGTTTTGCGGGTTTGATCTCAGATTGTTTGTCTGCTTCGTTCAACTTAGCTTGACAATCAAACACCCCGGAAACGCTGTAATAAAAGCCTTTATATCAAAGGCTAAGAACTGAATACAAATATAAGGCTTAAATAAGTGATGAGCGGCTGTAACTTTTCTACGCCATTCTTCGTACCATATCAAAACCATAGTTTATGAAGAAATTATTCCTCTCATTTTTACTGTTTACGGCCACTGGCACTGCCCTGCTGGCACAAAGGACCTTTAACGACGTCAATGCTGAGAAAAGAACTGTCAGCGGCTTTCATGGTATTGATGTTGGCACCGGCATCAGCCTGGTACTCACAAAAGGAAATGCTGAAGAAGTGGCAGTAAGCGCATCAAAAGCCGAATACAGGGACAAGATCATCACCAAAGTGGAAAACGGGATACTGAAGATCCATTATAAAAGCGAGGCAGGTTCCATCAACAAAATAAAGGAAAGCAAGGACCTGAAAGCCTATGTTTCCTATAAGTCACTGTACCAGCTTACAGCATCTACAGGCGCTGAAGTGGAGATTCACGGCGTACTGGAAGCAGCCAATTTTAATCTTACTGCCAACACAGGCGCATTGGTGAATGGAAAGATAAAAGCCACAAAATTGAAAGTAAGCCAGGACACAGGTTCTAAAATAACTTTGTCCGGTAGTTCAGACCAGATGGAAGTGGACGGCGATACCGGCAGCAAATTCATGGGAGAGGATCTAAGCGCTGTTTCCTGCGATATCAATGTGAGCACCGGCGCCAAAGTATGGATTACCGCTGATAAGGAATTGAAAGTAAAAGCCAGCACCGGCGGTATGGTGAAATATAAAGGCACGGCTTCACTGAAGGAAATAAAAAAGAATACGGGTGGCTCAGTAAGTAAAATCTGAAAATCAAAAAAAATAAAACGACGGTATGAAAAAAATAAGAATATTACTCGCAGCGTTGCTGCTGATCTCTGTTGTTAATGCACAGCAGGTAAACGATCCTAATGCCGAAGTAAGGCAGGCAAAGAATTTTCACGGCATCAGTGTCTCCAGCGCTTTTGATGTGTACCTGAGCCAGAGCAGCAGCGAAGCGGTGGCGGTGAGTGCATCGGAAACAAAATTCCGCGACCGCATCAAAGTAGAAGTGAAAGACGGGATTTTGTACATAAAATATGATAACGAAGGATTGAAGTGGGGCAGTGGTGACAAAAAACTGAAAGCCTACATCTCATTTGTCAATATTGACAAGCTTTCCGTTAGTGGAGCCTGCGATGTTTTTATCACCGGGATTTTAAAGGCCGATGCATTAAGGATTAACCAGTCCGGGGCCAGCGACCTGAAAGGAAAGGTGGATGCAAAAAAATTAACAATAGATATCAGCGGCGCTTCGGATGTAATGCTGACCGGCACTGCCACACAACTGGATGTGGAAGCCAGCGGCGCCAGCGATTTCAAGGGATTTGACCTGGTTACTGAAATTTGCAACGCAAGGGCCAGCGGCGCCAGCGATATAAAGATTACCGTCAATAAAGAATTATCCGCCCAGGCCAGCGGCGCCAGCGATGTCCGTTATAAAGGAGATGCTGTGATAAAGGATATGAAATCCAGCGGCGCCAGCAGTGTTTCCAAAAGTCGTTCATAAACCATATAGGTATAGCCATGAAAAAGTCCTCTGTCAGCTGACAGAGGACTTTTCTTGTTGCGAAGGGGAGGATCGAACTCCCGACCTACGGGTTATGAGCCCGTCGAGCTACCGCTGCTCTACTTCGCGGCGCAAAGATAGCTTTGAGATACTTACCTGCCAAACAATTTAATAAGTTACCTTTGCAACCCGATTAAAAAATCTGTGTTGATTCGTGTCAATCTGTGAAAAAAAAATAGTGTAATTCGTGGCTAACAATGAAATCAGGTTTCGTCAACATATTCGGCAGGCCCAATGCAGGTAAAAGCACATTGTTCAATGCGCTGATGGGAGAGAAGCTGGCCATCGTGTCGCCCAAAGTGCAGACAACAAGGCACCGCATCAAGGGGATTATGACGGAAAAGGAATACCAGCTTGTTTTTTCCGACACACCCGGTATCATTGACCCCAAATACAAGCTGCATGAAAAAATGATGGAGGCGGTGAAGAATGCGCTGGAAGATGCCGATGTGGCATTGCTGCTGGTGGATGTAAAAGAAAACCTGAAAGAAGCAGATGAAATATTCACTGCACTGAACTTAAAAGTGCCCGCCATTGTGGCGCTGAATAAGATTGACCTGGTGAGTGAAGCAACGATAAAAGAAGCAGTTGATTTTTTTGCAGGCAGGCCATATGCGAAAAAGGTAGTAACTATTTCTGCGCTGTCCGGCATTAATAAGAAGAAACTGATCAATGCACTGCTGGAATTTATATCTGAAGGTCAGCCGTTTTATGAAGGTGATGACATCAGCGACCTGAATACCCGCTTCTTTGTAAGCGAGCTGATACGGGAAAAAATATATGAACTGGCACAGGATGAGATACCTTATCACACGGCTGTGCTCATAAGGGAATACCAGGAGAAGAATACACTGGTGAAAATTGTGGCCGATATCATCGTGCAGCGGGAAACGCAAAAAGTGATCCTCATCGGTGAAAAAGGAAGTATGATCAAAAAAATTGGAACAGCCGCAAGAACGGATATAGAAAAATTCATCAGCCGGAAGGTCTTTCTCGAACTCTTTGTAAAAGTAAAACCAAAGTGGAGGGAGAATGAGATGCAGCTGAAGGAGTATGGGTACTAAGAAACGGATCATAGTTCATGGTTCATAGTTGATAGAAAATGCCATGAACCATGATCGATTAACTATTAACTAAAAATGTCATTCACCGTCGCCATAGTAGGTCGTCCTAACGTAGGAAAAAGCACCTTGTTCAACCGCCTGTTGGAACAGCGTAAGGCCATTGTGGATGATGTGAGCGGGGTGACCCGTGACCGCCAGTATGGGGTGACCGACTGGAACGGTAAAACCTATAATGTTATTGACACGGGTGGTTTTGTACAAGACGGTGAAGGGGCATTTGAAAAAGAAATTGCTACACAGGTGCTGATAGCCGTGGAAGAAGCCAATGCCATCATCTTTATGGTGGATGCAGCCACCGGCATCACGGCGCTGGATGATGAAATGGCAGCCGTGTTGCGCCGCAGCAGCAAACCTGTTTTCCTTACTGTCAATAAAGTGGATAATAATGAACGTATGCTGGAAGCCTCCGAGTTCTATAGCATGGGCTTTGAGCATGTATTCTATATAGCAGCAGCGAGTGGCAGCGGCACCGGTGAGTTGCTGGATGAAATAGCAGCGCTGATAACCGAGGATGCTTCGGAAGAAACAAAGGAGATAGACGCATTGCCTAAGTTTGCCATCATCGGCCAGCCCAATGTGGGCAAATCATCATTGCTGAATGCATTGGTAGGGCAGGAGCGGACCATTGTGAGTGAAATTGCCGGCACAACAAGAGATACCATCCATACACACTATAATTTATTTCAAAAGGATTTTGTACTGATTGATACCGCCGGTATCCGTCGGAAAAACAAAGTGGAAGAAGACCTGGAATTTTATTCCGTCATCCGGGCCATCAAAGCCATGGACGAAGCGGATGTATGTTTATTATTGCTGGATGCAGAAAAAGGCATCTCGGCACAGGACCTCAACATCTTTAGCCTGGCGGTAAGAAAAGGAAAAGGCATTGTGGTGCTGGTGAACAAATGGGACCTGGTGAAGAAAGAGACCAACACGGCCAAAGAATATGAAAAAAAATTAAAGGAACGGCTGGCACCTTTTACCGATGTACCGGTGTTATTTATTTCGGCCAAAGAAAAAACAAGGATATTCAAAGCCATTGAGCTGGCCCTGCAGGTGTATGAGAACCGCAGCCAGAAAGTTCCTACTTCGGCATTGAATGATGTGATACTGAAAGCCATTCAATCTTATCATCCGCCGGTGGTGCGGGGGCATCCGATCAAGATAAAATTCATTACCCAGTTGCCGACAACGGTGCCGTCATTTGCTTTTTTCTGCAATTTTCCCGACGATATAAAAACACCGTATAAGAACTACCTGGAAAACCAGATGCGGCAGCATTTCAATTTTAGCGGGGTGCCCATCCGTATTTTCTTCCGGAAGAAATAGTTTGAATACTGGGACTCCCGTTCAACGGAATTCTGTCACACCGGGCTTGCCCCGGTGACTTTCTCTAATAAGATATTCTTTGGGATAAAGATGCCGGGTCAAGCCCGGCATGACCGACTAGCTCAAGTCCCAACCCCTTGATCCTCATTAACCTGTTTTCTGTATGGGTATAAAAAACCGCTATACAGATTTGGCTATTTGCCATATCCCTTTACCTTTGCGGCCATAAAATTTAAAACCTCAAAAACAAGTACAATGAAAAAAGTATTCGCAATCCTGGCTATCGCTGGTCTGATGGTAGCCTGCAACAACAAATCTGACAAGAAAGCTGAAGAAGTAAAAGACACAGCTGCTAAAATGATGGACGATGCCAACAAAATGATGGACACCGCCAGCAAAATGATGGACACAGCGGCTAAAATGATGGACACTACAGCCAGCAAAATGCAGTAAGCCAGCCGGGATGTAATCATTGTACTGATACAGTATTACTTCTTGCAAGAAATTAGTTCCCCTGTCATCCTGATCCCGTGTAAGCGGGAGAAGAAGACAGGGGTATTTTTTTGTGCTATATAAATAAAATTTCCACTTCACTAAACTCTCCGGGCAAACCCTTGTCCAACGCCGGCCGTACAGTGCTTTATTTTTTCCACATCCACCCCACAAAGCGCTGTCTGGTACAAATTTCGTTGATATAGAATCCTTATCTTGCCTTTATCCATCATCTCTGAAAACCTTTTCGAACCTCCGCACCCTTCTAAACTCTAAATGGTAGCTATGAAAAGGTTTTTATTCGCTTCTTTTTTTGTGGGGTTTGTATTTGTAGGTGCAGTAGGGCAGGTAACCGTTTTCTCAGACAATTTTAATTCAAGTACTGGAGCATCATACACAACAGCAGCCGGAGCAATTGGTACTAGTACAACCTGGTCAATGTCCCTTAGTGGGGCAGATTGGGGAGCAAGAATTGACAATAGTATTCTGGATTTGACAAA
>CAYHPA010000124.1:0-9975 GCA_964358155.1 uncultured Chitinophaga sp.
ACAGCAATTTTTTCTAATGCACCGGCAGAGGTCAGTATTGCATCTTCATTCAATGCCCCCACTCCCTTGTCAGGAATAATGATAGCATGAACTCCTGTACAGTATGCCGTCCGTGCAATGCCGCCGATATTCCGGATATCCGTTATCCCATCCAGTATCAGGAACAAATGAGCTTCGCCACTTTCTGTGACCATTGAAATAACATCCTGCAGATTCTGATATTGAACTTTTGCTATCTGAGCTATACAACCTTCATGATCCGTTACATTAAACCCATTAAGCTTGGCTACAGGTACATAATTAACAGGTACTCCACTTTGCGAAGCCAGTGCTTTTATTTCACTCACATCCTGTCCGGTTGCCCTGCCATCAAGATATATCCTGTCTAATTGTTGCCCCGATTGCAGCGCCCCGACAACAGCCTTGCGGCCAATTACAAGTGTGTTTTTCTTTGGTCTTTGCTGTTGTCTGAAATTTTTCACTGATCAAAATTAACGGTTTACAAATGAAGCACTGAATTCCAGAAACATCAAACCCCGAATGATCTTCCAATCTTTCGGTGTCTTCTAAAACCCCTCCTTCGGAGGGGCTTGGGGAGGCTTTTATTTCAACCCAAACGCTTTCTTCACTTTTCCCACATAATCTAATTTCTCCCAGGTAAATAATTCCACTTTTTTAGTGACTGTCTTTCCATCAGGAGAAGTAAATGTTTTTTCCAGTATTTCAGGTTTGCGGCCCATATGGCCGTAAGCGGCTGTTTCGCTGTAAATGGGATTACGCAGTTTTAAACGTTGTTCAATAAAATAAGGACGCATATCAAATACACTCTCCACTATCTTACTGATCTGTCCGTCGTTCAATTTTACTTTGGCGGTGCCGTAAGTATTTACATTGATACTGGTTGGCTGGGCCACCCCAATGGCATAAGAAACCTGCACCAATACTTCTGTGCAAAGACCGGCAGCTACTAAGTTTTTAGCTATATGCCTGGTGGCGTATGCTGCGCTGCGGTCAACCTTAGAAGGATCTTTGCCGCTGAAGGCGCCGCCACCGTGTGCTCCTTTTCCGCCATAAGTATCCACAATGATCTTGCGGCCTGTCAATCCGGTGTCGCCATGCGGCCCGCCGATTACAAACTTGCCGGTTGGGTTAACATGGTATTTAATATCGTTGTTGAACAGCTTTGCGTATTTTTTATACTTAGCTTTTATCCTTGGGATAAGGATGTTGATGACGTCGCTTTTAATCTTCGCCAGCATTTTTGTCTCGCCATCAAAGTCATCATGCTGTGTGGATATTACAATAGCATCAATACGGACAGGCTCGTTTTTATCATTATACTCCAGGGTAACCTGGCTTTTGGCATCAGGACGCAGGTAGGGCATTTTGGAATTCTTTTCCCTGCGGATGGCAGCCAGTTCAATAAGCAGGTTATGGGCTAAATCCAATGCCAATGGCATATAATGTTCTGTTTCGTTGGTAGCATACCCAAACATCATTCCCTGGTCGCCGGCTCCCTGGTCTTCTTTTGCCTTCCGTTCTACTCCCTGGTTGATGTCAGCTGACTGCTCATGAATGGCAGATAATACACCGCAGCTGCTTGCTTCAAACATGTATTCGCTTTTGGTATAACCAATCTTGCGGATTACTCCACGGGCAATTTCCTGAACGTCTAAATATGCTTTTGATTTTACTTCCCCGGCCAATACAACCTGTCCGGTAGTTACCAATGTTTCGCAGGCCACTTTTGACTGAGGGTCAAAAGCAAGAAAATTATCAATCAGCGCATCAGATATCTGGTCAGCTACTTTATCCGGGTGTCCTTCACTTACAGATTCCGATGTAAATAAATACGGCATGAATTAAAATTTTAGGTTTATCCGCCATACTTTATCGGCGGCGGACGCAAAGATAAGGTTGGCGTTATAAACGAACAAAGCCCCCGTGTTTAATCCGGAGGCTTTTAAACATATCTTGATAACTTATCAGAGTTTGGAATAGATAAGCCGCAGTCTCATTCGTTGTGCAGGATGATTTCCACCGCCTGCCCTTACCCTTCCTTTCACAATAGTTGGATTTAAGAACATCGGAAAGGTCTGGTCAGTACCTGGCGGAATACCATATTGCTCATTTAGCGTAAAGGGTACCGACAGCCGCAGGTCATACAATTTTTGTGTTTTTGTAAGTATGTGCTGCACATAACGGGAAACATTGAACTTCCACACCTTGATGGGATTTCCTGCGGGATCTTTTCCATTAAGAGGAATAACTCCGAAAGAACTAAAGTCGAAGCCAGTTGGGGTGTATGCCAAATCGTAAGGTATGGTCCGGAATTTATAAGTAGCCGTGATGGTAGGATCTGAAGCATCCAGGTACATTACAGGTGGCGCATAGAACGTACTGTCACTTATATCATACAACTGCTCTACGATCAGCTCAGCCCGGTGAATAAGCCTGTTACTCAAATTGGCGAGGTCAGGTATCTTGACATTGGCAAATGTGCCCGGTGAACCCTGTAAATAAACAACAGGATCCTCAATAGTACCATTATTCAGGGATGCATCAAGAACAGTACCGGTATAATCCCGCTTTACATACTGTGCCGCTGCCGATAATGAAGTAAAGAAGAAATAATAAACAGTGGTATCCCTGCCGCCGCCGCCCAGTTTTGGATGATTGTAATAAATGGCCAGTTTGGTGTTGAAATCACCAAGTGCAAAACCCATCACCGCATTTCCGCCTCCTTCCGTCCTTACAGCAAACCCTTTGAATTTGGATCGGAAAGCCGAATCGCCCTTATAGGCATTGCTGGTATCATAATCAAATAAACGGCGGGCAAAATTGGTATCTAATTTTATCCTGAGCTGGTTGGTCGTCGTATCCCGGAAAGCTTTTACGGTATCGTTCAGGTTTCGTGGAAAGAACATCTGACCCGACAAACTAAGTGATGTTGATGTACTGTAGGTAAGATTTTCTTTTCTTATCAGATAAGCAGAATCGCTTTTAAAATTGTTACTCTGATCCAACTCGTACACTTTTATCTGCTGCGCAGTATTCGTATCGCCATAAGTTTCCAGGTAGCTCATCACCAGCACAATGGAATCAATCTTCACACTGTCCTTACGTGCAAAAGGATAAGCCCCGTAAATGGCAGGCTTTAACTCAAAGAACATCCGGGCATCCGTCTTCCCAAAAAATGGATCATTATTGATGAGGCCAAGAAAATGCTCTTCAGCCCTTGACAGGTACTGTGAGTCATTGGCCAGACCGAATGTGTCATTGAAGGCCTGAACAGAAATTGTAGTATCAAAAGTGGTGATATTGTCTACTGGCGGTATCAGTCCACCACCGAGCTCAGTAGCTTCATTGATCTTTCTGCAGGCCGAAAAGAAAACAGCAATAGCAGTAATAATTGCGATAAAAGAAAGTGCGGAGTATCTGTTCTTCACAAAGTAAATTTAGTGTCGGATTTGGTTGATTTTTATCTGCCCGCAAGGTCGCTATAGAGTTGTAAATAGTCTGTTAAATCTCCCTCCGGATTATAAGGCAATGTTTTCTTGCCCCTCACTTTGGTAAATTCTTCCACCAGTTTCTTTTCAATTTTTTCTGCGCCGAAAGTAATGGCATCTGCAAAGCTGGCGCCCCCGCGGAACATGGCGATATTTGTTCCGTCCTTGTATATCTCGAGGTCTTTGTCTTTCAGGGAGGCATGTATCAATGCTTTTTTAATGAAATCACTCCCCAGTTTTTCCTTGAAGGTGGTCTGCCCGATCGTGTAAACAATTTTACTGTGTGCAAACACCGGCTCTTTTTTATAAAGCGTTTTTAGGTACGCAGGAATCAGCCCTGTCATCCAGCCACTGCAATGAATGATGTCCGGAGGCCATCCGAATTTCTTTACCGTTTCCAATGCGCCTTTGCAATAAAAAACGGTACGGAGACCATTATCATCATACCATTTCTCCTGTTCATCATGAAAAACAAATTTGCGTTTGAAAAGGTCTTCATTATCCAGGAAATAAACCTGCAACCGGGCGCTGGGCAGCGAGGCTACTTTGATCTGAAGCGGCATATCATCATTATCCACCGAAACATTGATGCCCGAAAGCCTTACCACTTCGTGCAGCCGGTGTCTCCGTTCATTAATGGTACCAAAGCGGGGCATGATGCACCGCACTTCAAAATTATTGTCGTTGGCTTTGATGGCCAGCTTATTGACGATCTCTGAAAATTCTGTCAGCTCCAGGTAGGGTGACATTTCATTGGCAATAAATAAAATCCTTTTCTTTGCTGACATGGGCTTCCTGTTTTATTTGCATACCCTGACCCGCTAAAGAGCGGGGTTTGGTAAAGGCGGGCAAAGGTAGCCATTTTAAGCCGAACCGGGATGGTTTTGAAAGAGTAAGACCTTAAATCACTTCTTCCAATGATTTTATTAAAAAAAGCAACAGATCTTCATAACTGGCTTGAAAGTCAGGGCAAAAAAAGAAACAAAATTGGTTTTGTACCAACTATGGGAGCCCTTCCCCCGGGGCATATATCCCTTGTTGAATATTCAAGAAAGGAAAACGAAATAACTGTTGCAAGCATTTTTATCAACCCAACACAATTCAACGACCCAAAGGATTTTAAAAAATATCCCATTACTATTGAAAAGGATATTGATATGCTTGAAAAAGCAGGCTGCGAAGTTTTGTTCCTCCCTGCGGTAGAAGAAATATACCCCGATGGCATTGCACCAAAAAAGCATTATGACCTGGGTTTCCTGGAAATAGTGCTGGAAGGGAAATACCGCCCAGGTCATTTCCAGGGTGTTTGCATGGTGGTGGAGCGGTTATTGGATATTGTAAAACCGCTAAACTTATACCTTGGCCAAAAAGATTATCAGCAATGCATGGTGATAGCAAGATTGGTAGAACTGATGGGGCAAAAAATAAAAACAAACATCTGTCCTACCCTGCGTGAAGCAGATGGCCTTGCCATGAGCAGCCGGAATATGCGGTTGACAGCCGAAGAAAGAAAGTCGGCTGTAGCTATTTATAACTGTCTTGCCCGGATAAAGGAAAATCTTCGGGCCGGTAATACAGACAGTCTCCTGCAAAAGGCGCAATTATTACTCGAAGAAAAAGGGTTCAAGGTTGATTATGTTGAAATAGCTGATGCCAACAACCTGTCACGCATCAGCCATTGGGATGGCAGGCAAAAAACAGTTGCACTTGTCGCCGCATTCCTGAACGAAGTAAGATTGATTGATAATATGCTTCTCAACTGATACAACTCATTTGACATATTTCCGCTCTTTGATTATTTTCGGCGCAGATGAGCAAGCGCTTCCGCACCATACTCCAATACATTTTTTTTCTCGGGCTTGGTATTTTCCTCATCTGGTGGTCTGTCAAGGACCTGACGGCTGAAGACAAATCACATATCAAAAAGGCGCTAAGTACAGCAAGGTACTGGATAGTCATACCTGTCTTCATTGCTCTTTTTGCTGCTCACCTCGTAAGGGCTATGCGGTGGAGGCTGCTGATGCAATCATTAGGATACAATCCCAGCATTGCCAATGCTTTTTTTGCTGTGATGATTGGATACATGACCAATCATGCGGTTCCACGACTGGGCGAAGTGGTGAAATGCACCCTGCTGGCCAGGTATGAAAAAATACCTTTTGACAAACTGATCGGCACCATCATTCTTGAACGCATCATTGATGCCATTACTTTACTGATAGTATTGGGTATTACCCTTATTATCCAACCCGGCATTTACACGCAGCTGACCGAGGCTATATTCAACCCGATATCTATCGGGTCAAAACCACAACCGGGCCACACAGGCATTTCTTCAACGCTGGTACTGCTGATAGCGGCAGGTATTGTCATCATTTTGATAGCTGTGTGGATGATCCGAAAGAAAAAAAAACCTAAAGACCTTGCTGCATTGATCAAAAGTATCGGACGACGCATTTGGGAAGGAGTCAGCGCTATTCAACACCTTAAAAAAAGAAAGCAGTTCATCTTCCTCACCATCCTTCTCTGGACACTTTATCTTTCCGGCGGCTATCTTGGATTCATGGCCTTTCGGGAAACACAGGAATATGGCATCCGTGAAGCTTTTTCCATTTTATCTGCCGGCAGCATCGGCATGGTGGTTACACCCGGTGGCATCGGTGCCTATTCTTACCTGGTGGAAAAAACAATGGTCATCTATGGATTGAATACCGGAATTGCTGCGGCATTCGGGCTTATCTTGTGGGTGGCGCAAACAGCAGTCAATCTGATCGGTGGTTTGATTAGTTTTGTAGCCATGCCCTGGCATAATAAAAGAAACACAAGTGAAAAGAGCTGACCTGATACCGCAAAAAATTCTCACAAAAGAACAAGCCATTCAACAAGCAGCCGGCTGGCGGCTGATGGGGAAGAAGATTGTTTTCACGAATGGCGTTTTTGATATTCTTCACCGGGGGCATATCTATTCTTTATCACAGGCTGCTAAAGAAGGAGATTATTTGATTGTGGGGCTAAATGCGGATGTTTCTGTAAAAAGATTAAAAGGTGAAAGCCGTCCTGTGAATGATGAACAATCACGAGCTCTGGTGCTTGCCTCTTTAATAATGGTGGATGCTGTGATAATTTTTGAAGAAGACACACCGCTTGCACTAATCACTTCCATTATGCCGGATGTGCTGGTAAAAGGCGGCGACTATACTGTTGACCAGATTGCGGGGGCAAAAGAAATAATTGCGAATGGAGGACGGGTAGTCATTAACCCGATACTGGAAGGGTTTTCAACCACCGCAATCATTGACCAACTAAAAAAAAATTGACTGGTCTTTCCAAAAACTTAATAGCACAGTTGTTGCCTGTTTATTAACTTTATCTCTCCCTGAAAATTTACCTCATGGCCCACGACAAAAGAAAAACAATTGCCAGAGATATCAGCTGGCTCTCCTTTAATGCAAGAGTATTGCAGGAAGCAGCCGACCAAAGCGTACCTCTTCGTGAACGTATCAGGTTTCTCGGTATTTTCTCCAACAATATGGATGAGTTCTTCCGGGTGCGGGTGGCCACACTTAAAAGGATGATACAACTGGGCAATAAAGCCAATATGCACCTGGAAAATGATCCCCAGCAGATCATTGATGAAATACAAATGACGGTGCTGAACCAGCAGGGAGAGTTTAACAGGATCTGGGAAGAAGTGATGAAGGAACTGAATGAACAAAAAATATTCTTGCGCACAGAAAAAGAACTGAATGCCGAGCAGCAGAATTTTGTACGCAATTATTATGAAGAAGAGGTGAGTTCCGATATCATCCCGCTGATGATTGAGAGCATCCCTGAATTTCCTGCGCTGCGGGACAAATCTATCTACCTCGCTGTGGTAATGTGGAAAAAGGAAAGCGCCTTAAAAAAGAAGTATGCCCTTATTGAAATTCCCAGCCGCACACTGGGGCGCTTCAGTATTCTTCCTTCTCCCAAACCCGATGAAAGCCATATCATCCTGCTGGAAGATGTGATACGGTTCAACCTGCCGGACATCTTTTCTTATTTCGGCTACGACCAGTACCAGTCGCATATTTTTAAAGTAACAAGGGATGCAGAAATTGATATTGACGAAGACATTTCCACTAATATCATCCAGAAAATAGAAAAAGGTATTAAAAACCGACGCAAAGGAAAACCTGTACGCTTTGTGTACGACAGAGAAATGGACCCGGGATTGCTGGAATACCTGATACGCCGATTAAATCTTTCCAAACGGGATAACCTGATACCCGGTGGCCGCATCCATAACTTCCGTCACTTTATGGATTTTCCCGAACAGGTATTCAAAGAAAAGCGTCACCGCAAAAAACCATTTGATCATCCACTCCTGACCGAACGAAGAGTATCCGATGTAATTCTTGAAAAAGATGTGATGCTGCACTTCCCCTATCATTCTTTTTTACCATTGATAGACCTGATACGGGAAGCGGCATTTGATCCGGATGTTACTACCATCAAAATAACCTGCTACCGGCTTGCACCACAGTCAAAAATTGTGAATGCCCTCATCAATGCCGTGAGAAACGGAAAAGAAGTGGTGGTGATGCTGGAACTGCGGGCAAGGTTTGAAGAAGAAGCCAACATAGAATGGAAGAACAGGCTAGAAGAAGAAGGCGCCAAGGTATTGATAGAAATACCCGACATGAAAGTTCATTCCAAGATCTGTGTGATCAGGAAAAAAACAAAAGATAACAATTCCATCCTGTACGGCTTTGTAAGCACCGGCAACCTGAATGAAAAAACGGCAAAACTGTACGGAGATCACTGCCTGCTTACTTCCAATCAGAAGATAATGGCAGATGTAAACAAAATATTTAATTACCTGGAGCAGCCGAAGACGGGGATCAATTTTTTGAAAGACTGCAAGGTTATCATTCCCAGCCCTTCCATAGTAAAAAAGGAAATGATGAACCTGGTGGATGAAGAGATAAAACAGGCCCGGAAGAAAAAGCCGGCGGCCATTACCTTAAAGATGAATTCCCTCAGCGACCTGGACATGATACAGAAGCTGTACGAAGCTGCCCGGGCAGGCGTACAGTTGAAACTGATCATCCGCGGAATTTTTTGCATGCTGTCTGAACATAAAAAATTTGAAAAACCCATCCGTGCCATCAGCATTGTAGATGAATACCTGGAACATGCAAGGGTGTGGGTATTTCACAACAAAGGCAAAGAGAAAGTTTATATATCTTCGGCCGACTGGATGCTGAGAAATATGGAGCACCGTGTGGAGGCCACCTGCCCCATCTGGAATGAAGAGCTGCAGCAGGAACTGAAAGATATTCTGAACATCCAGTTGCAGGATAATGTGAAAGCAAGATGGCTGGATAATGAACTGAGCAACGACTATGTCCGCACCACTAAAAAGAAAATAAGATCACAGGTAGAGACTTATAACTACCTGTACAAAAAAACACAACCTGAAAAGTGAGACTGGCAGCTATTGACATCGGAAGCAACGCAGCAAGATTATTGATAACAGATGTGATTTCCGGCCCGCAGAATGTCCCCGAATTTATAAAGACCGTCCTGGTCCGTGTTCCCCTCCGTTTGGGTTTTGATGTATTTGACAAAGGCGAAATATCCCCTGCCAAAGTGGAAAAAATCATCAAGACCATCAAATCCTACAAATTACTGCTGGATGTATATGAAGTGAAACACTGGAAAGCCTGCGCCACTTCCGCCATGCGGGACGCTGCTAATGCAGCTGAGATCATCAAAAAGGTAAAAGCAGAAACAGGTATCCAGATACATATCATCAGCGGGCAGGAAGAGGCTTCCTTCATTTACGAGAATCATGTTGCTGAAAATATGACCACGGAAGAATCTTATTTATACATTGATGTGGGTGGTGGAAGTACCGAACTTACTTTCTTCAGCGATGGTAAACTGGTTTTCAAAGAGTCTTTCAATATCGGCACTATCCGTTTGCTGAAAAACCAGGTAAATGAAGCGGCCTGGGATGAAATGAAAGAGTTCATTATCAAAAAAACAAAAGGCTATCATCATGTTACCGCCATTGGCTCCGGTGGAAACATCAATAAAATATTTTCCATCTCCAAACGAAAAGAAGGCAAACCGCTTACCCTTGACCTGTTGAGGGATTATTACAAAGAATTCAGCAATATGTCATTGACGCAACGCATCAGTTTATACAAATTGCGTGAAGACCGTGCCGATGTGATCGTTCCGGCTCTGCTTATTTATATCAATACCATGCGCTGGGCCGATGCACAGGAGATATTTGTTCCCAAGATCGGTTTGGCTGATGGATTGATACATGCATTGTATGAGGAAGTGCGGCTGAAGGAGATTGAAGTATAGAACTACGATTTACAGGATTTGAAATGATTATGAGGAAATTTGGGAATTAACTAACTTGATTAAAATTCCAAATAATCGGGGTCTTGTCACTCCGACGAAGGAG
>CAYHPA010000125.1:0-9939 GCA_964358155.1 uncultured Chitinophaga sp.
CGAAAATCAATTTCATAGGTTTGCAATATCTGAAAAATACAATTTTAAGCAATGGGAAAATTTATTATTTGGTTTATTCTGATTGCTGTGGTCGGATGTAAGTCTCAAAAATACCTCGCTAAAGATTTTAATGGCGACTATATAAATGAGAGTAACAGTAACAAAAAACTCAATTTCAAGGAAACCGATTTTTGTTTTGTTGATCCAGGGAATAAACATCACGCTTGGTTTTTCTGCTGCGATACGATTACTATAGGTAAATGGGAACTGAAGGAGAACCTTATTGAATTAACTACACCCCAATTAAATCAAGTTAGCTTGGGAATAAGTGTTGAGGAAAGCAAATTGGAGCCTGAAGATACAATCTACTTTTATTTATCTAATCCGGTCGAAGACCATTATAAATATAATTCTCCTGGTGGGCACAGGTATATAACCTATCATATATACATCAAGGCAAAAGAAAGCTTCTTCTTTGATCGGCACGTTGGGAAAGAGTATAATTCTGATATAATTGCTATATATAAACCGAAAAATATTCAAATTGAGGAATTTGCTGTTTGGGTTTATATAAGCGGAAATTACTGGGGCCGCAACATTGGTGTCAGGAATATAGAAACGGAAGTGTACAGCCCCAAATCAAGCAGTAATAACGTTTTTAAGGTAACTATACCCCAATTAAGTTACGAATTCTTAACTTATTTGAGGTTAGAAAAAGATTTCATTAAAGTGCTCAACAAAAAAAAGCTTGAATGGGACGGGAAGATATATACAAAGAAATAATAGAAAATTTTCAACGCTCAATCAAAGATTAAATAACCGTTTCAAACAAACCCACAATTTACTTTTCTGCAGCTTGTCATTTTCCAGTTCTGCCAAAGAAGGTGAAAATAAAAAAGTAGCCCCGGCAAATGCCTGGAGTTGGTAATGAGGAAAATTCATAGGCAAACCAAATGTGGCAGGCTCTACGTCAAATAGCAAAACAATTTTTGATTTGAAAAAAACAGTGAGTTCTTTATAAGTGGCTTCGGGGTTATTATTTCTGTTTACAATCGCCACATCGGCCAACCCCAGTTTGCAGGCGCCAAGCATGGTCGTTAAAAAATCAAGTTCCTTGTCGGGCAAATGAACAGCACCGGTTTGCTGCACAATAACAAGAATATTCTTCCGGTTATCGCCCAGCCATTTCCATTCTGTCGTTGCTGCAGTCTCTTGCGGCTTTTCAGTTGATTGAAATGCTTGTTGAGCCCCATCCGTTTCAACAAGAGATGACCGGTATAAATCAGCTATCAGTTTGGCCGGTAATTGGATATCGTTGATGTTCATAAACCGTCAGTAATATTGGAGGCCGGGTGTTTGTTTTTTCGTTTCTTTGGCCCGTAAAAGTAAACTTTTATGATTGCAGCTATGGATATTTCAATACAGAAAGCGGAAAGAAGCAAATTGCAGGATCTCAACCTGGATAACCTCCCCTTCGGTCACTATTTCACTGATCATATGCTGGAGGCAGAATATGAAAACGGGGAGTGGAAAAACGTTGAGATAAAGCCCTACCAGCCGTTGCTGCTTAGTCCCTCTGTTGCGGCACTGCATTATGGCCAGGCAATTTTTGAAGGCATTAAAGCCTATAAAGACAAGGAAGGCCATGCTTTTATTTTTCGCCCGAAGGATAATTACAAACGTTTCAATATTTCTGCAGAAAGAATGCAGATGCCGCAGGTACCGGAAGAATTGTTCCTGGAAGGAATGCGGCAACTCATTGCATTGGACAAAAACTGGATACCAACCAAAGAAGATCATTCACTGTACATCAGGCCGTTTATGTTTGCCTGTGATGAGGTGATTGGCGTGAAACCATCGGAGAGTTATAGATTCATGATCATCCTCAGCCCTACCGGGCCATATTATAGCGCCCCAATGCGCATCTATGTGGAAGAAAAATATGTGCGGGCCGTGCCAGGTGGTGTGGGCTACGCCAAAGCCGCCGGAAATTATGGCGCCGCAATGTATGCTACGGCACAGGCAAAGAAAAAAGGATACGATCAGGTATTGTGGATGGATGCTTTTGAGCATAAATATGTTCAGGAGATCGGAACCATGAATGTATTCTTCATTATCGGCAACACTGCTTTTACTCCCGATCTGGGGGAAGGGACTATTCTTGACGGTGTGACAAGACAGAGCGCTATTGTCCTCCTGAAAGAAATGGGATTTAAAGTGGAGGAAAAGCATTTGAGCATTGATGATATTATTGACGCTTATAAAGCCGGGCTGTTATACGAAGTATTCGGCACAGGCACCGCTGCCACAATTTCGCCCATCAAAGAATTACGGTACAAAGATTTTGTAATGACATTTGATGTAGACAATTGGAAAACCGCCCCCGCCCTCAAGAAGTGGCTTACCGACATACGGGAAGGCCGCCGGGCCGACAAATACCAGTGGATGCAGCGGGTATAAATGGCTAAATTTCAAATTTTTAATGCGGGAACCCACAGAATTCCGGGTATTATGTTGGTAAGTCCAATTTATTTGGATTTTAGACTTGCCATTTTTGGAATTTACCCCTTACGCCGTTACCTTTGCCCTCCCAAAAATAGGGATAAAACAAAAGATCAGGAATGCCTACAATTCAACAGTTAGTACGTAAAGGAAGGGAAATTATCAGGGCCAAGAGTAAATCAAGGGCTTTGGATGAATGCCCGCAGCGCCGGGGTGTATGTACAAGGGTATATACTACTACTCCAAAGAAGCCCAACTCAGCGCTTCGTAAAGTAGCTAAAGTTCGTTTGACCAATAAAGTTGAAGTGATTGCTTACATTCCTGGTGAAGGACATAACCTTCAGGAGCACTCCATTGTTTTGATCCGTGGCGGTCGTGTGAAAGACTTACCCGGTGTACGTTATCACATCGTTCGTGGTTCGCTGGATACTGCGGGTGTAAAAGACAGGAAGAAGAGCCGTTCCAAGTATGGTACAAAGAGAGAGAAGGTCAAAAAATAATTAAAGTAAAATAAGCACAACGAAATTTTTTAAGACATGCGGAAATCACAAGCAAAAAAACTCCCTTTAGCCCCCGATCCTAAGTTCAACGACAAACTGGTGACCCGGTTTGTAAACAACCTGATGTGGCAAGGGAAGAAAAGCGGCGCTTTCAATATTTTCTACGATGCACTGGAAAAAGTAACCAAGCAAACCAATGAAGAAGGCTATGAAGTTTGGAAAAGGGCGCTGGTGAATGTTACACCTGCTGTGGAAGTCCGCAGCCGTCGTATTGGTGGCGCAACTTTCCAGATACCTGCTGAAGTCAGGGCCGACAGAAAAATTTCATTGAGCATCAAATGGCTCATTCGCTACAGCCGTGACAGGAACGGACGCAGCATGGCTGATAAATTAGCCGGCGAAATCGTAGCAGCTGCAAAAGGCGAAGGAGCTGCATTCAAGAAAAAAGAAGATGTACACCGTATGGCTGAGGCTAACAAAGCTTTTGCCCATTTCAAAGTGTAATAAAAATACAAGAACCGCTTCCACGGAACCATCTGTTGCAAAGCAGATGGTTTTTTATTTCATCCAAAAAAATATTGAAACCTGATTTTTAATGGTTAAAGCCACATTGTCAATCCTTAGCAATCTTCTTATAACTTGTTATAATACCTCTTATCAGGGATGAACTGAATCCCTGGTGTTCCATTTCATTCAACCCCGCAATGGTGCAGCCTTTTGGCGTGGTTACCTTATCAATCTCCTGCTCCGGATGGGTACCTTTTTGCAATAAAAGATCGGCTGCGCCTTTCACTGTTTGTGCGGTGATGAGGGAAGCAGTAACAGCGTCAAACCCTATCTCAATACCGCCCTGTATGCTGGCCCGCATATAACGCATGGCATAGGCGGTGCCGCAAGCGCCGAGGATGGTGGAAGCTTCCATCAGTTTCTCTTCTATGGTCACCACCTTACCCAGTGCTTTAAAAAGTTCGTTTACATATTTAATATCTGAGGAAGCGGCCTGCTGGTAAGAAATGCAGGTCATACTTTCTTGTATTGCAATGGCGGTGTTGGGCATGGCACGGAAAAGCGTCATATTTTTTTTGATGATATTCTCTATTTCGTTCATGGTAACACCGGTTACCACTGAGATCAATAACTTATTTCCCGTAAGTTCCTTTTTAATCCCGTTCAGCACCTCCGTTACCTGGAATGGTTTTACAGCAAGGATAATGACATCGCTTTTCTTCACAGCTGCGACATTATCATCTGTTATGGCTATTCCTTGTTCTTTAATTGATTTAAGCGTAGCAAGGTTTCTTTTTGTCACAATAACCTCAGATGCTTTGCTGAATTTACTTTTTACAAGCCCTTCAGCCATTGCCGTGCCCAGGTTTCCGCCACCTATGATAGCAATTTTCTTTCCCATGTTTCTTTTTTATAAACTATTCTTAGTAATACTTTTTCTGTGCCAGGAAATTGGTCACATACTCTTTTACTCCTTCTTCAAGGGAATAAAAATCATCTTTATAGCCCGCACTTCTCAGCTTACTCATATCAGCTTCTGTGAAATACTGATATTTCTCCCGGATATCTTCGGGCATATCAATATATTCAATAACTGCCTCCTTTCCCAGCCCGGTGAATGTTGCTTTTATCAGGTCGTCAAAAGTTTTTGCCCTGCCGGTTCCCAAATTGTAAAGCCCTGATTCAATTGAATTATTCATCAACCAGTAACAAACTTTGGCAACATCTTCCACATAAATAAAATCCCTCAACTGCCCCCCGTCTCTGAATTCGGGCTTATGCGATTTAAATAATTTTACTTTACCTGTCTTTTTTATCTGGTTAAATCCGTGGTAAACCATGCTGGCCATTCTGCCTTTATGATATTCGTTCGGACCATACACATTGAAGAATTTTAGCCCAGCCCAAAACGGAGGTAACTTATCCTGCCGGAGGGCCCATTTATCAAATTCATTTTTTGAAACGCCATAGGGGTTCAAAGGTTGTAACTGTTCTACAATCGCATGGTCGTCCTTATAACCCAGTTCCCCGCTTCCATAGGTAGCAGCTGAAGAAGCATAGATCAGCGGGATATTTTTTCCTGTACAGTAGTACCAGATATTTTTTGAATACTCCACATTGAGTTTTTCATGAACTGAATAATCAAATTCGGCAGTATCTGTCCTGGCGCCGAGGTGAAATACAAACCCGATAGCTATCGGGTCAATTTTTTCGTCGTTCTTTTTTAGCCAGTCAAACAATTCCTCTCTTTCAACTTTTGCAATAAACTGTTTGCCGTCAAAGTTGAACCATTTGTCTTCCTCACTGAAATCATCCACGATAATAACGTTCTGGTACCCCTTTCTATTCAGATAACCCAGCAAATAGCTGCCAATGAAACCGGCAGCGCCGGTCAGCAATATTGTATTGTCTTTATCCATTAAATGGAACTTAGTGCCGAACCGGCTTCTTCTTTGGATAAATAATTTTCAATCGCTGTATCATATTTTTCCTTCCACCAATCTATTGTTCCCCAGAAATCTCCATCCACCACCATCTCGCCACTGGTCACCACACCGATCTTTTCAAAAGGAAAATCCTTAAAAAGGGACTCAACAGCATGTACGTTGTCTAATGCAACACTCACCAGCACCCGGCTTTGCCCTTCACCAAAAAGGAAAGCATCTTTCCGGATTGCACTATTGGTGATAATGGAAAAACCCAACTCATTATTAAACCCGCTTTCGCATAAGGTTACAAACAAACCACCTTCACTCACATCGTGTGCTGATTGAATCATTTTCTTACTGATCAGCTCTGATACTTTTCGCTGCAGCCGGTATTCCTCCTCTAGTTCAAAATGCGGGGTAGGAGAAAACTCAATACCGTAAATCTTACTGATATATTGCGAACAACCCATATCATTTGTAGATACGCCCAGCAAATACAGTACATCTCCTTCTTCTTTAAAATCCAGTGTCATTTTCTCATTGATGTCGTTCAGCAAACCCACCATACCGATCGTTGGAGTTGGATAAACTGGTCCATCAGGGTTTTGGTTATAAAAACTCACATTACCGCCGGTAACCGGTGTATCAAATTTCCGACAGGCTTCACCCATGCCTTTGATGGCATGAACAAACTGGTAATATACTTCGGGATCGTAGGGATTGCCGAAATTCAAACAGTTGGTAACACCAAGTGGCTGACCACCGCTGCAAACAATATTTCTTGCTGCTTCGCTTACTGCTATCATCGTTCCTTTGTATGGATCGGCATAAACATACCGGCTATTGCAATCGGTGGTAATGGCAATTCCTTTTTTAGTTCCTTTTACCAGCACCACCGATGCATCGGTGGGTGTATTAGTAGAAGTATTATTTGTTCCTACCATGCTGTCATACTGGTCATATATCCATCTTTTTGATGCAATGGAAGGCAGTTGAATGATCTGCTCAGCTACCGTTTTCAAATGAAGCGGTACAGGAATTGATTCAGGGTTAAATTTTTTTATTTCACTAAAATATTTTGGTTCTGCGTATTCCCTTTCGTATTGCGGGGCACCGCCACCCAATACCAGTTCATATGCAGGCAAGGATGCCTCTAATTCACCATGCATATAAAAATTCAAAATACCATCATCAGTTACTTCACCAATGACAGAACAAGGCAGATCCCATTTTGCAAAAATGCTGGTCACTTCTTCTTCTCTTCCTTTTTGTGCTACCAGCAACATTCTTTCCTGGCTTTCGCTCAGCAGCAACTCCCAGGCTTTCATATTTTTTTGACGGGTGGGGACCTTATCAAGGTCAATTCTCATTCCCGTTTCTCCTTTTGCACTCATCTCAGAGGTAGAACAGATAATTCCAGCCGCACCCATATCCTGCATACCCACTACTGCTCCTGTTTGTATCACTTCCAAGCAGGCCTCAAGCAATTTCTTTTCCTGGAAAGGATCACCTACCTGCACAGCAGGCAGGTCCTGCGCACTTTCTTCTGTGATATCTGCCGAAGCAAAAGAAGCGCCCCCTATTCCATCCTTACCTGTCGCACTTCCTACAAACATCACCGGGTTGCCTGTTCCTTCTGCTGTAGCCGAAACAGTCTCTCCTATTTTTACAATCCCCACACTCATGGCATTCACCAATGGGTTGGTATGATAGCATTCATCAAAATAAATTTCACCGCCAACAGTTGGCACACCAAAACAATTGCCATAATGCCCGATGCCATGCACCACACCTGAAAGCAAATGCTGTGTTTTATCTTCTTCTAAATTTCCGAACCGAAGTGAGTTGAGCGCAGCAACAGGTCTGGCGCCCATGGTAAAAATATCACGATGTATACCGCCTACACCAGTAGCCGCTCCCTGGAATGGTTCGATAGCAGAAGGATGATTGTGCGATTCAATCTTGAAAACAACACCAAGTCCATCGCCAATATCCATCAACCCTGCATTTTCTTCACCTGCTTTTACGAGCATTCGTCCACCTTCTCTGGGTAGCGTCTTCAGCCACTTTATTGAATTCTTATAGCTGCAATGCTCACTCCACATTCCTGAGAATGCACAGAGTTCATTAAAATTGGGAGTTCGTCCGAGTTTTTGTTTTATAAGCTCAAATTCTTCTGCTGTTAACCGGAGTTGTTGTGCTGTCTTTACTGTTACTTCCATGAAGGCAAATATTGAGCCTCAAATTTACAGCTTGTTCGTCAGTGCCTGCTCACAACTTGTCAACTTTGCCTGTATAAAGACAACAAGAATGGCTAATTTGCGGAACAAAACCAACGCCGATTGGAATACCTCCTGTTTGCCGCCTATCTTATTTCATTTGCCTGGCTGGTTACCAAACTAAAATTTTTTAGCCGTTCAGGCCTTAGCCAATCGCAGTTGGTCATTCTTTTCCTGCTAAAAGTAATGGCCGGTATTTTCTACGGATGGATAGGTATTTATTACGGAGGCCTGGCGCAGATGTGGGATACCTGGAGTTTTCATACTAACAGTGTTCAGGAATATCACCTGCTATTCCAAAATCCACATGAATATTTTACCAATCTTTTTAATGACCCTTATGAAAGCGGCATTTCCAAATTCTTTGAAACCACCGACTCTTACTGGAACGACCTGAAAGGAAATATATTCATCAAAATCCTTTCCATTTTCAATATCCTCAGTTTCGGGAACTATTACATCAATATAATCTTCTACTCTTTTTTTACGCTGATCGGGCCTGTAGCTATTTACAGGGTGATGACGAATGTGCTGCCCGGAAAAAAATTCACCATTCTTCTTGCCACTTTTCTCATCCCGTCTTTCCTGTACTGGACAAGCGGTATCCATAAAGAGGGTTTAATATTTACCGGTATCAGCCTTGTCATTTACTGTATTTATTTTGGATTAAAAGAAAAGAGGTTTGGCTGGAAAAGAATCGCAGGCCTGGCCACAGGTCTTTTACTTATCCTGACTTTGCGAAATTTCATGATCGTCATCATTGTACCAGCCATCATAGCCTGGTTGCTGGCAGCCAGACGGCCAAAGTATAGTCTTGGCATATTCAGTTCACTCTATCTTCTGTTTATCGTTTTGTTTTTTACCGCCCGGTATATCAACCCCCGTTTTGATTTTCCGCAGGCAGTAGTCAATAAGCAACAGGAGTTCATTAACCTAAAAGGTGGTTCTACTATACCCATCAGAGAACTGGCCCCAAATGCTATAAGTTTTTTAAGTAATACGCCACAGGCTATCACTTTATCAGCAGTACGGCCATACCCAAGTGATGTAAAACATATCCTTTCCCTTGCCGCAGCCATTGAGATTAATGCACTGCTTTTATTATTCCTGTTATTCATTTTCTTTCATAAAAATGGTATTGCTTCCAGAAGTCTTTTGCATTTCTGCCTGTTCTTCTCTTTTACGGTATTACTGGCAATCGGCTTTAGTGTCAATAATCTTGGGGCGATAGTCAGATATCGCAGCATAATACTCCCTCTTCTGGTTATACCCATGATTACCCTCACAGACTGGAGAAGGATTTCAAACTTATTTATTAAAAAAAATAATAATTTGATTCATTCTTGATAAATTCATACTATTTACTACACTTTTTGTTTGATGAATCACATTTTGTCCACAAATTTTCTTTATTTTTGAGTATTTATTAAAATAAAATTGATTTTTTTATGGCAATAGCTTTGTTTTGCCATAAAATATATCAATATGTCACTTAGATTCAATGCGATTCAAAACTTATCCATGACTGCTGAGGAAAAAGCAGAAAACCCCGGTAAGATTACTTCCTTATTCGGGAGTAATGTATTTACCCTGAAAACTGCCCGTGAATTTTTAAGCGATGAAGCTTATAAAAGCCTCAACTCCTCCATCAAAGCCAGTCAGAGAATAGACAGGGCAATGGCCAACCAGATTGCCAATGGTATCCGTGCATGGGCAGAAAGCAAAGGCGTTACACATTTCACCCATTGGTTTCAGCCATTGACAGGCACTACTGCTGAAAAACATGATTCGTTCTTTACACTGAAAGGTGATGGCACTGCTATTGAACAGTTTGAGGGTGACGCATTGATACAGCAGGAACCGGATGCTTCTTCATTTCCCAGCGGCGGGCTGAGGGCCACCTTTGAAGCAAGGGGCTATACCGCATGGGATCCTTCATCACCTGCCTTCATTATGGATATTGGCACAGGTAAGACGCTTTGCATTCCTACCATATTTGTTTCATATACCGGCGAATCGCTCGACTATAAAGCCCCTTTATTAAAAGCCCTTGAAGCATTGAATAAAGCAGCCGTAGATGTTTGTAATTATTTTGATAAGAATGTTACGAAAGTAACGGCCACCCTGGGCTGGGAGCAGGAATATTTTGTAATAGACGAAGGCCTTTACAATGCGAGGCCCGACCTGGTGATGACAGGCAGAACTGTGTATGGTCATTCCTCT
>CAYHPA010000126.1:0-9936 GCA_964358155.1 uncultured Chitinophaga sp.
GGTCTGGCCAGATAACCTCCCGATGCTGCAGACACCGGGGTTGTACTAGTACTATTTTTAATGAGTTCTTCTTTCTTTGCCGCAGGAGTTACGGATGGTATTTGCTGTGCCGAATGTAGCTCATCGCTTTTCGCTGCAATTGACATTTTGCCAACTGTTGACATGTTATCAACAGTAGTATTACTAACGGGTTTCTCTTCGGGTTGCAATTCAAAATGAACGATAACAGCACTGTCGTCCTTTATATCACTGATATCAAGTACCGGGGCCTGCATCTCTGGCAACCCGATAGCTATCGGGTCTTCCACCAGTTTTGGCATCAGGTAATCCCCTTTCTCCGCTTCTTTCAAAGAATCTTCCATTACCTGCATTTCTTTTTCAAGCGCAGCCGGGGCTTCGGGATGCATAGCAATTGGTTTGGGTTCTTCCACTTGCCCCAGCACCATTACTATCTTCTCTTCTTTCTTCGGTTCTTCTTTCTTTGCTGTTGGTTTGGCAAACGGATCTTTATGTTCAAATCCGGTTGCTATTAACGTAATACCGATCTTATTACCCAATGTGCTATCGTATCCCATACCAAGAATGACATCGGTATTATCACCGGCACGGGCCAGTAAATAATTTTGTATCACTTCCACTTCATCCATGGTAAACTCATGTTCGCCCAGTGCAGAGTTGATATTGATCAATATCCATTTGGCGCCTTGTATATCGCTGTCATTCAGCAATGGTGAATTCAGCGCTTCTTCAATAGCCTTCTGCGCTCTGTTCTCCCCTTCTGCTGCTGCATTGCCAAGGATAGCCACACCGCCGTTCTTCATTACGGTGCACACATCAGCAAAGTCAACATTGATCTGCCCGGTGCTGTTGATGACATCAGTGATACATTTCGCAGCTGTCGCCAGTACATTGTCGGCTTTTTCAAAAGCTTCCCGCATTTTTAAATTGCCGAACTGATGACGGAGTTTGTCGTTGCTGATGACAAGCAATGTGTCCACATAACCTTTTAATATTTTTATTCCTTCTTCTGCCTGTTGCTGGCGTTTCTTTCCTTCATAGGCAAATGGTGTGGTAACGATACCAACAGTAAGTATGCCGAGGTCTTTACAAATTTTTGCAATGATCGGCGCTCCGCCTGTGCCGGTGCCTCCACCCATACCGGCAGTGATAAAGGCCATTTTGGTATTTACTTCCAGTATGCGTTTGATTTCTTCCAGGGATTCTTCGGTAGCCTGGCGGCCGATGTCGGGATTAGCGCCGGCACCAAGACCTTGTGTAAGATGCGGCCCCAGCTGAATGCGATTGGGGATGCCGCTGCTGGCCAATGCCTGTGCATCGGTGTTACATATTACAAAGTTCACGCCGTCTATCTGCTGGCTGAACATGTGGTTCACCGCATTGCCGCCGCCACCGCCTACACCTATCACTTTCAGTATGGATGATTTTTCTTTAGGCAGATCAAAATGTATCATAGTGTTGAATTTTCCCTCACCCCAACCCTCTCCACAAGTGGAGAGGGAGTTGCGAAGCTGTTGATAATCGGGTTAGTTTTATTTTCTCGAAACAGTTTTTAATAAGAACTTTTAGAATTTAATGCCCCTAAATCCTTCCCGGTGGGAAGGACTTTAGGATGGGCTTTATAAATGTTTGTCTTCTTCTTCTTTAAACAGGTCAATGATTTTGTCTTTGAATTTGCCCCAGAAGCCGGTAAGGTTCCTTTTCCGTTCACCTGCATTTACCGTTTCCTCAGCAAGTTCAGTTGTGGACTGTTGTCCGTTACTCTTTAATGCATCAGGCACTTCCACTTTCTTGAATTCTCTTTCAAATTCTTTGCGCTTATGTTCGTAATCATCATAACCTTTCAGGATAAGTCCGATACAAGTGGAGTATGTTGGCTTTGCCAGCTCTTCAATATGCCCCCCTGCGAGGTGTTCATTGGGAAAACCGATCCTTGCAGGAAGACCTGTTGTATACTCTGTCAGTTGAATAAGATGTTTTAATTGTGAGCCGCCACCGGTAAGAATGATGCCACCGTTGAGCATGCGGTTATCCAAACCAACCTGTTTCAGATGATAAGTAACAAAATCCATGATCTCACTCATCCTGGCCTGTATGATGTTGGCAAGATTCTTTACACTGATCTCTTTAGCAGGCATTCCTCTTAATCCCGGAATGGTGATATACGCATTCGATTTTGCTTCGTTGGCCAGAGCGCTGCCAAACTGAACTTTCATCGCCTCAGCCTGTGTTTTCAAAACACCCAGGCCTGTTTTAATATCATTGGTGATATTTTCTCCGGCAAAAGGAATGACAGCCGTATGCTTTAAAATACCTTCATAAAAAACAGCAAGGTCTGTGGTACCACCACCAATGTCAACGATGGCAACACCGGCTTCCAGGTCTTCTTGTCCCATTACAGCAGAAGAGGAAGCCAGCGGTTGCAACACCAGGTCTTTTGTATGCAGACCTGCTTTCTCCACACTGCGGTTGATATTCTTGATAGCGTTCTTATCGCCGGTGATGATATGGAAGTTGGCGCCGATCTTTACACCACCATAGCCGATGGGATTAGGTATGTTCTGAAAATTGTCCACCGTAAATTCCTGTGGTATCACATCAATGATCTGGTCGCCGGCAGGTATATAGGTTTTATACTGGTCATCTATCAGCTGATCAATTTCCTTTTGAGTAATCTCTTCCTCCGTTCTCTGGCGAACGATATCCCCGCGGGTTTGCAGGCTTTTGATATGATGACCGGCCACGCCTACATACACTTCTTTTACATCCAGGTTGGGGTTGGAGGCAAAACAATTCTCCAGGGCCGTCTTAATGGCTTTGATGGTCTCATCAATGTTCAGCACCTGCCCGTGCTTCACACCATTGGAGTTGGCTTTACCGAAGCCAAGTATTTCCAGTTTGCCGAACTCATTTTTCCGCCCAGCAATTACGGCGATCTTGGTAGTTCCGATATCAAGACCGACAATAATGGGTTGTTCGTTGTTCATAATTGTTGTTTTTAGTTGTTGTTGTTTTATCGAGTCGAAAAATTTGTTTTTAACTTTTGTTACCAGCCTCTGCTCCCTGATCAACTTCGTTGCGTCGCATACTTCATCGTCCCGTAACTCTGCTCATCAATGTTGCGTCCCTACGGGGCGCCGAAAACTTCTTTTTTTCTCTTTCTACCGACATTTGACCCCTACGGGGTCTACACTTCATCACCACTCATTCCTCCTGCCCATTCAATATTTTCTTACACTCTTTACTTCATTTTTTTTACTTCTTAATTAATTATACCCTCCGTTTGCATCCTCCGCCGGCTTCTTCGGCATTACCGCCTTTGGTCGTTTATTTTCTTTTGGATCCATTCCTTTCACCGGCTTTGGTTTATCATCAGATTTCTTTGGCAAATCAGCTACAAAAGCTGCAGCTGAATCGCTTTCAATGTTATACTTCCCGGTAACAACCGGAACTGCTTTCATGGCTGTATCATTTTGCACATTTCTGGATTGCTGCAGAAGTTTTTCAACATTCTTTCTCAACTGGGCCGTGTCTCCCTTATCCGCATCATATTTAGATGCCACTACTTGTCCTTCAAACTGCACATTAATCAGCTTGTATTTATCAAACCCCGTTTTACTCAACACCTGCTTATAAAACACCAGCAAGCGGCGGAATTTTTTATCAATACTCTCTGCATTGCCCAGTTTCACTGTGTGATTGCCGACCACCGGCATCATCTCCAGTGTTCTTTCCGGGGTTATGTCAATCTGTGCCACCTGCGCCATCCAGAACGGATCATTGATAATATATTTAGCCGTCACCCTTACGTCATTGAGCAATACACTGTCTTTTGCTGACAGGAGTTTCTTATCCGGAAAGCCTGTGAATACAGGTACCCTTGCACTCATTTTGTCCGACAATGGCATTTTTTTACCTGCACTATCAATATAAAAAGAACTTGTTCCCGTTGTAAAAATCCTGGCTACCGGTTCCTTTTCAATAATTGTTATGTGCAGGATTTCGTTGTTATCAAAATAGAGTTCTGCTTTGCTTACCCAAGTATTTTTCTCCAATACCTGCTCCAACTGGTGCAGATTGAAAGAAGCTACGGGGAAGCCTTTGATGTTCGATTTGAGCTCATTTTTTAGTATCTGTTCCACATCATTTTTGTCAATAAAGAAGTTGTTTTCGGCTCCCTTGATAGTAATTGAATAATCCCTGCACGCACCTTTATTCTTTTTACTGATTGCTGCAAGCAGCAAGGTGATCATACCACCACCGATACATAGCCAAATGGCTATGAACAATACTTTTTTTATGGTTGACTTTGTGTTCACTTATACGTCATTTAAAATATTTTTTATCGGCTCTACCATCATATCAATATCGCCTGCGCCGGCTGTTATCAACACTGCACCAAATTCCCTATTCAATTCTTTTTTGTAAACATGCTCTATCCAATCTGTTATGTTATCCTTTTCCAGCACCTGTCTATTTTCGTTCTGCATCCTCTCCAAAATCATTTCACTGCTCACACCCGTTATCGGCAACTCTCTTGCGGGGTAAATGGGTAACAGAATTACTTCATCGGCCAAATCCAGCGCTTCAGCAAAGCCATCAGCCAGGTCTCTTGTCCGGCTGTACAGGTGTGGCTGAAATATCACGGTACACTTTTTCTGCCGGAACAATGCTTTGGCGCCGTTGATCAATGCCCTTAATTCTTCGGGGTGATGAGCATAATCATCAACAAAAACGATCCTGTCATTTTTAATGATGTACTCAAACCTTCTTTTCACTCCCCTGAAATTTTCTACTGCCGCTTTGATCTTGTCATTCTCAATTCCCAAAGAACTTGCGACCGCTATCGCTGCAACTGCATTCTCCACATTATGCATCCCTCCCATATTCAGCTTCACATTGTCCAGCATATTATTTTTCTCCAAAGGAGTCCTTCCGGACATCATTACATCAAACTCATAACTGCCATTCATCATCCGGATATTGGCAGCATACACATCAGCGCTTTCATTTTGCAAACTGTAAGAGAGATAGTTTTGGGTTTTAAGTTCCTTAGTTCTTTCTAACCCAAACTTTCCCACTACCAGCCCCCCGGGTTTAACCTTACCTGCAAAGTCAATGAATGCCTGCTCCATCGCCTCAGCTGTACCATATATATCCAGGTGGTCAGCATCCATCGCAGTAATGATGGCCATATCCGGACTTAATTTCAAAAAACTTCGGTCGTACTCATCAGCTTCAATCACACATACATTTTTTTCGCTGCTCCAGAAATTGGTTCCGTAATTCACCGCAATACCTCCGAGAAATGCATTGCAGCCGAAACCACTGTCACGCAGCAGATGCGCCACCATGGTAGTGATGGTTGTTTTGCCATGTGTACCTACGATGCATATATTAAAAGAGCTTGCTGTTATGATCTGCAATACATCGCTTCGCTTTACCACTTTATACCCGTTGGCCCGGTAGTACACTAACTCCTTGTGCTCTTCGGGTATCGCCGGTGTGTACACCACCAGGTCAACCTTCCTTGGAATCAAATCAACATTCTCTTCGTAGTGAACTGCAATGCCGCTTGCCTCAAGTTTTTTCGTCAATGCGGTTGCTGTTTTATCATACCCACTCACTTTTACCCCGCCGCTGTGAAAGAACTTTGCTATCGCACTCATGCCTATTCCGCCAATCCCGATAAAATAAACGGCCTCCAGTTTTTCAATCCCCCGAAAGGGGGTATTCATAAGGACAGTATTGACTTGTACGTTCATACCCCCAGCCCCTAAAGGGGGGGAATTAAGTTCATCTTTCAGCTTCTCTTCACTCATTTAAACTTTAATTCCTTTTTATTCTTTCTAAAGTCTTCCACCGCGGCGGAGAGATTTAGAGGGTTTTCAAAATTTCTCTCGCAATTATTTCATCCGCATTCACAATTGCCAGCTTTGCTATATTATTCCTCAACTCATTTTGTTTAGTCCCATCCTTCGCTAACTCAATTGCCAGTCTCACCAGTTTTTCTCCTGCCTCACTATCTTTCACCATCAGCGCTGCATTTTTGGTTACCAGTCTCATTGCATTCACTGCCTGGTGATCTTCTGCAGCAAAAGGATAGGGTACGAATAAAACGGGCTTTTTTGCGACACATAACTCAGCAACGGTCATAGCTCCTGAACGTGCCACCACTATATCAGCAGCAGCGTAAGCATACTCCATCTGTGTGATGAACTCATTGACCCAAACTGCCCTTTTTCCATCAGTACGTTCTTTTGCTTCTGCCGAGTACGGTTTCCCGGTCTGCCAGATAATCTGCAGGCCGGCATTTAACAGCTCATCCAATCCCTTGTCAATCGCCTCGTTGATGGATTTGGCTCCCAGGCTTCCTCCCACAACAAGCATTGTCTTTTTTTCTCCATCCAGAGAGAAGAATTTTATTCCTTCACTCCTGGTAATGTTTGCATCTGCAATAGCTTTTCTTACCGGGTTTCCTGTTATAATTATTTTCTCTGCCGGAAAAAACTTCTCCATTCCATCTGTGCCGGTAAAAACTTTTGTTGCCTTTTTGCCCAGCCACTTATTTGATTTGCCGGCGAACGAGTTCGATTCATGGATAAAAGTGGGAATCCCTTTTCCTTGCGCCACTTTCAGCACCGGGAAACTTGAATAACCTCCCACTCCTATGACCGCATCCGGCCTGAATCTTTTTATGATCCTTCTCACCTGCAACATGCTTTTGATCAGCTTGAATGGCAAACCAATGTTCTTTATCAAAGAGCTGCGGTTGAACCCCGCTATATCCAATCCTTCAATTTTATATCCCGCCTGCGGCACTTTTTCCATTTCCATTCTCCCCTTCGCACCTATAAACAATATTTCAATACTGTCGTCTATTTTTTTCAAAGCATTGGCAATTGCTATTGCCGGAAAAATATGTCCCCCTGTTCCTCCGCCCGCTATTATAATTCGTTTGCTCATTCTCTATTTTGTTTCGCTCCTACGGAGCGAATAAAACATTCATTGTCTCTTAAGCTACCGACATCTTGTCCCTACAGGACAAATCCGGATATCATTTTCTATTTACGCTCCCTCCGGAGAAGTAGCCTTCCCTTCCAGTTGCTCCACATTTCTCGCAACACTTAATATAATACCGATAGCAAGGCAGGTAAATATGAAACTGGTTCCACCCATGCTTACCAACGGAAGTGTTACTCCTGTAACCGGAAACAAATTCACCGTTACAGCCATATTTGCCACTGCCTGTATCGCCAGTGTAAAACTCAATCCCAATGCAAGGAATGCCCCAAATGCATAAGGACATCGTTTGTATATCCTGATACATCTATATAAGAACACCAAATAGATGAACATGATAAAGGCACCGCCCATTAAACCATATTCTTCAATGATGATGGCATAAATAAAATCGTTATATGCCTGTGGCAGATAATCCCTCGTGGTACTGTTTCCCGGCCCCACTCCCAATACACCGCCTTTTGCAATGGCGATCTTGGCCTGGCTTACCTGGTACACATCATTATCCACTTCCTTACTTCCATAAATAAAACTTTCCATCCTGCCAATCCAGGTGTCAACCCGGCCAAACAGAGAGGATGAGGCTTTCTTTACTACTGCCGTTTCATTTGTATTTGTTTTGCCATGACGTATCATGGCAGCCGCAACAAGGAATACGATTGGTATCAATGCAATGCCGATCGTCATCAGGATATGTTTGGTCCTGATCCGGCCAATAAACATCAGCAATAAACAACTTGCACCTAACAATAATGCTGTTGAAAGATTCGCCGGGGCTATCAATGCGCAGGTAAGCGCCACCGGCCAGATAATAGGTAAGAACCCTTGCTTGAAATCTTTGATAACATCCTGCTTCTTGCTGATCAATCTTGCCAAATACATGAATAAGGCCAGGCGAGCAAGATCCGAGGTTTGCATCGTCATATTAATGAGCGGCAAACGTATCCAGCGGCTCCCTTCATTCATCTTTACACCAAAGAAGAGTGTATAAAACAAGAGGGGCAGTGAAAGCAAAAAGGCAATCTTCGCTGCTTTGGAATAAAATGTATAATTAACGAGATGGGCAAAATAAATAACCATGATACCCGCAATGATGAATGCAACCTGTTTGATCAGGTATATTTCCGTATTGCCCCTGTAATTTTTATACGCCAATGAACCTGTTGCGCTGTATACTGCCAGTAATGAAACCAGTGTCAGCAAGATCACCAATGCCCATATCACTTTATCACCCTTTGTCTTGCTGATAAGGTTCTGAGCATTGAAAGTATTTCTCAGTCCGCCGAATTTTATGTCTTTGGTCAGATCCATTATTTATTATAGTTCTTTTACTGCTTTTTTAAACTGGTTGCCCCTGTCTTCATAATTTTTAAACAAGTCAAAACTGGCACAGGCCGGACTCAACAACACTACATCGCCTTTTTCTGCAAAATGAAATGCTGCATGAACTGCCTCTGCAGCTGTTGATGTATTGACAATGGTGCTAAGTATTTTGCTAAATGCATCATGTATCTTCCAGTTATCAGTACCAAGGCAAATAATCGCTTTCACCTTTTCTTTTATCAGGTCTTCTATCAGTACATACTCATTTCCTTTGTCCACACCACCTAATATCAATACGGTTGGCTTCGTCATACTTTCCAGTGCATACCAGGTAGAGTTTACATTGGTGGCTTTACTGTCGTTGATAAACTCGACGCCCCGTACGGTTGCCACATGTTCCATCCTGTGCTCAAGATTTTGAAAATTCTGCACAGCGTCCCTGATCTTATCTTTCCGGATATCCAGTGTGGTAGCAGCTACACAAGCGGCCATTGTGTTATATTGATTATGCTTTCCTTTCAATGCAAAATCAAAAACACTCATACTGGTAAAATCCTGTCCGGTCCTTATATACATATCCCCGTCTTTAATAAATGCTCCGTTTGGTAGTTCTCTTTTCATACTTATTGGCAGTTGGTTTGAGTGAATATTGAATTGGTTGATATATTTCATAGTTACTTCATCATCGGCGCAGTAGATGAAATGATCATCTGTCTGCTGGTTCATCGTGATACGAAATTTGCTCCTGATATATTTTTCAAACTGGTAATCGTAGCGATCCAGGTGATCTTCAGTAATGTTGGTCAATATGGCTATCTCCGGTCTAAAAGTTTTTATATCATCCAGTTGAAAACTGCTGACCTCCACCACATATAACCCCTTTGGATCTTCGGCAACCTGTTTGGCGAATGAGTTTCCGATATTTCCGACCATCGCACAATCCAGGCCGGCCGATTTACAGATGTGATACGTCAATGCAGTGGTAGTGGTCTTTCCGTTGCTCCCGGTGATAGCAACTATTTTACTGCTGCCCTTGAACCGGTAAGCCAGTTCCGCCTCACTGATAATATCAATCCCTTTCTCTCTTATCTTTTTCACTATTTCTGCTTTTTCAGGAATGCCAGGGCTTTTCATCACTTCACCGGCATTCAGGATTTTTGATTCAGTGTGCTGACCTTCTTCAAACTCAATTCCTGCCTGTTGCAATTCGTTACGATACCCGTCTTTCAAAGAACTTCCGTCGGAAACAAATACATCATACCCCTGTTTCTTTGCGAGCAGTGCGGCTCCCACACCACTTTCTCCTCCCCCGAGTATGACAAATCTTTTACTCATCTACATATCCGTCTGACGGCCCCCGTCTGACAGTTATTTACTTTTTCTTCTTTTCAATGGTCAGACCGAGACGGTCTGACCAACTACTTACCGTGTACGGAACTTGGTTCTTCATAAGTATTGGTTTCAAATACAACTGCACCACAATTCATTGGATCCGTTTTCAAATTTTCATCAGGTCGGGATCATGGGTCTTTCAGTAAGTATTTCAACTGGGCTGGCAGCAATGCTGCCAGA
>CAYHPA010000127.1:0-2632 GCA_964358155.1 uncultured Chitinophaga sp.
AAGATGTGCATTGACGGGACGTTTAAATATGCCGAGGAAGTTGATGAAAATAATCAACAATCAGTAATCAATGTTCAATTTTCAGGTGATGAACTTAAACTCAAATTCCATGAAATATCAGCAGTAAACACTTCTTTGCTTAAAAAGGAAATTCCTGTTCTCATCATTTCAGTAAAGAAAAACAGAAAAGGACATATCAAAGAATTGCATGAGCAGCTTTGTACAATGGATGAAGTGGCTGGGGTGAAAATGATTCTATATGTTGAGCACACAGTTGATGCCAATGACCTGCCAACGGCCCTGTGGCGATTCTGCAATAACCTCGATCCAAAAAGAGACCACCTGCTCTGCAAACTCCCGACTCCGGACCCGATAGCTATCGGGTCCCGACTAATGACTAACGACTATACCGCCTGTATGGGTTTTGATGGAACAAGGAAAACAAAAGAGTTTGATGATTTTCACCGTGACTGGCCGAATATTATTGTAGCGGATGACGAAACAATAAAGGCAGTGGATGAGAAATGGACCAACCTTGGGATTGGTGAGTTTATTCCATCACCATCTTTAAAATTCAGAGGACAGCTCTATGGAGAAGAAGCAGTAGTGAAGTAAGCCCGAAAGGGCTGACATTACTCTAAAACAAAAAAGAAAGGAAGCCGTTAACCCCGAAGGGGTGGTATTCAACAATATCATCTCTTCGGGGTTAGCATTGTAACCTAACTATCTGTTATATGAAGTACATCCCTTTGGGATTGCAGATCCCCAATAGACAATGAGTGTTTAGTATTACATTTGATTTCAATATCAAAGCAATGGCAGAACCGGTACTGAATATCCTGATGACGGGCGGTGGTGCTCCCGGTGCTGCTGGCATTCTGAAATGCTTAGGGCAGGAAAAATCATTTCACGTCATCACTGCCGATGCCAATCCGAATGCAGTGGGGCGGTACATAAGTAAGGATTTTGAAACGATCCCATTTGCCGGAGACCCGTCTTTTGCGGATACTGTCTTATCACTGTGCAGAAAAAAAAATATCCATGCTGTACTGCCACTGGTAACAAAGGAGCTCATCCCATTATCTCAGCAAATGAAGGAATTTGAGCTGGCGGGTGCGAAACTATTGATATCACCGACCGCCTCACTTGAAATTGCCAACAACAAAAGCAGACTTTATGAATTCTTGCAATGGCGAAGCATTGCTGTTCCTGATTTCAGGGTTATTGAAACAGTTGAACAATTTAAAGCGGCCGTTGATGAGTTAGGTTATCCTGCTAAACCTGTTTGCTTCAAACCTTCTGTGTCCAATGGCAGCCGTGGCTTCCGTATCATCAACGAACAGATGAATGAACTGGATCTTTTGTTTAATCATAAACCTTCTTCCACTTATCTCCGCCTGGATGATGCAGTTCGTATTCTATCCACCGGCTTATTTCCCGAATTGCTCGTAAGTGAGTATCTGCCGGGTGAGGAGTATTCTGTTGATTGCCTGGCCCGACATGGAGAATCCGTGTTGCTGGTACCAAGGCTCAGAAAAAGAATGATCAATGGCATTAGTGTGGAAGGCGAATTTGTAAAAGAAGAAAGCATTATCAGCTATTGTGCTCAAATTATTAAAGAATTGCAGTTGCATGGCAATATTGGCATACAGGTAAAAAGATCAACTGCAGGAGAGTTTTTGATAGTAGAAATCAATCCCCGTGTGCAGGGAACCATATCCGCCGCATTGGGTGCCGGTGTCAATCTGCCCGTTCTGGCAATCAAGCAGGAGTTTGGCCTGCCAATTTCTGCCGGCGAACTGGAAGTTAAATGGGGCACAAAGTTCTCCCGGTATTGGGACGAAGTATTTTACTGACACAAAGTCTTATCTCATATTTGGTCAGTTGTTTGCAGTGCAACCAAAGTCAGTCAACGATCTTCTTTCGTTAACTTGCTAAAAATTTTCCCAGATGAAGCGTATCAGTGCCACCTTGTTAGTTAGTTTTCTTTCCATTGCCCTTTTCGGGCAGGAGAATAAAGAAAATAACACCCTGCTCTGGAAAATAAGCGGAAATGGCCTGGAAAAACCTTCTTACCTCTTTGGCACCATTCACATGCTTTGTGCGGACGATGCCCTTCTCAGCAAGAATATGAAGGCGGCTATCAGCGAATGTGACGAAGTGTATTTTGAAGTGGATATGGATAATATGTTTGAAATGCTGGGGGCCATTGGCAAAATGAAAATGACGGGTGATACCACCTTAAAAGACCTGCTGAACGAGGATGACTATAAGAAGGTCAAGGAATACTTTGAAACCAAGGGTTCCATGTTACCCTTTTCTATGCTGGAGACCTTTAAACCCATACTGGCCGCATCAACGCTGGAAAGCGGTTCATTACCCTGTGATAATACTGCAATGATGGAGCAGGTGATTATGGATGAAGCCAAACAGTACAAGAAAAAAATAAACGGTCTGGAAACAATGGCGTACCAGGCCGGAGTGCTGGATAGCATACCTTACAAATTACAGGCACAACAATTGGTCAGTTATATTGATAGTGCTACTTCAGGGGATAAGGATGATAAGCAATTAAAACAAATGTTTGATGCTTATAAAAGCCAGGACCTTGGAAAACTGGAAACACTGATGA
>CAYHPA010000127.1:2642-7596 GCA_964358155.1 uncultured Chitinophaga sp.
GTGGATACCGATGCGGCTATGTCAAGTTTTATTGATATAATGCTTTATCACCGCAACCAGAACTGGGTAAAAAAATTAAAAGACCTGCTGCCAAAAAAATCTTTGGTGATTGCAGTAGGGGCGGGGCATCTGCCCGGTGTGAAGGGTGTGATAAATTTATTGCGAAACGAAGGCTACAATGTAACGCCGGTCAAAAATAAAGTGAGCAGCGTAAGGGAAATATAAATTGAAAGTTGATATCCCTCTTTTTTTTCTAACTTTAGATTCCAATTTCAGTGAATGAAAAAGATCATCTGTTTCCTGCTGTTCTCTATTCTTACAATTGCGGCGGCACATGCAAAAGGATTTCCCCTTGCGGATGAACCATCTGCTGAGTTTGATTCCATCTGGGTGGACTACGGCGTTAAGGAAAATGACGTACTGGGGATGAGGATACATGTTAAGTTCACCGCCTATGGTATGAAAAACATGGATGCCTACCTCGCCGTTTATTATACTTATAATGATGATATGGCCGGTGTGCTCAAAGACAAGAACAATAAGCTGGTAAGCAGTGCTGGTGATGTGGCAGTTTACAGAAGCATTAAACCGGCTTACGATCCGGCCATATACAGCGACCTGGATGTTTTTATGCCTTACAGCGAACTGGACCTGGAGCCGGGTGAGTATGACCTGACGATGGATGTAAGGCTTATTTATAAAGCCGGTGGAGAAATTGCAAAACTTACCTATTATGATTTTGAATACAGCAAGCCCGGCAGCCCGGCTGATGTGGAGTCAGAATCAAAAGTAGATGTGACATTTGAAAAACTGTGGATTGACTATGATATAACAGAAAACGGGAAAAAGGGGATGCGTATACATGTCGCCTATACTATTTACAACATGAAAGGAATGGACGCTTATGTGGCGGTTTATTTTGAAAAAAAGAATGGAGAAGGAATAGAAGGCCTTAACTCAACCTATCGAAGTAAAAATGGCCAGTTAGCAGTATATAAAAGCATTAAACCGGCTTATGATGAAGCGGTGTATAAAGACCTGCAGCTTTTCATGCCCTATACAGAGATTAATGTTACCAAAGGAAAACATGACCTGAAATTAGAAGCCAATATCATCCTCCCTAACGGCGATATGGTGAAACACCTTGAAGACCGGGAGTTCTGGTTTGAAAGATAAAACCGGCCCACCTGTTGATAAAGCCGGTTTAGCAGCGATATTGTATTTATTTAAAACTGCTCCAGCGCAGAAAACATAAAATCCCCCTCAATTTTTGCATTGGCATCGCTGTCACTTCCATGAACGGCATTTTCACCAACAGAAGTGGCATATAATTTTCGGATAGTGCCTTCTGCCGCCTGTGCCGGATTAGTAGCGCCAATCAGCTCACGGAATGCTGCTACAGCGTTTTCTTTTTCTAAAATTGCAGCAATAATAGGCCCGCTGCTCATAAACTCAACTAACTCACCATAGAAGGGCCTTTCTTTATGCACGGCATAAAACTCACCTGCTTTTTCAGCAGAAAGATGCAGCATCTTGAGCGCTTTGATAGTGAAACCAGCTTTGCCAATATGGTTAAGGATTGCTCCGGCATGCCCGTTCTTCATAGCATCCGGTTTGATCATCGTAAATGTTCTGTTGCTCATAGTTACGTTGTTTGCTTTTTCGGCCGCAAAGGTAAGAGAAATCAGCCGATAGTCTGTGGTCAATAGTCGGGAGTTAGTGATTTGAGGCTAAAGTTTTGACTAATGACTAACGACTCCCGACTTTCTCTTACCTTCGCAGCCGTTTTATGAAACCCATACAAGAAATAATTCCATTACTTACACAGTCACGAAGGGTAGTCATCACCACACACCAAAAGCCGGATGCCGATGCCATGGGTTCATCGCTTGCACTAAAACATTTCCTGGCGCAACTGGGGCATAAGGTCACCGTTATTTCACCCACCAACTGGGCAGGATGGGTAAACTGGATGCCGGGTGTGAAAGAAGTGATGGACTATGAAATGGATAAGCCAAAAGCGGAGAAAGTGCTTGACGAAGCTGAGTGGCTGTTCTGCCTTGATTTCAATATTTTTCACAGGACCAAAACAATGACGGAGAAGCTGAAACAACTCAGCTGCACCAAAATATTAATTGACCATCACCAGGAACCGGATGAAGCTTCTTTTGACTATGGTATCAGCGATACTTCCAAAAGTTCCACCTGCGAAATGATCTATGATCTTATTGTCAATGCCGGCCACAGTGATAAAATTACAGAGGAAATCAGTGAATGTATTTATGCCGGCGTGGTGGGGGATACCGGCGAGTTTCGTTTTTCCTCGGCACATGCCGGGGTGCACCAACTTGTGGCTGATCTGAAATCAAAAGGATTGGCGCATGCACCCGTGCATGATAAATTGTTTGAAAACTTTCTTGAAAACCGCCTGAGGTTCATTGGTCATGTGCTGTTGCACAGAATGGAAGTTTTTTATGAATACAACACGGTATTGATAGCCATTCCTAAAAGCGATCTGTTGAAATTCCAGATCAAAACCGGCGATACAGAAGGATTGGTTAATTTTCCGCAGTCTATTCAGGGAATCAAACTGGTAGCGCTGGTCATTGACAGGGATGAAGAAAGAAAATGGAGTTTCCGCAGCAAGGGTGATTTTGATTGTAATACATTTGCCCGCAAATACTTTGACGGTGGAGGGCATTTTAATGCGTCGGGTGGCCGCAGCACCGATTCGCTGGAAAAGACGGTCCAGCATTTCATGGCTGCGATGAAAGAAAATAGTGCTCAATTACAATAAACAAACAATAAATATGAAAAAGTTCAGGAGTCCGGGTTTATTTATTTTGTCAATACTGTTTCTTGCTTCCTGCCAAAAAGTGACGTATCGTAAAACTGCAGGCGGAATGCCCTATAAACTGTATAAAGGAAATAACGGAAAGAAAATTTATGCAGGGAATATTGTAAAGTACCATGTTACTTATACGGTAAAAGACAGTGTGTATTTCTCCTCATTTGGCAAACTACCCGTGTATGCGCCGGTAAACCAGGAGGCCAATCCCTATGATGTATCTGAAGTATGGTTAAAACTCCGGGCGGGAGACAGCATCGTTGCCACGCAGATGATGGATACCTTTATTGCCCGCAATCCACAGTTGGCTGCTGACGGACGTTTCAAAAAGGGCGACAGGATTGTCAGTTACATAAAAGTGATTGATGTATTGCTGAGTGACTCCGCTGTAACTGCTGATGAAAAGACGGAAAAAGAAAAATTTCTTGCCAATGAAATCAGAGTCATTGAAAAATACCTGGCAGATAAGAATATCAAAGCGGTAAAGACCGGGTCAGGCGTTTTTGTGGAGATAATCAATCCCGGTACAGGCAATTCAATAGATTCAGGCAAATATGTTTCGGTGAACTATACGGGCACCAGCTTTTCCGGAAAACGGTTTGACAGCAACACAGACACAGCTTTTCATCACACAGAACCAATGGCTTTTGTTACAGGAGCCCCGGGCATGATCAAAGGATTTGATGAGGCGGTGCAGATGATGAAACCAGGAAGTTCTGCAAGGGTTTATATTCCTTCCCTGCTTGGTTATGCAGGCAACCCCGATCCAAGAACAGGCATCAAACCATTTGAACACCTGATTTTTGACCTGACGATTGTAGATGTAAAGGACAAGGCTCCGGATATTCAACCTAAGCGTACTAAATAAAAATTGACCCGGCTCAACCAAAAAAATAACCAACGCATTAAATAATATCGCAACTTTGTACCCATCGAAGGATGGGTATTTTTTTTGACAGGTCCCGTTTTTAGTCCATTGATCCGGCACAAACCTCCGCACCCCCTGACTACTTTCTGATCCGCCGCCCGACCCCGTACTTTTTGCTTTGCCCTATATATTGATCCGCTATCGTATGATGAGCCTGTGAAAAACATAAGGCCATGATTAAAAAATGGTGTGAAAGAGTGATCTGAGAAGATTACTCTTTTTATTTTACGCCATTCCGGTACACATCAACCAACTTTATTGCTTCTATCGCTTCCTTCACATCATGCACCCGCAGTATCATCGCTCCGTTCAGCAGCCCTATTGTATTCAGTACGGTTGTGCCGTTCAACGCCTCCTCAGCAGAAATGCCTAGTGTTTTATAAATGGAAGATTTGCGGGAAATGCCCAACAGTACGGGACAGTTAAGCGTTTTGAAAACTGGAAGATTGCGGAGAAGCTCAAAGTTTTGCCCGATGGTTTTTCCAAAGCCAAAACCCGGATCAATAATTATATCAGCTATGCCGGCCTTTCCCAATTCACTTTTCTTTGAAATAAAAAAATCAAGTACTTCTTTGGTCACATCATCATAGTTTGCCTGTTGCTGCATGGTTTGTGGTGTTCCTTTCATGTGCATCAGCACATAGGGTACCTGCATCGCTGCCACTGTTTCAATCATCGCTTCATACATACTGCCTGCGTTAATGTCGTTCACAATGCAGGCCCCTGCAGCCACCGCTTCTTTGGCAACTGAAGCATGATATGTATCAATGGAGATATAGGCCTGCGGAAAATGCTCATGAATAACCCTGATAGGTTCAATTACCCTTTTTAATTCTTCGCTATCACTTACTCTTTCACTTCCCGGTCTGGTACTTTGCCCGCCGATATCCAGAATAGTGGCGCCATCCCTCAGCATTTGCTCCGCCTGCTGCAAAACAGCATCGGTGCCTTCAAACCGGCTTCCTTTATAAAAAGAGTCCGGAGTGATATTGATGATACCCATCACCAGCGGTTTGTCAATGGTCAGCAGTCTTCCTTTACAATTCAGTGTAAACATTAGTCTTTGTTCGTTATTTTTGAAGCTAAAGATAGGAACTCAGTAAGTCAAACAGGTCAAATGAACCAGATAACAATCACTAATCAGCAATACGATAAGGCAATCCAGTCCTGCAAAGAAA
>CAYHPA010000127.1:7606-9936 GCA_964358155.1 uncultured Chitinophaga sp.
ACTATTGACCAATATGACTACTACCAATAAGCAATACGACGAAGTGATCCGTTCCTGCAAGGAAATTTTTTTAAAAAAAACCGGCGACTATGGCACGGCATGGCGGGTGCTCCGCACCATTTCCATTGTTGACCAGATATTCATCAAAGCGCAGCGGATAAGGACCATACAGCAAAAAGGGGAGCAAAAAATATCCGACGGCATTGCTGCAGAGTTCAAAGGCATTATCAATTATGCAGTAATCGGGTTGATACAACTGGAGTTGACTGAAGACGCCCCCGAAGAAATGGACCTGAAAGAGGTTTCCAAACTGTTTGACAAGAATGTGCAGGTGGCAAAAGAGCTAATGAATGATAAAAACCACGACTATGGTGAAGCATGGCGCAGCATGAGCCAGGAAAGTTTTGTGGACCTGATCCTGATGAAACTCCAGCGCATCCGCCAGATATTGAATAACGAAGGCAAAACAATAATGAGCGAGGGAATTGATGCCAACTATCTTGACATTATCAATTATGCTGTGTTTGCTTTAATACTTATGTAAATGAAACCAGCCGTTACGACAGCAAGAGTTATTGTAGGCCTGTTATTTATCTTTTCCGGGTTGGTGAAAGCCAATGATCCGTTAGGCCTCAGTTACAAAATGCAGGAGTTCTTTGAACTCTGGGGAATGACGAAATTCAACTCATGGACGCTGCTGATGTCTGTACTGATGAATGCTTTTGAGATCATCGCCGGATTTGCACTGCTGCTGGGATGGAGGATTAAATTATTCAGCTGTTTACTATTATTACTTATTATATTCTTTACCTTCCTTACAGGCTATGCTTATTTATCCGGCAAATTCAAAAACTGCGGTTGCTTCGGCGATTGCCTGCCCATCACGCCATTTACCTCATTCCTGAAAGATCTGGCTTTGCTGGCTCTTATTGTTTTCCTTTTTTGGAAAAAAAACCTGATAAAACCTCTGTTCTCAGAAAAAGTAACGACGATTTCTATGTTCGGGGTCACCATTCTCAGTTTCGGAATACAGTGGTATGCATTAACCTATCAACCATTTGTCGATTGTCTTCCTTTTAAAAAAGGTGCTAACATCAGTGAAAAGATGAAGATTCCTGCCGGAGCAAGGCCCGACAGTTTTGCCATCCGTTTTGTTTATGAAAAAGCGGGAAAGGAATATGAATTTTCTGTTTCCGAGCTTCCATCCGACCTGGGCACTTATAAATTCATCAGCCGGAAAGATAAACTGGTAAGGAAAGGCAATGCCGAGCCCGCCATCAAGGGTTTCAGGCTGTCAGGTGTCACCAATGAAGATTCTACGGAGATCATCCTGAGCCAACCTTATGCAGTATTATTATTCTGTGAAAATTTTTCAATACCAATCTCAAAATGGGAGAAGAAATTTTCTATCCTGTATGCTGAGTTAAAGGCAAAGAATGTTCCTGTCTATATGGTTACGGGCAGGACAGAGGAAGCCCCGGAAAAAATAAGTAAGACATCTTTTGCCGCTATCCCTATCCTGAAATGTGACCTGACTGCTATCCGGACAGCAGCCAGGACAAATCCCTGTATCTATTTATTAAAAGCCGGAACAATTGTTGACAAGCAAAGTCCCAGGAAACTTAATTCCATCATCACAGCAGTAAAAAAACTGCCATGATAAAGTTCATTGTCAAAAAAACAATGTATGGCCTGCTGGTGCTGCTTGGTGTGATCATATTGGTTTTTTTTCTCTTTCAGGGCTTTGGCGATCCTTCCAGAATGGTAGCCGGGCAATCAAGCGATTCAACGACACAAGCTAATATCCGCAAAGAGCTTTATCTCATCAATGATAAAGGAGAAAAAATATCAAGGTTCAAACAGTTTCTGTTTTATCTCAATGATGTTTCTCCCATATGCTTTCACAGCAAGGCTGATATTGAGAAGAAAAAGCTAAAAGGAATTTTTATCGGCGGCAGCACAAAGTTTGGATTGAAAATACCTTACCTCCGCACCTCTTACCAAAGCAAACGATCGGTGTGGACGGTACTGATGCAGGCCCTGCCCGGCACATTGATGCTGGCCTTCTCCGCCATGTTCATTGCCATATTGATCGGTATACCGCTTGGGGTGATGGCGGCGGTCAAACAAAATACCTGGCTGGATACCTCCGCTGTTTTCTCCAGCATTGTCGGAATATCGGCACCGTCATTCTTTATTGGCATCATCATGGTGTATCTGTTCGGCTTTGTATTAAGCGACTGGACTGGATTGAATATTGCCGGCAGTTGGCAAACCGTTGATGAAGTGACGGGCAAGCAACGGCTTTCATTGCAAAATCTCATTTTGCC
>CAYHPA010000128.1:0-9875 GCA_964358155.1 uncultured Chitinophaga sp.
ATGGAAGAAAAAACAAACCGCATTGCAGAGGTGATCGTTTCTTCTGTAAAACCATTCCAGATGATGCTGGGGAAAATCCTGGGCATTGGCATGGTGGCATTGACACAGTTCTTTATCTGGATTGCTTTTGTTCTTATTATTTATAATGTTGCCAGGGTATCCGGTGCAGGTGGTGGCGCAGCCAATGCGATGGTAGGACAGATGCAAAATATGTTCTCCAGTGTCAATGTTCCGTTGATCTTATTCTGTTTTGGTTTTTACTTTCTCGCTGGTTTCTTTTTCTATGCCTCTCTCTATGGCGCTATAGGCAGTGCTGTTAATGAGGATATGCGGGAAGCACAATCACTGAGCTTCCCCATTACCATGCTTGTCATTCTTTCCATTGCATTAATGAGTTCATCTATTGCAAACCCCACCAGCCCGATAGCGGTATGGGGAAGCATTATCCCGTTCAGTTCGCCTATTGTAATGATGGCCCGTATACCGTTTGGTGTGCCCAATACAGTTCCCTGGTGGCAACTCGGCCTGTCGATGGCGCTATTGATACTTGGTTTTATGTTTACTGTATGGTTTGCCGGCAAGATATATCGCACCGGCATCCTTATGTATGGTAAAAAGCCAAGCTGGAAAGAAATGCTACGTTGGGCATTCCGGAAGAACTAAACAATTCGAAAACCGTTTACAACCCTTGCCTATGCAGGGGTTTTTTGTTAAAATTTTCTTTTACCGGTTGAAGAATTTTGAAAATACGAAGTGACTCGTATATTTGTACGAAGTATTTCGTGAAAAACAATTTCAATCATTAAAACAATTTATGTATGAAACCAACAACTTTGAACAACGGGCGGATATTGCTTATTCTCCTTGTAGCCGTTCTTACCGTGGGCCTTGTATCGTGGGGTGGGCAGCAGCAAAGCGGCCGTTACCAGCAAACTATGAATGACACTGTTCCAAAGAAAAAAAATGCAGACAGAGAAAAAAAGATCCGTGACCTTGATGATGTGCTGGACGAACTCAACGAAGCTGACCTGAAAGTGAATATGGAGAAAATCCAGAAAGAGATAGCAGAGGCCATGAAGAAACTGGACGGCGAAAAGATCAGGCTGGACATAGAAAAAGCCATGAAGGAAGTGGACTTTGAAAAGATCCGGAAAGAAGTACAGGAATCAATGGCAAAGGTGGACTGGAACAAAATGAAAGAGGAAATTGCCAATGCCATGAAAGAAGTGGATATGGCTAAGATCCAGAAAGAAGTGCAGGAATCTATGGCCAAAGTGGATTGGGCTAAAATGAAGGCCGAGATGGAAAAAGTAAAAGAAGTAGATATGAAAAAAGTACAGGAGGAAATGGAAAAAGTGAAGGAAGAGATGAAGAACCTGGGCCCCAAACTGGAAAAAGAACTGGAAAAAGCCAAAGTAGAGATTGAGAAAGCGAAGGCAGAAATAAAAGAGTATAAAGAATTTGTGAACGGGCTGGAAAACGATGGCCTCATCGACAAAAAGAAGAACTACACTTTAAAACACAAGGATGGCGAATTGCTCATCAACGGAAAGAAAGCCGCTGAGCAAACCTACAGCAAGTACCGCTCCTTCCTGGAAAAGCATAAAAAGTTCAGCATTGAAAAAGACGAGGATGATTTTGATATAGATATGGATTAAAGTCAGTGTGTTTGCCAGAACCGGTCATGAAAAACAAACAGTCCCGCTTTTGGCGGGACTGTTCTTTATAAATAGATCTTAAGGAAATACTATTTCACCATCGCAAAAGAGAAGGGTGAAGGCACAATATCAAAATCATTGGTCTCAATCATTTCAATATTCATCTGGAATGCTTCGTCTGTTTTAATCAGCACTTTTTCTTTGGTGACCTTTTTGTAACCTGCTTTTTCAAAAATGAACTTGTAGGTGCCAGGCTTCAACTCATCAAAGTTGAAACTGCCGTCCTCATCTGTAACCACTATTTTTTCCTTTTTGGAAGAAAGAATGGCCGTAATACTTACGTCTTTCATCGGCTTCTTTGTTTCAGAATGAATGACCGTTCCGTTCAATTCATCTTTTTTACCATCACCCGGGCCCCCGTTATGGGCTTTAGCCGCCACGAACCCCAGCAATGTGATTGACAGCAGTAGGATTTTTTGTTTCATGTGACCTGGTTTGTTGATTGATAAACTTGTTTCCACCTATTATCGCCTCAGAAGAAATAAAATTAAAGCTTTTTCACTGGTTCGGCCAAACCGTTCATAAATTCATTCCACACATTTTTTACAATCTCCCCCGCGGGCAAAATATCATCCAATAAGGCACTTACCTGCCCTATTTCCAGCTCTCCCTGCTCCGTATCCCCCTCAAACATCCCCTTTTTAGCCCTTGCCCTGCCTAACAACGTTTTTAATTCCTCCTCCGTTGCCCCTCTTTTTTCTGCATCCTGCACCTGCCGGAAAAATTCATTCTTCATCATCCTGACAGGTGTCAGTTGCTTCAGCGTAAGTTGTGTGTCGCCTTCCTGTGAATTGATGACAAGGTTTTTGAAATTGATATGAGAAGAAGCCTCCTCACTGGCTACAAACCGGCTTCCCATTTGCACCCCCTCCGCCCCAAGTACCATGGCTGCCAGCATTTGTCTTCCATTACCAATGCCTCCTGCTGCAATCACCGGAATCTTTACTGCATTAGCCACGGCCGGAATCAAAATCATCGTGGTGGTCTCTTCCCTCCCATTATGTCCGCCCGCTTCAAAACCTTCCGCCACTACCGCATCACATCCGGCTTCTTCGGCTTTCTTTGCAAATTTGGAAGAACTGACCACATGCACCACAGTCATTCCTTTTTCTTTCAACATTCCTGTCCATGTTTTTGGATTGCCCGCAGAGGTGAATACAATTTTTACTTTTTGATCAATGATTATCTGTATCAGCTTATCGATATCCGGATAAAGCAGCGGAACATTTACCCCAAATGGTTTTGATGTAGCAGCCTTGCATTTCTGAAGATGTTCTCTCAATACATCCGGATACATGCTTCCGGCGCCAATGATGCCCAGCCCGCCTGCATTGCTTACAGCGCTTGCAAGCCGCCAGCCACTGGCCCATATCATGCCTGCCTGGATGATGGGATAATTGATGCTGAAGAGTTTTGTTATCCTGTTTGTGAAATCAGTCATTCGTCTGTAGTCGTTAGTCTTTAGGTCATATTGTAAGTCGGAAGTAAAGATAGCTAATGGCTTCTGACTAACGACTCCCGACTACTGACTATACTAGCCTAAGTCAATACTCGTATTATCCCCGATATTGAGCGACCGGGTTTCGCCACGAAGATTGGAATCGCTGCCGATAACAGAAGCATCCAGTACAATATCAAACAGGTTGGAGAATGACCCTACAATGGAATTTTTTACAATGGAATAATCAATAGTGGTGTTCTCTCCTATTGAAACATTGGGGCCGATGATGGAATTTTTGATGCTGCAGCCACTGCTGATACTTACCGGCGGGATGATAACTGTATTTTCAAATTGCTTACAGTCCGTAACAGGTGAAAATTTCTTCAATAACAGCGCATTGGATTCCAGCATGGTTTCCTTTTTGCCGCAGTCAAACCAGTTTTCCACTTTAAACGATTTGAACTTGGCCCCCATCTGTATCATGCAATCGAGCGCATCGGTAAGGCTGTATTCACCATGACTGCGCAGGCCCTGCCTGATATTATTTTCCAGGCATTGAAACATCTGCTCACTCTCCTTTAGTTTATAGACACCTACCAGCGCCATATTTGATTTAGGGATATGCGGTTTTTCCACAACATGGCTGATGAAACCATCATCTTCAATCTCTGCTACGCCAAAATCCCTCGGGTCGTCCACTTTTCTTACTCCAATCATGGAGTAGGGGCTGTTCATTACTTCCTTTACATCATACTCGCAAATGGTATCGCCCAGTACAACGATCACTTCATCCTTATCTACAATGCTACGGGTAAGCCGGATGGCATGCCCCACTCCCTGCCTGTCCACCTGATGCACATAATGTGCTTTGAGGTCAGGGTATTTGGCTTTTACATAATCCTGTATCTTATCGCCCAGATAGCCTACAATAAATACAAACTCATTGATGCCAACTCCTTTCAACTGGTCAATAATAATGCTGAGAACTGTCTTTCCGGCCAATGGAATGAGAGCTTTGGGTTGGGAGTAACTATGTGGGCGCAACTTGGTGCCTGCGCCGGCAACAGGGATAATAGCCTTCATGTATAAGCTACAGTGGTTTGGTAACTAATCAAAAGCCAACGAAAGTAAGACATTTGAGATTAATAAAATCTGACGGGCTTTACTACTGTTGCTTCCATTACTCTCTTATTTTTGCCGGATGCAAAAAGACATACAGCTTTTCGGCCTCATCCGCAAAGAATTAGAAAGACAGCGCCAGGGCATTGAACTAATCGCATCAGAGAATTTTGCTTCGCTGGAAACTATCCAGGCCATGGGAACGGTGCCCACCAATAAATATGCAGAAGGCTATCCCGGCAAACGCTATTATGGCGGTTGCGAGGTGGTGGATGAAATTGAAACCCTTGCTATTAACAGGTTAAAAAAAATTTTTAACTGCAACTGGGCCAATGTGCAGCCACACAGCGGCGCTCAGGCCAATGGGGCTGTGTTTTTAGCAGTAATGAAGCCGGGTGAAAAGTTCATGGGACTTGACCTGAGCATGGGCGGACACCTGACACATGGAAGCCCCGCCAATTTCAGCGGTAAAACCTACCAGGCCATTCATTATGGCGTAACCAAAGATGGCATTGTAGATTATGAACAGTTAGAATCAAAAGCAAGGGCGGAAAAACCAAAGATGATCATCTGCGGTGCATCGGCCTATAGCCGTGACTGGGATTACAAAAGAATCCGTGCAGTGGCTGATGAGGTTGGCGCTATTGTGTTTGCTGATATTGCCCATCCGGCGGGTTTGATTGCAACCGGTCTTCTAAACGACCCCTTTGATCATTGCCATATTGTAAGCTCCACCACACATAAAACACTGCGTGGACCAAGGGGCGGTATCATCATGCTGCGCCATGATTTTGAAAACCCATGGGGCATTAAGGACCCCAAAGGAAACCTGCGAATGATGAGTTCATTGCTGGATCTCGCAGTATTTCCCGGTTTGCAGGGCGGACCCTTAGAACATATCATTGCAGCCAAAGCGGTGGCATTTGGAGAAATACTTTCTGAGGACTTCAAATCATACGGCAAACAGATCATCAGCAATGCGCAGGCTATGGCCAAAGCATTTGTAAGCCGTGGCTACAACCTTATCAGCAATGGCACGGACAATCATCTTATGCTTATAGACCTCCGCAATAAAAATATTACAGGGAAAAAAGCACAGGAAACATTAGACAAGGCACATATCACCGTTAACCGGAATTCTGTACCCCTTGATGATAAGTCTCCCTTTGTGACCTCCGGCATGCGTGCAGGTGTGCCGGCTGTAACCACGAGAGGATTAAAAGAGGCCCATATGGAAACCGTAGTTGGCATGATTGACAAAGTACTGATGAACACAGATAATGAAGCAGTGATTTCATCGGTGAAAGAAGAAGTGAAAGGGTTCATGCATCAGTTTCCGCTGTACCCGGAACTTGGATAGAAAATTTTCCCGATATTTAGACAAACAAACCTTTTATGATCCAGCGCCAGCAAACCCTTTGGCTTTTACTCAGCAGCATATCTGCCCTTTTAGGTTTCTTTTTTCCGTTTGCCGTAGGCGGGCAAAAAGTCGGGAACGCTACTGTTCCTGTTGTTTTTGAGCTGGATGCCGCCAGTAAATTTCTTTTACTGATAATTACGGGTGCTACTCTCGTGCTTTCTACTACCACCATTTTTTTATTTAAGAACCGGAAGCAGCAAATGATGCTTTGCCTTGCCGGCCTGCTTATTTCTATACTGCTTCTTATTGTTTATATCACTCAAACAGGTAAACTTATCAAACCAACCCTTGCACTCTGGTGCATTTTTCCTTTTGCCATCATAACAGGTTATTATATGGCTTTTCGAAATATCAGGAAAGATGAAAAGCTGATAAAAACGCTGGACAAGCTCAGGTAATCAGAGGTATTTAGCGGTATAGCTTCCTTTTGCTTTTTTCAAATCAGCGGGCTTACCTGTAAAGACAACATCTCCCCCGCCATCGCCTGCTTCGGGGCCAAGGTCAATAACCCAATCAGCGGAACGGATAACATCGGTATTGTGTTCTATCACCAATATGGAATGCCCCTGTTCGATCAATGCATTAAAAGAAGCCAGCAGTTTTTTGATATCATGAAAATGAAGACCCGTGGTCGGCTCATCAAAAATGAAAAATATTCTATCAGAGTTCCTGCTTTTTCCGAGGAAAGAAGCCAGTTTTACACGCTGCGCCTCGCCACCGGAAAGTGTGCCTGATGATTGCCCCAGTTTTACATATCCTAATCCCACATCGCTTAAAGGCTGTATTGCCCGGGCAATATGGTCTTCGTTATAAAAGAAATTGATGGCCTCATCCACACTCATCTCGAGCACATCATAAATATTTTTGTCATTATACTTCACTTCCAGTACTTCATCTTTGAATCTTTTTCCGCCACAGGATTCGCAAACCAAATGCACATCGGCGAGGAACTGCATTTCCACCACCTGTTCGCCTTCTCCTTTACAAGTATCGCAGCGTCCGCCATCCACATTAAATGAAAAATGCTTGGGCTGAAAACCCCTCATCTTGCTCAATGGCTGTTTGGCAAACAGATCTCTTATTTCATCATATGCTTTTATGTAAGTAACCGGGTTGCTCCTTGATGACTTGCCAATGGGGTTCTGATCCACCATTTCTATCTGCCCGATAGTATCCATATCGCCGGTAATTTGTTTGTGAAACCCGATTTTGTCTCCAAACTCTCCTTTCAATTTTCGCAGGGCAGGATAAAGAATCTGTTTTACAAGGGTTGTTTTACCACTGCCACTTACGCCACTCACCACACAAAGCACATTCAGCGGGAATTCAACAGTGATGTCCTTAAGATTATTATGTCTTGCGCCTTCCACTTTGATGCTGCAGTTCCACTTGCGAACCTGTTTGGGAGGTTCAATCAGTAACTCATGATTCAAATACTTACCCGTAAGGCTCATCGGGTTGGAAATAATTTCATCATAATCGCCGTCGGCCACCACCTCACCACCAAGATGAGAGGCCAAGGGACCCATATCAATGATATGGTCGGCTTCCCGCATCATCATCTCATCATGCTCCACTACAACAACCGTATTTCCGAGATCCCGTAACTCTTTCAATACTTTAATAAGATTAGCTGTATCTCTTGAATGAAGTCCGATAGACGGTTCGTCCAGGATATATAGTGAATTAGTCAGGTTGCTTCCCAAACTTCTTGTCAATTGTATCCGCTGGCTCTCGCCACCGCTCAATGAATTGGCGAGGCGACTGAGGGTTAAATAGCCTAATCCCACCTTTATCAAAGTATCCAGCCGGTTATACAGTTCTATCAATATTCTTTTGGCTATTTCCTTATCGTGGGTACTGAGAGAGAGTTTGTCAAACCAAATTTTCAGGTCCTTAACCGGCATAGTGCTTAATTCACCAATATGTTTACCCCCAACTTTTACATACGTTGCTTCTTTCCTCAGCCGGTAGCCATTGCAGTCCGGGCATTCTGTTCTGCCACGATAACGGCTCAGCAAAACCCTGTATTGAACTTTGTATAACTGTGATTCTACATCTTTAAAAAAATCGTTGATGCCGTAAACCCCATTACTTCCTTCCCATAGCTGTTTGTATTGCTTATCCGTAAGGTCGGCAACTGGCTTATGAACAGGAAAATTGAATTTCTTTGCTCCCTTTACAAAATTCTGCCGCCACCAGTCCAGCTTCTCCCCTTTCCATGGCGCTATTGCTCCGTCATACACACTCAGTCTTCTGTCTGGTATCACCAGGTCGGCATCAATGCCAAGCACCTGTGAAAAACCTTCGCAGGTGGGGCATGCACCAAAAGGGTTGTTGAATGAAAAAAGATTCGGTTGCGGCTCCTCGAACTGCATTCCGTCCAGTTCAAACCGGTTATTGAAATGGTGGATGGCAAGTGGCGAGTGGGAAGATGGGGCTGCGGGCTGTACTTCAAGATAAACATCGCCTTCTCCTTCATAGAAAGCAGTACCGATGGAATCAGCTATCCTGTGTTTATCATCTTCATCAAAATCCTTTACTACGATCCTGTCGACAAGAATATGTGTGATCTTTTTTGCCTTCAATTCCTTATCACCCAATTCAAGCAGTTCTTCGATCCGGAAAGTTTCTCCCGGCTGTGTGCTGTGGACTGTGGACTGTCGACTGTACACCCGGCTAAATCCTTTTTGTACCAGTATATTCAACTCTTCCCTGGTATTCCTGTTCTTGTGTTGCTTGAATGTGGCAAGAATGAAAACCTTGTCACCTTCTTTTAATGCACTGATAGCCTTCAGCACATCTGTCACATCATCTTTCTTTACTTCTTTTCCGGAAATGGGAGAGATCGTTTTGCCGATACGGGCAAAAAGCAGTCGCAGGTAATCATAGATCTCCGTCATGCTGCCAACTGTACTGCGGGGGGTGCGGGTAATTACCTTTTGTTCAATGGCGATAGCCGGGCAAAGACCTTTAATGTAGTCCACATCCGGTTTATTCATACGGTTCAGGAACTGGCGGGCATAGGCGCTCAGGCTTTCGGCATAGCGGCGCTGGCCCTCGGCATACAAAGTGTCTATCGTAAGCGAAGACTTACCAGAGCCTGACACACCTGTTACCACAATCAGCTTATTGCGGGGGATTTCAACGGTTATATCCTTCAGATTATGAACCCGGGCTCCTTTAATCAGGATGTTTTCTGCGGAATTTACGGTCTTCGTTCTGGCGGAGTTTTTCCCTTTTATTCTGATTTCCATCATTTGTCATTCAAATGTAAAGCACTGGCACACACTAACTCCAGCTAAAATCATTAACAGTTCTTTGACAAATAAAGGTACATATGGATGCTGCATTTGTTTGGTTTTTTCACGAAAAATTCTATTTTTAGTTTTCAATATCCAAATAAAATGAAAAACCCAAAACTTACCCAGCCTATCGCCCATACTTCTACACTTTTTATTTAACCGTTTACTTAGCGTAACCAATATCCATTGAATATTCCGATTGGCTATGCCATCCGGAAGCAACCTAAACCTGTAGAAGTTATGAAAGCTTTACTAAAAAAAACCGACCATGAACTCATCCATCTGTTTACAGATGGAAATGTAGATGCCCTGGAGACCCTGGTGCTGCGGCATAAGGACAAGCTCTATACATCAATTCTATTCCTGGTAAAAGACAAATACCTCGCCGAAGACATCTTCCAGGATGTTTTTATCCGCATTATTGACACGATGCGTGGTGGCAGGTATACGGAAGAAGGAAAATTTCTCCCCTGGGCCATGCGTATTGCCCATAACCTCTGTGTTGACCATTTCAGGAAAGTGAAACGCACACCCACCATCCGCACAGGTGAGGATAAAGATATTTTTGAAGTGCTGAATTTTTCAGAAGACAGCGCCGAAACAGTGATGGTAAGGAGGCAGAGCCATGACAGGGTAAGAGACATGATACAGCGACTCCCCGAAGATCAGCGGGAAGTAATTATATTACGGCATTATGCAGATATGAGTTTTAAAGAAATTGCATCAGCAACAAATTGCAGTATTAACACTGCATTGGGCCGTATGCGCTATGGATTGATTAATTTGCGTAAGCTGATGACCCAAAAACAAATTGCACTTTAAGTTCTTGTCATTCTGTATCTCCATCCGGAGAAAAAAGAATTCTGATGAAA
>CAYHPA010000129.1:0-9836 GCA_964358155.1 uncultured Chitinophaga sp.
AACTGAGGATGCGGCGAACAGTGTCGGTGGGTGTAGCACCTTTGTTCAACCAGTCCAAAGCTCTTTGGCGATCCAGCTGAATAGTAGCCGGAACGGTCAGTGGATTGTAAGTACCTAATTTCTGGATGAATTTCCCGTCACGGGGTGCTCGGGAATCTGCAATTACAATGAAGTAAAAGGGTCTTTTTTTAGACCCGTGTCTTTGAAGACGGATTTTGGCTGACATTAAATAGACATTTAACGTTGTTAACAATAATTGTTTAAAACCGGTTGAAACCGGACAGCAAATATAAGGAGGGATGCCCGAAGTCCCAAATGGGCCTTATCTCTTCATTCCGGGCATCATCTTGCCTAAAGCCCCCATTTTATTCATATTCTTCATCATGCCCCGCATTTGTTCAAACTGCTTCATGAAATTGTTGACTTCCTGTATGTCTTTGCCGCTGCCTTTGGCGATGCGTTTTTTCCGGTTGCCGTCAATCAGGTCAGGATCGGCCCTTTCTTCCGGTGTCATGGAATTTATCATGGCTTCCACTCCTTTAAAAGAGTCGTCATTGATGTCCATGTTTTTTACTTTGCTGCCAACGCCGGGTATCATCCCCAGCATATCCTTCATATTGCCCATCTTTTTAATGGCTTCCAGCTGAGTTTTGAAATCAGCAAAGTCAAATTTGTTTTTCCGGATCTTGGCTTCCAGTTTTTTAGCCTGTTCCTCATCAAACTGCTCCTGCGCTTTTTCAACCAATGAAGTGATATCACCCATGCCGAGGATACGCTGCGCCATTCTTTCCGGGTAAAACACATCCAGTGTCTCCATCTTTTCACCGCTGCTGGTGAATTTGATGGGTTTGTTTACGGTGTATTTAATTGAAAGGGCAGCTCCACCTCTTGTATCACCATCCAATTTTGTCAGCACAACGCCGGTAAAATCCAGCCGGTCATTAAAAGATTTGGCAGTATTCACCGCATCCTGACCGGTCATGCTATCTACCACAAACAATATCTCCTGCGGGTTAACAGCGTTTTTGATATTGGCCACCTCTGTCATCATCACCTCATCAATGGCCAGACGGCCAGCTGTATCTATGATGAGTACATTCTTGTTCTTACTCCTGGCTTCTTTTACGGCATTCTGAGCAATGGATACAGCATTTTTATTTTCTTCTTCAATATGAACGTCCACACCGATCTGCTCACCCAATACCCGCAATTGTTCCATTGCCGCAGGGCGATAGATATCGGCGGCTACCAGCAAAGGAGAGAGGCCTTTTTTTGTTTTCAGGAAATTAGCCAGCTTGCCGCTGAAAGTGGTTTTACCGGATCCCTGCAGACCAGCTATCAGGATGATGGCTGGATTGCCTTTTGCATTAAAAACAACTTCCTGCCCGCCCATCAACTCTGCCAGTTCATCCTTTACAATTTTGGTCATCAGTTGGCCTGGAGAAATAGAGTTGATAACCTTTTCTCCCACTGCCTTCTCCCTCACTTTATCAGTAAACTCTTTGGCAATCTTAAAATTCACATCCGCATCTACCAGTGCCCGGCGGATATCTTTAATAGTAGAAGCGATATTAAGCTCAGTAATACGGCCCTGGCCTTTTAGGTTCTTAAAGGCTGATTCTAACTTTTCCTGCAGGCTGTTAAACATAATACGCAATGATTTTTCCGGTCACACAAAATAAAAAGTGAACATCATCATGTTCACTTTAAAAAAGAGTTGCAAAGATAGGTCAGAGTAGATTTATATCATACACCAAGATAAGTTCTTAAAAGTTTACAACGATTGGACGTTTTCAGTTTGGTGATGGCCTTATCCTTTATCTGGCGAACCCTCTCCCTTGTCAGGTTGAATTTTTCACCGATATCTTCGAGGCTCATGGGGTGGTCAACACCAATACCAAAGAAGAAGCAGATCACTTCTTTTTGCCTTTCAGTAAGCGTTTTAAGGCTCCTGTCAATCTCGGTTTTCAACGATTCGTTATGAATCAATTCACCATCTGCCTTTTCAGCATTGGGGTTTTCCATCACATCAATCAGTGTATTTTCTTCTCCATCGGATAGGGGAGAGTCCATACTTACATGGCGGGCATTGATGCCGAGAGTGGAGGACACTTCTTCCAGGTCCATATCCAGAGCTTCGGCCAGTTCTTCGGCTGATGGTTCTCTTTCAAATTGTTGCTCAAGTAGCGAAAATGCTTTTTGAATACGGTTGGTAAGCCCCACTTTATTCAAGGGAAGCCTTACAATCCTTGCTTGTTCGGCTAATGATTGCAGGATGCTCTGGCGTATCCACCATACGGCATAGGAAATGAATTTAAAGCCCCGGGTTTCATCAAAACGCTGGGCGGCTTTGATCAGACCAAGATTGCCTTCATTGATCAGGTCGGGCAATGACAGTCCCTGGTTTTGGTACTGTTTAGCTACAGACACCACAAAACGAAGGTTAGCCTTGGTCAAACGGTCTAACGCATTTTGGTCACCCTGCCTGATAAGGAGTGCTAATTTGACTTCTTCCTGCGGGGTAATAAGTTCGACTTTGCCGATCTCCTGGAGGTACTTTTCTAAGCTTTGGGATTCACGATTCGTAATAGATTTCGTGATCTTGAGTTGGCGCATGCTCATAGGTATGGTTTTAAATGGTGTATTTTAAGGGTTAAGAATTATAAGGTTCGTTCACTTATGACTCTAAAAATACCCACCACGGGTCTATTGGTTGTTCAGAACGTATTGAACTTCAAGGCAATTTAACCAAATTGCTCATTCAGCCCAAATATATTTTGACATCTTCTTAACGCTTTCAGGGCTGTTTTATTTTAAAAGACCTGTCCATCATTGAAATAGGGGGAAAAATAAAGGGTAAAATATTTTTATGCAATCATTTATTTTCTATTATTGCAGCATTCGCTGTGCTTTGGCGTATGAAGAATGAGTAAACAATTATACACTTTAGAATTTCCGGTTCGTTGTTCGCCCTCTATACTGTACGAGTTCCTTTCCACACCTGCCGGATTGGGAGAATGGTTTGCAGACAAAGTAGATGAAAGAGACAACATTTATTATTTTGGCTGGAATGGCGCTTTTGAAAAAGCCGACCTGCTTGAAAATGAACAGGACAAGTTCATCCGCTTTCATTGGCAAACAGCTCCTAAAGAGGAATTCTTTGAATTCCGCATAGAAAAATCAGAGATCACCAACCAGACCATCCTGATCATTAAAGACTTTGCGGAGAAGAAAGATATCAAAGACCAAACCAGACTGTGGGATTACCAGGTAAAAGAATTGTTTCACCGGCTTGGCAACTGATATCAGCTATTTATTATTTCTGCAAGGAACCTGAAATCATCCATTAATTGAGCCGGGGCATCATCCCAATTTTGCACAGGTATCCTTTTAGCCAGTTTGATAAAATTCTTTTCAAGAATAATTTTTTGGAACACAGTGTCACTGCATCCCGTCAGAGGAGAGTAATTGGTTTTTTCAAAATGATGTTCCCAGGGGTCATTGTTTGCGCAACAATAAAAATTATTTTCCTTCAACAATTGATAAGCCGATATGATAGCATGCTCATGGGTTTTTTTAAAATGACCTGCAAGGTGAAGCGTAGTGCTGAAGTGATTTCCCCACCAGAACATAGTTCGGATAGCAAAGACATTTTCTTTCTCAAAGCATCGGGGGTAGTCCAGCATCAGGTAGGGAAGCCCCTTGTAGTTTTCGCCTCTGGATATTTTAGGAGAAAGGGTTAGCACTTCAGCAGGGAGTGGTTGTTTTATTGATTCAAGTACTTTTTGTTGTTCCTCCGCCAGTTTGCCCAGCAGCTGCTTTACTTTTTTTATTATTTCGTTCTTTGTTAAAATCCAGTCTGCATTGGTTATAAGTTCTGCCTCCATTGGCGAAAGCCTTATTTTTGTCTCATTCATATTTTAAAGATAAGTGTTCAAAAAATTAGATAAACTCATCATCAAGGCCTTTGTCGGGCCATTTGCAGCCACTTTCTTCATTACGCTGCTGGTGCTGGTTATACAATTCTTCTGGCTGTATATTGATGAGTTTGCAGGTAAAGGATTAAGTACCGGCACGGTGCTTAAGTTTATCTGGTACCAGAGTGCGGTATTGGTGCCGTTGGCATTGCCACTGGCCGTTTTGCTGTCTTCGCTGATGACATTTGGCAACCTGGGAGAAAGTTTTGAGTTGGTGGCTATTAAATCATCCGGCATTTCCCTTTTAAGGTTCATGCGGCCTTTATTCATTATTTCTCTTTTCATCAGTGGTATCGCTTTTCTTTTTTCCAATTACATTATCCCCGTGGCGGCATTAAAATCCAGGACGATGCTGTCGGACATTGTCTACGCCAAACCTGCTTTTGATCTGAAGGAAGGCGTTTTTTATGATAAAATAAATGGCTTTGCCATTAAGATCGGTACTAAGAAAGCCGACAGCATAATCAACGATGTCATTGTGTATGAGCAGGGAAACCCGCTGCAGGATAATTTCATCATTGCCAAAACCGGTGTGATGAGGGTAACGGAGAACAAAAGGTTTCTTGAATTTCACCTGAAAGATGGCTGGCGCTACCAGGAAAAGGGCGACCCGTACAGTAACCAGAATACTGAATTCATCCGCATCGGGTTCAAAGAATACAAAAAACAATTTGACCTGACTTCTTTCCAGATCAACTGGACACCGGATAGTGTGAATAAGAACAATGAGAGAATGTACAGCATAAGGCAATTGACCAGGGCAGTTGACTCATTGGAAAAAGACCTGGCACAAACCCGCCGGCAATACGAAACGGATTACAGCAGGATGATACAGTTTGCCGGAATGATTGATTCTGCAACAAAGAAAATCAAAGCACCCGCCAGTCCTGTAAAAGCATCGGTAAAAACATTTAATGAGATATTACCCGATTCAGCCCGGGCCAGTGTTAATCTGCGTGTACAAAACCTGGCATCTTCCCTTCGTATCAGCGCCGAATCATTCGACAATACCCTGAAGGATAAAGAACGGATTTTGCGCAGGCATAAGATTGAATGGCACAGGAAGATTACACTTTCCCTAGCCTGTCTTGTTCTTTTTTTGATAGGTGCTCCACTTGGTTCAATCATCCGTAAAGGTGGGCTTGGAACCCCGCTGATATTTGCCATCGGCTTCTTTATGCTCTTCTATTTTTCCAGTACTACGGGTGAAAAATTTGCCAAAGAGGGAACACTGAGCCCTGTGGCAGGTATGTGGATGGCAACAAGCATACTGGTGCCTATTGGGTTGTTCCTTACTTATAAGGCCATGAGGGACTCTCACCTTTTCAATAAGGAATTCTATTACCGGTCTTCCCGTTTTATACGCCGCCTTTTTGGTAAAAAGGGTTGATTATAGGATGAAGAAGCTAAAAAATCACCTGAATGTGGTATAGGCAATACCTATCAAAATCCTCAATTTTGTACTCATCCGTTCCGTTTACTCAGTGGAAAGTTCCGCTTACTAAGTAAACTTCTGTAGTTTCAGGTTTAAACGGATTTTTGCTGCTGCATAGAAGATTAAATACAACCTAAAAACGTCGATATGAAATCATTAAAACCGGCATTGCTTTTTGGGAAGTTGTCAAAAGCCCTCGCATCATTCAGTATGGTAATGCTGATTCTTACTGGTACAGCCTTTTTTTCTTCTGCACAGGATGTATTGAAAGTTCAGTCAGGTGCCGTACTTACCATACAAAACGGGGCAGAGTTGGTAATCAAAGGAGGCATTACATTAGACAACGGAAGTGCTTTGAATAATGCAGGCACGATACGGGTTATTCAAAATGGCACATCCGGTGCTGCAGACTGGACGGATAATACCATTACAGCATACAATTATGGAACAGGTAAAGTTATCTTTAACGGAGCGGGTGGACACCTGGTAAATTCAAAAAACATATTTGACCGGATAGATGTGAATGCTTCAGGGGATATTACGCTGGCAAGTGATATCAATGCAAATAAATGGTACATGGTAAATGGAAGAGTTAACACAACAAGCACTTTTAAAGCAATAGCCCTAAGCAATACTCAATTGGCTGTTGAATCTGACTTATCCAATACAAATTTTACCAATAGCTGGATCAACGGAAATCTCAGAAGATACATTTTGTCAGCCTCCGTCAACAATTACATTTTCCCCGTTGGAAATGCAACCAGGGTCAACAGGGCGGTTGTAGACAATCTCGTAGCCGATCCCTTAAACAATCTTTCTTATATAGATGCATCATTTGGCCCCAAGCCTGGTAATGATGTTGGTTTGCTTGTTTCCGAAAATGGTCAGCCATATGTATCTGTAAATAATGGAGGAGTCTGGTATCTGACTCCGGATATACAGCCGTCATCGGGCAAGTATGATGCGCTTCTTTATTTTGACGGTTTTACAGGATTGACCGATAATTCATTTGCTATCTTAAAAAGACCTGATGCATCTTCCAATGCTGCAGATTGGGTGTCGCCCCCTGGGAGTGTATTACCGGCAAACAATCAACCCGGAAGAATTTTAAGTTTTGGATATGCCCGCCGGAATAACATGAGTAGCTTTAGCCAGTTTGGAATTGGCGTTTTGTCCGGAGCGCTGCCAGTTACTTTGCTCAATTTTGACGCAAGAAGATTAAATAAAGTCAAAGTGCAGGTAAACTGGGAAACGGTAACCGAGACAAACAATCTCGGCTTTGATGTTGAAAGAAGGCTGGATGGAGAACCCGCATTTATGAAAATCGGTTTTACACCAACAAAAGCAACTAATGGTAATAGCAGTTCTTCTTTAAACTATAATTTTACTGACGCCAACGGATTCTCCGGTATCAGTTATTATCGCCTCAAACAAATTGATTTGGACAACCGGTTTGTTTACACACATATAAAAGCTGTAAAGGGGATGGGGGAAACCCAGGTAAGCGTTTTGCTTTATCCCAATCCCAATTACGGACAATTTGCCATCCGCCTGGATGGGGTTAAAGAACCGTATGAGGCTTTTATTTCTGATTTGTCAGGCAAGCTGGTAAAAAAGCTAACGCTTTTCAATAACAACTATATCAGTATTACCGGACTAAGCGCCGGCACCTACATTATTCGGATACCGGATGTATTTGGAGCGGGAGAGTCATTTTCTGAAAAAGTAGTGGTGGTTCGATAAATTGTAAGAATACTGTTCATTGCCTTTGCTGTTAACTATAGCAAGGGCAATTTTATTATGTATATTCGGTCACTTGAAACCGAACGCACTGAACAATATTTTTATTTGAAACAGGGACAACAAAACCTCCGGGTGCAGCGATGGGTAGCTGCTGTGTCAGTACTGCTGCTGGCAGCAAAACTTATTGCCTATTATTACACACATTCCGTTTCGATACTCACGGATGCGCTGGAGAGTATTGTAAATGTTGTAGCAGGCTTTATCGGATTATATAGTTTATATATAGCTGCCAAGCCCCGGGATATGGACCATCCCTACGGGCATGGTAAAGCCGAGTTTATTTCTGCAGCTATTGAAGGCACCATGATCGGGTCAGCTGGGGCTATCATTCTCTACAAGGGGATACAGCATCTGATAAATCCCATTGAGCTGCATAGGATTGATTTTGGAATTTTTCTTATTACCATCACTGCTGTTGTAAACTTTATTGTCGGACTTTTCTGCCTGAGGACGGGACGAAAAAATAACTCCGCTGCCTTAATAGCAAGCGGCAAACATTTGCAAACAGATACATGGTCCACCGTTGGTATCATTGCCGGACTTGCCTTGCTGTATTTTACGGGTTATGCATGGATTGACAGCGCAGTGGCTTGTCTGTTCGGGTCCTTTATTATTTTTACAGGTTACCGTATTGTTCGCAGTTCCATAGCCGGCATTATGGATGAAGCAGATATAAAGCTGCTTACCCGGCTGGTGGAAGTCTTGAATGCCAACCGGCAGATAAATTGGGTTGACCTGCATAACCTCCGTGTGATAAAATATGGCAGTGTACTGCATGTGGATTGTCATCTTACCGTGCCATGGTACCTCAATGTGCATGAAGCCCACCGGGAAATTGATGCATTGGCCAAATTGATCCGCAATGAATTTGGTGAGTCGCTGGAATTGTTTGTCCACTCAGACGGATGTTTGCCTTTTTCCTGCCGGATCTGCGAAAAAGGGGATTGTAAGGAGAGACAGCATAATTTTGAAAAAAAAATCAGCTGGACATTAGAAAATATTTCTTCCAATAAAAAACACGAATTGAAGTAAATGGCAAAAACAATAACCACCTGGAAGCAGGCACATGAATTTGAAGCGGATCATGAAGGGAATAAAATTAAAATCGATGGTGCTGTTAAAAAAGGACATGGGCCCAAGGCGTTGCTTTTGTCGGCGCTTGCCGGTTGCTCAGGAATTGATGTGGTGGAGATACTGACAAAGATGAGAGTGGATTTTTCCGATTTAATTATTGAAGCAGAAGCAGGGCAGACAGACGAACATCCGAAAGTTTTCAAAGAAATTCAGGTCATTTACCGGATAAGAACAGCAGCCAAAAATGAAGATAAGGTGAGAAAGGCCATTGAACTGTCGCTGGAAAAATACTGTGGTGTATCTGCTATGCTGAAAAAAAACTCAGCAATCAATTACAAACTGGTTGTTCAATAGGAGTTTATGCTATCCAAAAAATCCCAATATGCTTTCAAGGCGCTGATCTACCTGGCGGAGCGGTATAATAAAGGCCCTGTGTTGATTGCAGAAATTTCTAAAAAGAAAAAGATACCATTGAAGTTTTTGGAGAATATTTTACTGGAGCTGAAAAAAGCAGGTATTCTTGATAGCAAAAAAGGAAAAGGGGGCGGGTATTTTTTGGAAAAGGACCCATCAAAGATCAAAGTGGCCAGTGTAATAAGGCTGATAAACGGCCCGATTGCTATGCTGCCCTGCGTCAGCCTTTATTTTTATGAACGCTGCAAAAATTGCGACGAGAAACAATGTGGCCTTCATGATATGATGATTGAGGTGAGAGATGCCTCTTTGAATATTCTGGAAAACAGGACATTGAAGGATTTGATTGTTTGATTCATTCAATATACTGATACTTGTTTCAGTCATGCTTGTCTTAAAGTCCACCAACTTGGTAGGATAATTGTTTTGACCTATTTTCGCAACATTAAAACTATACAAATATGGCGCTCCGTCTTGGTGACACTGCACCCAACTTTAAAGCACAAACCACTGCAGGTGAAATTGATTTTTATGAATACCTGGGCAGCGGCTGGGGAATCTTGTTTTCCCACCCAGCTGATTACACTCCTGTTTGCACAACGGAGTTGGGAAAGACCGCACTTTTAAACGAAGAATTTGCCAGGCGTAATGTAAAAGTGCTGGCGGTTAGTGTTGATCCTTTGGGCAAACACGAAGGATGGGTAAAAGACATCAATGAGACCCAAAACTGTACGGTAAATTTTCCCATTATTGCTGATGCTGACAGGACTGTGGCTACTCTTTATGATATGATTCATCCGAATGCATCGGCTACCGCTACTGTTCGTTCATTGTTTGTGATCGGACCAGATAAGGCTGTTAAGCTGATGATCACTTACCCGGCTTCTACCGGAAGAAATTTTTATGAAGTATTACGGGTGGTTGACTCGCTGCAACTGACAGCAGGCTATAGTGTAGCTACACCAGCCGATTGGAAACATGGAGAAGATGTGATCATTGTTCCGGCAGTAAGCACAGAAGATGCGATAAAGAAATTTCCGAAGGGAGTAAAAATTGTAAAGCCATATTTACGGTACACACCTCAGCCAAATGTTGACTAAGGAGACGATACAGAAGATCGAAGGGTTATCGCT
>CAYHPA010000130.1:0-9809 GCA_964358155.1 uncultured Chitinophaga sp.
CAACTGCACCCACTATTACATTTACAGGTGCAGGTACTACATCACCTTATACATTCACTTATAATATTAACGGCGGCCCCAATCAGACAATTGTAAGTGTTGGTAATACAGCAACCCTGACAGCGTCAACAGCAACACCCGGCACATTCACTTATAACCTCGTTAGTGTACAGGATGCCAGCGCCGCTGCATGTAGCCAGGCACAAACAGGCAGTGCGGTTGTAACAGTGAATCCTTCGCCCACAGCAAATATTACAGGTACAATAGCTGTTTGCCGCAATGCTCCTTCACCCAATGTTACATTTACAGGAACTACCGGTACAGCTCCCTTCACATTTACATATACAATCAACGGCGGACCCAATCAAACGGTGGTATCAGTTGGTAATACAGCTACTGTAGCTGTGCCTACCGGTACTACGGGAACATTTGTATATGCATTGGTAAGTGTGCAGGATGCCAGCCCAAGTACCTGCAGCCAGGCGCAGTCGGGCAGTGTAACTGTAACGGTGAATCCATTGCCTACTGCAAGTATTGCAGGAACAATAACTGTTTGCCGTAATGCCGCAGCGCCCCCGGTAACATTTACCGGCGCGGGGGGTACAACACCTTATACATTCACTTATAATATCAATGGGGGACCCAATCAGACAGTAGTAAGTGTTGGTAATACAGCGACGGTAAATGCATCAACAGCGGCGGCCGGCACATTCACCTATACGCTGGTAAGTGTACAGGATGCAAGCGCTACTTTATGCAGCCAGTCGCAAAGTGGCAATGTAGTCGTAACTGTTACTCCTTTACCAACGGCTGCTATCAGTGGAACAATACAGGTTTGTCAGAATGGGCCTTCCCCGACCATTACATTTACTGGAGCAGCAAGTACGGCACCATACACATTTACTTATAATATTAATGGCGGCCCCAATCAAACGGTAGTATCAGTTGGAAATACAGCTACGGTATCAGCTCCAACCGGAACAGCAGGAACATTTACATATAACCTCGTAAGTGTGCAAGATGCCAGCGCCAATACATGCAGCCAGGCGCAAACAGGTACGGCAACTGTAACTGTGACACCGCTGCCAACAGCAAATATCAGCGGAACGATAACTGTATGCCGTAACGGAACAGCGCCAAATATTACATTCACCGGCGCTGCAGGTACTGCGCCATATACATTTACCTATAATATCAATGGCGGACCGAATCAAACAGTGGTATCATCCGGAAATACGGCAACCGTATCTGCATCTACTGCAGTAGCGGGCACATTTACTTATAATCTTGTAAGTGTTCAGGATGCCAGCGCAGGGTTGTGCAATCAATTACAAAGCGGGTCAGCAACTGTAACGGTGAATCCATTACCAACAGCCAACGTTACAGGAACAATAACGGTTTGCCAAAATGCCACTGCACCGGCTATTACATTTACAGGGGCAGGTACGACGGCACCATATACATTTACTTATAATATCAACGGAGGTCCGAATCAAACAGTGGTCAGTGTTGGCAATACTGCAACGGTAACTGCATCGACAGCAGTGCCGGGAACATTTACTTATAATCTTGTAAGTGTGCAGGATGCAAGTGCAACTACGTGCAGCCAGACGCAGACAGGTTCAGCAACTGTTACTGTAAGCCCGTCACCAACAGCAAACATTTCTGGAACGAATACTGTATGCCTCAATGCATCTTCGCCCAATATCACATTTACCGGAACTGCGGGCACAGCTCCATTTACATTCACCTATACAATTAATGGCGGGCCGAATCAAACGGTAACCTCAGTTGGAAATACAGCAACAGTTGCTGTACCGACATCAACAGCCGGAACATTTGTTTATGCATTGGTAAGCGTTCAGGATGCAAGTGCAAATCTTTGCAGTCAGACTCAAACTGGTAATGTAACTATAACTGTAAATCCGCTACCTGCAGCGATTATCGCCGGAGCTATAACGGTATGTAAAGATGCTCCTGCACCCAATGTTACATTTACAGGATCAGGAGGTGCGGCTCCTTATACATTTACTTACACCATCAATGGAGGGGCTAACCAAACTGTAGTGTCATCCGGCAATACAGCTACTGTGTCTGTGCCAACAGCAACAGTAGGATCATATACTTATGCATTAGTAAATGTGCAAGAGGGCAGTGCCCTGGCTTGTAGCCGCTCAGAGACAGGATCGGTTACGGTTACTGTTAACCCTGCACCAACAGCAAGCATTACAGGAGCAGTAACTGTATGTGAGGATGATCCTGCACCAAATGTAACATTCACAGGAGGAGGTACGACTGCTCCATATACGTTTACATACACTATCAACGGCGGGCCGAATCAAACGGTGACCTCAGTTGGAAATACAGCTACAGTATCTGTGCCGACAACAACACCTGGTACTTATACATATGCATTAGTAAGTGTGCAGGATGGCAGTCCCACAACCTGCAGTGCGGTACAATCAGGATCTGTAGTGATTCAGGTAGATGCAGATCATACTATGACGTTAAGTTCGGCAACATCTACAACCAGCCAGACAGTTTGCTCTGGTAAATTAATAACACCTGTTACATATGTCCTTGGAGGCGGTGCAACCGGAGCAACAATTACGGGTTTACCTGCAGGGCTTACAAGTTCTGTAACAGGAAATACATTAAGTATTACCGGTGCGCCTACCAGCATAGGGTTACAGGGTTATACAATACAAACGACAGGTACCACATGTGATTTTGTTACAGTGAATAATACGATTGATGTTTTACAAACTCCCACTGTACAATTCAATCCCGTTGCTGGTATTTGCGCAGATGTAGCTCCGTTCACTGTTTCAGGTCTTCCGGCTGGCGGAACATTTTCCGGAACGGGAGTAAATGCCGGGGGCCTCTTCACACCATCTGTAGCAGGGGCAGGTAACCATACTATCCGCTACACTTATGTTGCCGCTAATGGATGTTCCAACTTTGCAGAGCAGATAATTCCGGTCTATCCGCTGCCGGTGGTAGATGCCGGACCCGATAAAGGGCTGATTGAAGGCGGGCAGGTAACGTTGACGCCAAATGTCACTGCAAATTTCAATATTACCTATTTGTGGACTCCGCCGCAGTACCTGAGCAATCCGGCAATCAGGAATCCTGTAGTTTCCAATATTCCTTCTGACCAGGTTTATCAGCTAACAGTAACTTCTGACAATGGCTGCAGCGCTAATGACTTTGTTAATGTCAAATTGCTGAAGAAAATTGAAGTGCCTAATATATTCAGCCCGAATGGTGACGGGGTGCATGATACCTGGGTGATTCCCTACCTCGACAGTTATCCGGGCAATACGGTGGAAGTTTTCAACCGTTATGGTCAGCGGATATTTTATTCAGAAGGATACGGTAAGCCCTGGGACGGTACCGTGAACGGCAAACAGGTTCCGGTAGGTACTTACTATTATATCATTACTCCGAAAAACGGCAGATTGCCTATGGCTGGTTATGTGGATATAATTCGTTAAACAATGAAAAAGACAATTTTATTAATCCCCGTGTGGTTGGTGAGTGTGGCGGCGATAGCCCAGCAAAGGCCTCATTATACCCAGTACATCCTCAACAATTATATTCTTAATCCGGCCCTCAGCGGTATTGAGAATTATGTGGACCTGAAAATCAGTACCAGAGATCAGTGGGTGGGCCTTACCGGCGCTCCGCGGACTTCTTATTTCAGCATACAGGGCCCGATTGGAAAGAAGGATTACCGCACTTCCTCCACTTCGTTCCAGATACCCGGAGAAAATCCGAGGGGAAGATATTATTGGGAGAATTACACAGCTGCTGAGCCGCATCATGGCATTGGCCTTACCATGGTAAACGACCGTACCGGGAGCTTTAACCGGTTTACTATTAATGCAACGTATGCATATCATTTAGGCTTGAGTCCCACCATGAACCTTTCAGCAGGTTTTTCCGGTGGTATTACTAATATCAGTATAGACAGGACCAAACATGATTTTTCAGGAACCGGGGATATTTATGATCCGGCCACCGGCACTTCAATTAATAAAGAGTTAAACAAAATCAGGCCTGATCTTGGGTTTGGAATGTGGTTGTATACCAAAAATTATTTTATTGGACTATCAGCCCAGCAGATTATACCTCAGAAACTCAGCTTTGTGGATGATGCAGCCATATTGACAAAGGGGCGCCTGGTACCTCATATGTTTCTCAGCGGGGGCTACCGTTTTCTGCTCACCGATGATATCAATGCCATACCATCTGTTATGCTGAAGTATGTGCAGAATTCATCCAAAAATGATTTTCAGCCAGAGCTGAACTTAAAGTTCCAATACCAGGATTTGTTTTGGCTGGGCGGCAGCTACCGTTACGAGGACGGCTATGCTGCGATGGGAGGGTTGAATATCGGAAATACATTCAACGTAGGTTATGCGTATGATTTTACTACCACGGCATTGAACACCGTCAGCAAAGGCACACACGAAATACTTGTCGGGTTCCTGTTGGGCAATAAGTACAGTGAAAAATGTCCGCGGTGCTGGTAAATGTATCTGACGGTCTCCGTCTGATACATTTTTAGAGGTGAACGATCTTTTTGCTGCGTGTTGCTTTCAGTTTGTTTAGCGCTTTCTGCATTTCCCGTTTCTTTTCTTCCAGCATTTTCAGGGAAATATCCGAGTCGGGTATCCCTTTCAGTTGATTCAAGGTAAGTTCTTCTGATACATCGTCTATTTTGCAGATGGCTTCATTGTACACTTTTTGCAGGCTATCAATGCGGATATTGCTGACTGCTTTGTTCAATTGCTCGTTTACCCTGTTCCAGTCCACATAATCATAAGCGAGGCGGAGTTTATTTTCCCATTTGTTCCAGTCAAATTTATCCAGTTCTTTCTGGTAGGATTTCCTCAATTTTTCTTTTTCTCTCTGGGTAAACACATCTGCAATATTCTTTTCCAAAGCCTTCCATTCTGCGTTTTCCAATACTTTTTTAGACGCATCCATTGCTGCTTTTACCTGTTCTTCCTGGTATTGAGCCAACACCGGTACCTCTGCAGGAACTTCGTAATTGGCCTGTATGATATCGGATGCAGCAATAATTCCATCAGTGATATTCGTTTTTAAGGAAGAAGCCAGTTGCCGGACGGATGAGCCGGTATGGCTGCCAACCACTTGTTGTAAAGCTTCGGGTGAGGCATTATCCGCTTCAATAATTCCATCCGAAGCCAGAAATGCAAAAGAAGAAGTGGAGTAGTTGTTTGCAGCTGTTTGCTTACTACGGATGTTTTTGCCCGAAATAATAAAAGCATTGACAGCAATAATACATAGCAACCCTGCTGCTATTCCTGCAAGCTTATTGAAAGAAATAGTTTTTTTCTTATTTACTCCCATGATGAGTTCAACCCGGTGCAGCAGGTCATTTTTTCTTCCGGCTGCGGCCATTACGAATGAGTGATCCGGTTGGTTCACCTTTTCCAGCGTAAGCAGGGCGGTGGCATATTCATGCGGGTCATACTGGAACTGCAACACCATTTCATCACAGCTTTTCTCCCTTTCTCTCTCTACGATCTGAACAAATGCTTTTACAAAAGGATTGAAGTAAAGAACTGTCCTGATGATATTGATGACAAGATTGATAAAATAGTCGTGCCTCCGGATATGCGATATCTCATGCAGCAATACCGATTCCATTTGCTGAACGGATAAATGGTTGACAGCAGCCAGCGGCACAAGGATAACAGGTTTTAAAAAACCGATCGTAACGGGGGAAGTAATGAATTCGGATACCCATATATGCACCGGTTTGCGAATACCCATCTGCGCTGCCAAATTTTTTACAAATACCCGCCACTGCACATCTATTTTTGTCAATCCATACTGCCTGATCACTTTTACATACCGGTAATTACGGATGAAGCCGGAGACAGGAAGCAGAAGGAGTGCGAGATATATAACCGATGCCACCGGCAATGCTTTTTGCAGCCATGCAGTGATTCCTGTATTGTCCGTAGCAGTAAATACAGATGAAATCGTTCCGCTTGCAGCCGGGTTATCCCAAGCAGAAAAGAAAGTATAAATAAACCAGGCAAAGCCTGTTGACAACAGCAAAGTGGCCAATGTGCTTTTAGAAGAAGACCTTATTGACCGGAACAAGCCGGTAACCAATTGGTAAATGACCCATAGCAGCGCCATTTGCCAGAGGCTGTTGAATACGGCCCATCCGAGGGCCTGTAAAAAGCTGGTTTGGCCGGTTATCATGTTTATTTTTTAAGGCTGTTGAGCAATGCCTGTATCTGCTCCAGTTCCTCGGGGCTTGCTTTGTGGCTGTTATCACCGAGGGCCTGTATTACCAGTTGGGTGGGGGAGCCGCCAAACAAACTATCAATCATCTTACCCAGTAAATGCTTTTGTGTTTTTTCTTTATTCACGGCTGACTGGTACACATGTGTGCGCATGGAATCATCCCTTTTCACAATACCCTTCTCATTCATTATCTGCATCAGCTTCAGAGTAGTAGTATAGCCGGCATCCTTGGTCTTGGATAGTTCTTCATGCACTTCCCGTACAGTGGCCAGGCCTTTGGCCCAGAGTATCTGTAATATTTCCAGTTCGCTTTCGGTGGGCTTTATTGTTTTTGGTGCTGACATAGTTTTCAGATTTATGGGCCGAATATACGACTATTTTCGTATGACCAAAAAAAGGAAACCTTATTTAATTTTTTTTAACATGGGTTAACATGAGACGGGGGCAAAAGAAAAAAGTTACATGAGGAACAGGTCTGGCCAAAACAAAAGTCCCGCTGTAGACACAGCAGGACTTCATGTAATGGTTCTGATTAAGCTTTTCTATATGCTGCTTTTATCTTGCAGCAAAATCGTTATAATGGACAGTATTGTTTGTATTAACGCTTACCGGCTTGCTCATATACATCACTTTCCCTGTCGGCCGCCCGGCAGAAGGGGCAATCGGCGGTGGAGCTTTTTTAGCATTCATCTGCGCAAGGGTAGGGGCAATGACTAATGATACAATGGACATCAGTTTGATAAGGATGTTCATAGACGGACCAGAAGTATCTTTAAAAGGATCACCTACCGTATCACCCGTTACCGACGCTTTGTGCGGTTCTGATTTTTTGTAAAACATTTCACCATTTATCTCAACACCTTTTTCAAAAGATTTTTTTGCATTATCCCAGGCACCGCCCGCATTATTCTGAAACATTCCCATCAGCACACCGCTAACAGTTGCTCCCGCTAAAAAACCTCCTAATGCTTCAGGGCCTAAAGTAAATCCAATTGCTAAAGGGGAAATGATTGTAATAGCTCCCGGCAACATCATTTTTTTGAGTGAAGCTTTTGTAGAGATAGCAACGCATTTTTCGTACTCAGGTTTACCTGTTCCTTCCATAATGCCGGGGATCGTTCTGAACTGGCGCCGCACTTCTTCCACCATTGCCATTGCAGCTTGTCCCACGGCACGGATGGCCAATGAAGAAAATATGAAAGGGATCATTCCGCCAATAAACAAGGAGGCCAGCACATCGGCTTTGTAAATATCTATCCGCTGGTTATCTGCAGGAAGTGCTACACCCACAAATGCAGCAAACAAAGCAAGGGCCGTTAATGCTGCAGATGCAATGGCGAATCCTTTTCCTGTAGCAGCAGTTGTATTACCCACTGCATCCAGCACATCTGTTTTTTCTCTGACTTCCTTAGGCAGTTCACTCATTTCGGCAATGCCACCTGCATTATCGGCAATCGGGCCAAACGCATCAATAGCTAATTGCATAGCCGTTGTAGCCATCATACCTGCAGCAGCAATAGCCACACCGTATAGCCCTGCAAATTCATAAGAGCCCCAGATACCTGCCGCTAAAACGATAATAGGGAGGAAGGTTGATTCCATACCAACCGCCAGGCCGCCAATTACATTCGTAGCATGCCCGGTGGATGATTGCCGGATGATGGATTTCACCGGCCTTTTGCCCATGGCAGTATAATATTCTGTGATGATGCTCATGAGTGCGCCAACTGCAAGTCCAACGCCCACAGCGCCCATCACATCCCATTTTGTAAAAATAAAACCACGCAGTTCCATAGCCTCCGGAAGTATCCAGTAGATCAGCCCACCTGCAGCAAGAGCCGTTAAAATAATAGAACCCCAGTTGCCCATGTTCAGCGCTTTCTGCACATTATCTGTATTGATGCCTGCTGCATCGCTTACACGAACGAACCAGGTACCTACGATTGAAAATAAAATTCCAACACCGGCTATCAGCATTGGCAGTACAATGGGGGAGAAACCTCCCAATGTATCTTCTGTAATTACTGATGTTTGTTGTCCCAATACAATTGTGGCAAGTACGGTAGCTACATAAGAGCCGAACAGGTCGGCGCCCATGCCTGCCACATCACCTACATTGTCTCCCACATTATCTGCAATAGTGGCTGGGTTTCTCGGATCATCTTCAGGGATACCTGCTTCTACTTTACCAACCAAGTCGGCGCCTACGTCTGCAGCTTTGGTATAGATACCACCGCCTACTCTTGCAAAAAGGGCAATGGATTCTGCACCGAGAGAAAAACCGGTCAGTACTTCCACTGTGCGGATCATTTCATCACTGTTTACCGGTGAGTCAGGTGCGAAATACATTTTCAATACAATGAACAGGCCTCCTAAGCCCAATACAGCAAGACCTGCAACGCCGAGACCCATTACTGAACCGCCGGTAAAGGAAACCCCTAATGCTTTGCTCAAACTTGTCCGGGCTGCCTGTGCAGTACGAACATTGGCTTTGGTGGCTATTTTCATTCCAATATATCCGGCAGTGGCGCTGAAAACAGCCCCCACAACAAATGCACCGGCAATCAGCCAGTGAGAATGAGGATTGGTGGTAGCCATTACTGCGAGCAGTATTCCAACTATCACCACAAAGTATCCGAGTATTTTCCATTCGGCTTTTAAAAAAGCCATAGCGCCATCAGCAATGTATTTGCTGATCTCTTTCATCCGGTCGGTGCCGGCATCCTGTTTTGAGACCCATTTAAACTTGATAAGGGTGTAGAGTAAACCAATCAGGCCCATTGCAGGGACGAGATAGATCAATTTGTCCATAAGTGTTGATTCTTAATACAGATTTAAAGACCGCCGTCGCTAAAGCTATGGCGGTCAAAGGCGGCAAAGATAGGGGATGAGAGGGAATTTAGGAATTGGGAATTAGGGATTGGGAAATTATCGTAAAAGGGTGCAAAAACTTGACTGGGTTGAAGTTGTGGGAATATATTCTCCTCTTTTTCAGGCATTGCATTTCTTCAGCCCAGTGACCGGAAAGCACTGCCAAGGTGTTCAATAATATCGCCTGCAATCATTCCCTCCTTTGAAAGTTCCTTAGCGGCAAGGTCGCCAGACATCCCATGAAGGTAAACACCGAGTATAGTAGTTTCAACAGTACTATAACCCTGGGCAAATAATCCGGTAAGTATTCCGGTCAGCACATCCCCACTTCCGGCGGTAGCCATACCTGTATTGCCGGTAGAATTAAAGAAGGCGTTTCCTTCTGGGGTTGCTATCAATGTATGATGTCCCTTCAATACAATTACAACATCCAACTCCTTCGCTTTTTCCATGGCCAGTTGTATGCGGTCAAAATCATTGGCTGATTCACCAAACAATCTTTCAAATTCTTTTGGATGTGGTGTAAGTATGGAGCCAGCAGGTATCAGGTTTAAAAGATCTTTCTGCGAGGCCATAATATTCAGCGCATCAGCATCAATCACAACAGGACTACGATAAGTATCAAATATTTCACGCAGCGCCAT